>OMID01000097.1 GCA_900299005.1 Oxalobacteraceae bacterium
AAAAAAGGGAGCTTTGCTCCCTTTTTTAACATCACAACATCGCTTTTAGTAATTTCCCCATCTCCGAAGGGTTGCGCGTCACCTTGATGCCGCAGGCATCCATGATTTCCAGCTTGGCCTGCGCGGTATCAGCGCCACCAGAGATGAGTGCTCCTGCATGACCCATGCGCTTGCCAGGGGGCGCAGTTACACCGGCAATGAAGCCGACGACAGGTTTCTTCATGTTGTCCCTGATCCAGTAAGCAGCATTAGCCTCATCCGGACCACCAATTTCTCCGATCATGATCACCGCATCAGTATCAGGATCGTCGTTGAACATCTTCATGATATCGATGTGCTTTAAGCCGTTGATCGGGTCGCCACCAATACCCACGGCAGATGACTGGCCAAGACCCAGCGCAGTTAGCTGACCAACCGCCTCATAGGTCAGCGTGCCGGAACGAGACACCACGCCAATGCGGCCTTTTTTGTGGATATGACCCGGCATGATGCCAATCTTGATCTCGTCGGGCGTGATCAGGCCAGGGCAGTTCGGCCCGAGCAGGAGGGTTTTGCTGCCCGCTTTTTTCATTTTGTCTTTCAGAGCGAGCATGTCACGCACGGGAATACCTTCAGTGATGCAAATGGTCAGATCAAGTTCAGCCTCTACCGCTTCCCAGATCGCATCTGCGGCACCGGCCGGAGGAACGTAAATGACTGAAACCGTTGCGCCAGTTGCCTTTTTGGCTTCCCTGACGTTGGCATAGATGGGAATGCCCTCGAAATCCTCACCGGCTTTCTTGGGATTGACGCCGGCAACAAAGCAGTGTTTGCCGTTCGCGTAGTCGCGGCACATGCGCGTATGGAATTGCCCGGTCTTGCCGGTAATACCCTGGGTGATGACCTTGGTGTCTTGGTTGATCAGAATGGACATGTGTGTTCCTTGGCGATTATTTTCCGTTGGCAGCAGCGACGACTTTTTGTGCAGCCTCTTCCATGGTGTCAGCAGAAATGATGGGCAATCCGGAGTCAGCAAGCATTTTCTTGCTAATGTCTTCATTGGTGCCCTTCATGCGCACGACCAGCGGCACTTTGAGCGATACGGCACGCGAAGCCGTGATGACCCCTTCAGCGATGACGTCACAGCGCATGATGCCCCCAAAAATATTCACTAGGATGGCCTGAAGATGGGGATTCTTCAGCATGATCTTGAAGGCTTCGGTCACCTTTTCCGCCGTGGCGCCGCCACCCACATCGAGAAAATTGGCCGGTTCTCCATTAAACAGTTTGATGGTATCCATGGTCGCCATCGCCAGACCGGCACCATTGACGAGGCAGCCGATATTGCCATCGAGTGAGATATACGCGAGATCGAATTGGGAGGCTTCAACTTCTGCCGGATCCTCTTCATCAAGATCTCTGTAGGCCATGATCTCGGGATGACGATACAGGGCGTTGGAATCAAAATTGAATTTGGCATCCAGGGCAATGACCTTGCCATCGCCAGTGAGGATCAGCGGATTGATCTCGGCCAATGACGCATCCGTATCCCAATACGCTTTGTAGAGTCCTTGAAGCAGCGTCCGTGCTGCAGGAAGGGAAGCCGTGGGTACGCCAATCTTGCTGGCGATCTCATCAGCCTCGCTGTCTTTCAGTCCGGTTGCAGGATCAATCTCGATTTTATGGATCAGTTCAGGATGCTTCTCGGCGACCTCCTCGATGTCCATTCCACCCTCGGACGAAGCCATCAGCACGACGCGTTGTGAAATTCGGTCGGTCACCATCGAGACGTAGAGTTCTTTCTGGATGTCCGCGCCTTCCTCGATCAGCAGCCGGCGTACTTTCTGGCCCTCGGGGCCCGTCTGATGCGTGATGAGCTGCATGCCAAGGATCTGATTTGCATACTCGCGTACTTGTTCGACGGACTTGGCGACCTTGACGCCTCCGCCCTTGCCACGACCACCGGCATGAATCTGGGCCTTGACGACCCAGACAGGTCCTCCCAGCGTGTCGGCAGCTTTGACGGCCTCATCGACGCTCATGCACGGTATGCCACGTGGTACCGTGACGCCGTATTTTTTCAGGATTTCTTTTCCCTGGTATTCATGGATTTTCATGCGGACTGTCCTCTGTTCACAATAGGTAGGAATGATCGGTGGTTGTCAAATGCGTGGTTGTGCACATTACGGGAGAAGGGCTTCATTCAAGTTTTTGGGGTAAGGAACCAGCGCGGGTAGTATTTTTCTACAGCGGTTCCATCGCGTCGCAATGCATGGCAGCGATCGATCTGGAATGGCGGATGAGCGCCGTCGTCCTCGGTCGCACCGTCGCGCGTTGGCAGCACATCCCCGGCAAAAGCCTGTATCGCGGCAGTCGGCAGCACGCCAGCTAGCTCGGTCAGATGGGTACAGCCCTCGGTGCCGGACAAACGGCTTTTCAATTCGCGACGGAAGCTGCGTAACAAATTCAGGCCGATCAGCTTCTTGTAGGCAGGTCCGATCGTGTTGCAATAGCCCGGATAGGGCACGGCATCCGATACCGCCTCGGCATCGACGATATTCAGATGGGTGTCTATCGTAATCCTCAACCACAAGTCATGAATCGGCGAACCGGCTGGTCTGGCCCCGGAGGCAAGATCGGCAACACGGGTTTTTGTGTCGGTGATGTGGGTGTCGATATCCCACAAACCATCTTCGCGCTGAAAGGCCTGTACCTCGATGCTGCGGGTATGGCTCAGGGCACGGGGCGATGTGGGAACTGACAAAGGCATGGGTGAGGCGCTGAATAATTCTATGTTTTATAGCGAGCCAGCGCACCGGTGCGACACATGAACCAGCCAACCCGGGCCGCTCCTTGGTCTGCGACCGCACAGAATGCAAACTTAGAACCTATCTCGTCAGGTCGCTGGCGGCGTTGCCACTACCTTGCCGTACGTCGGTACCGTCTGCGGCATTCTCGCCTTGCCATCCCCTTAACGGGATATATTCTTAGTTGGATGGCGCTTCCATCAACTGTTTGGTGCGCCAGTCGGTCTGTAGCGCGGATCTGCCGAGCTGCAGCTGGTCACTGCTTTTATGGCGAGTGCCGCTTCTGCAGCGCTGCAAAGCGTTCGCAGTGTAGCACAGCGCTACCCCTGCTCCTACACGGGCACCGTCGCAAGCAAACAAAATCAGCCCAACACACGGGAGGCATCCATATGGGGTTCTTAATCCTGTTCGCCTACACGAGCGGCACGTTTCATCGTTGACTGTATTGCGGCGTGAGAAAAACCGCGTTGTTGAAGAAAACGCATTTGCTTTACCCGGGACTCGGGCGAGTGCGACGCGCTGCCGAATTTCTTTTGCCATACCTGCCAAGCACGCTCTTCCTCGCCTTCAATCAGAGCCGTACGCACAGACGATACCGTAGCGTCGTCAAGACCATGACTCTGCAACTCAGAGAGGATACGGGAACTGCCAAATCGGGAGACTCGGCGGTTGACCAAGGAGTCAGCAAAACGCGATTCAGAGAGAAATTTCTGCGCTTCAAGCCAGTCAAGCAGCGCATCAAGGTCATCATCTTCACCCGCATGGGGGGCGAGTTTGCGCCCGAGTTCGAGACGACTGTGCTCGCGCGCCGCCAGATAACGCAGCGCGCGAGCCTTCAGGCTGGGTTTGGGAGCGGGCATGAGCCCGGATTACTCTTCCTTCAGCTCGGCGGTCGCGCGCGACTTCCTCGGCACTGGCACCTCAGCTTCTGCGGCGGGTGTTGCCGGAGCCGCTGCAGACACTGGTGGAAGCTGAGGCACACCCAGATGAGCGCGTACCTTGTTCTCGATTTCGCGTGCCAGCTCCGGGCGCTCTTTCAGATAAGTACGCGCATTATCCTTGCCCTGCCCGATGCGCTCGCCGTTGTAGCTGTACCAAGCACCCGACTTCTCAACGATCTTGGCCTCGACGCCGAGGTCGATAATTTCTCCCTCACGAGACACGCCCTCTCCATAAAGAATGTCGAAATGGGCTTCCTTGAACGGAGGTGCGACCTTGTTCTTGACGACCTTGATCTTGGTTTCGTTACCGATGACTTCGTCTGCCGACTTGATCGAGCCGGTACGGCGAATATCCATCCGAACCGATGCATAAAACTTGAGCGCATTGCCGCCTGTGGTGGTCTCGGGGTTGCCGAACATGACACCGATCTTCATCCGGATCTGATTAATGAAGATCACCATCGTGTTGGTGCGGTTGATTGAGCCCGTCAGCTTGCGCAATGCCTGAGACATCAGTCGGGCCTGCAGACCGGGCAGCGAATCACCCATATCGCCCTCGATCTCGGCGCGCGGCGTCAGCGCGGCAACGGAGTCGATCACAATTAGGTCGACAGCACCCGAACGTACCAGCGCATCGGTAATTTCCAAGGCCTGCTCGCCGGTATCGGGCTGAGAAATCAGCAGATCGTGCAGATTGACCCCCAGCTTTTGCGCGTACACTGTGTCGAGCGCGTGTTCGGCATCGATAAACGCGCAGGTACCACCCAGCTTCTGCATCTCGGCAATGACTTGCAGAGTCATTGTGGTCTTGCCCGAGGACTCGGGGCCATAGATCTCGATCACCCGACCGCGTGGCAGCCCCCCCACCCCAAGCGCCACGTCCAGACCCAGCGATCCGGTAGACACTACTTGGACTTCCTCGGCGACCGCGCCATCTGCCATGCGCATCACCGAGCCTTTGCCGAACTGCTTCTCAATTTGCGCCAGCGCTGCTGAGAGCGCCTTGCCTTTTTCAGAATTTGCCAGTTTTTTGTCGTCCATGGATTTCTCTCGGTGCGGTGGGAGGGAGAGTCAGGCCGTTTGGTGTTTGCAGTCTGACCGTGAGCAGTACTGTATAAAAAAACAGTGGATGACGCAAGTGGATTTTTACGATCGCCCATTAATGTTTAGAAAACTTTTACGATAATCCCTTGGAAAATGCTTGGTTGCTGGCAATCTTCAAACCCAATAGACTAGATAAAACGCGGCACAAGCCGCACCTTGGCAAGCCTCTGCGTTTTGGCTTGGCTCTGCTTTGCGCAAGCGCCCGACCCACCCCGACAACCCAAGAGACGCATGCGTATCCTGCTTGCCGAAGATGACAGTGTGCTGGCCGACGGTCTGACACGATCGCTGCGCCAGTCCGGCTACGTGACCGACTGCGTGGGTGATGGACTGGCCGCGGACAGTGCGCTCTCGACTCAGGATTTCGACCTGCTGATCCTGGACCTTGACCTGCCCAAGCTCTCGGGTCTGGAGGTCCTGCGTCGGCTGCGTTCCCGCGACTCGCGGGTGCCGGTGCTGATACTGACCGCCGGTGACTCGGTGGATCAGCGGGTGAGGGGGCTCGATCTCGGCGCCGACGATTTCATGGCGAAACCTTTCGCATTGTCCGAGCTTGAAGCCCGGGTGCGGGCACTGACCCGTCGCGGCGCGGGAGGCGGACCGACCGTCATCAAGCACGGCCCGCTGAGCTTCGATCAGGTCGGCCGCATCGCCTACATGAATGACCACATGATCGATCTGTCGGCACGTGAACTGGGTCTTCTGGAGGTGCTGCTCAAGCGCAGCGGCCGGCTGGTCTCCAAGGAACAGCTGGTTGATCACCTGTGCGAATGGGGGGAAGAGGTCAGCAACAATGCGATCGAAGTGTATGTGCACCGGCTCCGCAAAAAAATAGAAAACGCTGGTGTGCGAATCGCCACTGTCCGCGGACTAGGCTATTGCCTCGAGAAATTCGCACCGTCCGCAGCCGCAGAGACCGGCCCCTCAGGCAACGCCTGAGCGCTGAGGCGTGATGAGCAGCCACCCGGCCCACGCTCGTGCGGGCGACACCCATCCACCTGAGCAGCGCAGCCAGCGCTCCCTGTTTGGAGACATTCTCGACTGGATGCTGATGCCACTGCTGCTGCTGTGGCCGATCAGCATTGGCATTACTTATGTCGCTGCGACGTCGATTGCCAACGAAGCATTCGACCGTTCTCTTGAAGACCGGGTAACCGTACTGGCGCAGCAAGTCAGGGAAAACAATGGCGTCTTGGGTGTGGACCTGCCATTGTCGGCGCGAGATATCCTGCGCGCAGACGATATCGATACTGTGTACTTTCAGATTACCGGGCCTCGACGAGAGCTGGTGACCGGCGACGCTGACCTGCCCGCGCCGTCAGAAGATGAGTTACCTATACCCTGGTCGGCCATGATCCGCGACGCACAGCTGCGCAATACGCCAGTGCGGGTCGCCTACCTGTATGTCAATCTTCAGCCGCTGCGCAGCCCGAACGCGAGCGATGGCACTCATCGCCTTGCACTCGTGCAGGTGGCTGAAACACTGGAAAAGCGCCGCGTACTGGCGAACCAGATCATCAAGGGCGTCATCCTGCCGGAATTCGTCATCCTGCCCGTGGCACTCGCTTTGCTGTGGTTCGCACTGACACGAGGATTATCACCACTGACCGCCCTGCAGGAACGCATACGCTCACGCCGCCCAGATGATCTGTCACCGATTGACTCCACTGGCGTGCCTGAAGAAATTTCGCCACTGGTACGTTCACTCAATGACATGCTGACCCGGCTATCTCACAGCATACAGTTACAAAAGCGTTTCATCGCCGATGCCGCACACCAGATGAAGACGCCGTTGGCCGGCATGCGTATGCAGTCGGAACTGGCGATGCGGCAGTCAGACAGGCAAGAGATACAACGCTCACTGGAACAACTTTCCAAAAGCTCGGAGTCGGCCGCGCGCATGATCAATCAGCTACTGGCACTGGCACGGGCAGAGAACCGCACAGCACAATCGATACCCTTCGGTAGCGTGGATATCACACTATTGGCGCGCGATACCGTACAAGAGTGGGTGCAGACAGCGATAGCACGGCGCATCGATCTGGGCTTTGAAGCAGACGATAGCGTGCCCCTCGTGCGGGGCAATTCCACTATGCTGCGCGAAATGCTCAATAACCTGATCGACAATGCACTGCGCTATTCAAAGCAGGAAGGTCATGTGACCATTCGGGTGCGCGCCAACGCGCCGGGTTCGCGACAGGCCGGTGCTGTCCTCGAAGTCGAGGATGACGGCCCCGGCATACCCACTGCCGAACACGCTCACGTTTTCGATCGCTTTTATCGCATACTGGGCACCGACACTGAGGGTAGCGGGCTTGGGCTAGCGATCGTCAAAGAGATCGTCACGCACCACTCGGCCGAGATCATCATCGATGACCGTCAGCGCGACCAAGGCTGCCTGTTCAGGATCAGTTTCCCGCTGTCGAGCGCTCACTGAAAGGCGCCTCCTCGTGACGATATCGCCCGACAATCAGCCACCATTGAACTCAGGCCCGCAGCGCTATTGGTCACGTGTGAGAACGCTCACCATGGCGTTGCTCGGCGTGTGGTTTGCAGTCAACCTTGGCGTGATTTTTTTCGCGCGCGAGCTGGCCAGCCTCACGCTGGTCGGTTGGCCGATACCTTTCTATATGGCGGCGCAGGGCACGACACTGATCTACCTCCTGATCGTGGGCGGCTATGCCTATGCGGTCAATCGTCTGGAGCAGGAGGCCGGCACCATCGAGGACAGAGAAGACGGGCATGACATCGAGTGATTTCGCCCGCCAGCTCAGCCGCTACTTCAGCCTGTACACCGTGGGCCTGGGGCTGCTGCTGCTATCGCTTGCGATACTTGAGCATGAGGGCTTCCCTCGCTTCTGGCTAGGCTATTTGTTCCTGTTCACTTCCATCGTGGTCTATGCGGCCATTGGCGTGTCCAGTCGCACCTCCGACATCAGCGAATATTATGTTGCCGGACGTCGCGTACCGGCACTATTTAATGGCATGGCCACTGCCGCCGACTGGATATCGACGGCAAGCTTCATCGGACTTGCCGGTGGCTTGTATCTTCAGGGCTTCGACGGACTCGCCTACATCATGGGCTGGACTGGTGGATATTGTCTGGTGGCTCTGCTGATCGCGCCGTATCTGCGCAAGTTCGGCGGCTACACCGTGCCAGAGTATCTGGCCGCACGTTTTCGAAGAGATGGCAATGGCAACGCTGTGCGACTACTGGCGGTCGCGGCGACGCTGATCATTTCATTTACCTATGTCGTCGCGCAGATCTACGGCGTCGGCCTGATCACATCACGCTTTACAGGCATTGATTTTTCAGTCGGTATCTTCCTGGGGCTGGCAAGCATTCTGGTGTGTTCCTTCCTGGGTGGCATGCGAGCAATCACCTGGACGCAGATTGCGCAGTACATCATCATCATCGTCGCGTTCATGATCCCCGTGGCCTGGCTGTCTGTGAAGCAGACCGGCGTGCCTGTGCCGCAGGTAGCCTATGGTTCTGCCGTCGCCAAGCTCACTGCGCAGGAATACATTCTTGCCGACGATGGCAGCGAGCGCGAAGTACGCGAGCTCTATCGCAAGCGGGCAGAGCAATATCGTTCAAGAATCGCAAGACTGCCCCAGTCGTGGGACGAAGGCCGAACCGAGGCACGCCGCCGTTTGCAGGAACTTCAGACAAGCAATGCCTCGCTCATCGATATCAAGGCGGCGCGGCGCGCGCTGGCGGACTACCCGAAGAGTCCTGAAGAAGCCAAGCGGCTGTGGGAGCAGGAAGTCAACAACCATATGCTGCGCTCGCGTCCGCTGCAGTCGCATACTCAACCCTTTCCGGGCGATGATGCGCAAAGCTCTGACATCAAGCGAAACAACTTCATTGCGCTGATGTTCTGCCTGATGATAGGAACAGCCGCCATGCCGCATGTGCTGATGCGCTCTTACACCACCACCTCGGTGTCCGAGGCTAGACGATCCGTGTTCTGGACGCTGTTCTTCATCACGCTGCTCTACACTGCGCTGCCGGCCATGGCCGTGCTGATCAAGTTCGAGATCTACAGCAATCTCGTCGGCATCGACTATTCGCACTTGCCGGGCTGGGTCAATTACTGGGCCAACATCGACAAGGTCAAGCCCATGATCAGCATTACCGATATCAACATGGATGGTTTAGTACAGCTGGCAGAGATTACGATTGACGGCGACATGATCGCATTGGCCGCGCCCGAGATTGCCGGGCTGCCGTATGTTATCTCCGCCCTGATTGCCGCTGGTGCGCTGGCTGCTGCGCTCTCCACCGCCGACGGGCTGTTGCTGACCATCTCCAGCGCACTCTCGCATGACACCTACTACCGAATGGTCAATCCCTCGGCTTCCAGTCAGCGGCAAGTAACGATTTCGAAATTGCTACTACTGGTGGTAGCACTGCTAGCCGCGTACACCGCGTCTTTTCGCTCCGGAGATATTTTGTCGCTGGTGAGCACCGCGTTTTCGCTGGCAGCATCGACGCTGTTCCCTGCACTGGTTTTGGGCATTTTCTGGAAACGCGCGAACCAGCAGGGGGCAATCACCGGCATGCTGACCGGGTTTTTCGTTTGTCTCATCTATTTGGTGCAGACCAGTCCCACATTCGGCGGTAGCAGCAGCCAGCAATGGTTCCACATGGCGCCGGCTTGCGCCGGAATTTTCGGCGTGCCGGCAGCGTTTGCCGCAATGATCGTCGTCTCATTGCTCACGGCCCCGCCGACAGCGAAAGAAAATGCGCTGGTAGACCGGCTTCGGAGCCCCTGAAGCCCGGAGGATTTTTTGCTGGCATGTTTCTTGATTGACGAGATGGAAAACAGAGCATCTCGATCAACAGGATTGCGCGGCAATGGCCAGCTTTTTTAATGAAATGTATTCGGAGGGCGGCGCAGAAGTTCGTGCCCATTACCGCGAATTCGAGCGCTGGCTATCAGAGCAGCCGGCCGATATCGTGGCCAGAAAACGGGTCGAAGCCGACCTCATCTTTCGCCGCGTGGGCATTACCTTTGCGGTGTATGGCAGCGATGCCGGCACCGAGCGACTGATTCCGTTTGATATCGTCCCGCGCATCATCCCCCCGGGCGAATGGTCGCATCTGCAGCAGGGCCTGAAACAGCGCGTGCAGGCGCTGAACCTGTTCATCCATGACATTTATCACGAGCAGAACATCGTCAAGGCTGGCGTCATACCTGCCGAACAGATTCTTAGCAATGCGCAATATCGTCCGGAAATGCGAAGCGTATCGGTCGCATCGAATGTCTACGCGCATATCGCCGGTGTCGACATCGTGCGCGCCGGCGCGGGTGAGTTCTATGTGCTCGAAGATAATCTGCGCGTCCCTTCGGGCGTGTCCTACATGCTGGAAGACCGGAAGATGATGATGCGACTCTTCCCGGATCTGTTTGCGCGCCACAAGATCGCGCCGGTCGCGCACTACCCTGACCTTTTGCTGGACATGCTGCGCTCGGTGGCGCCGGGTGGCGTTGATGATCCGACGATCGTCGTGATGACACCGGGCATGTACAACTCAGCCTATTTCGAGCACGCTTTCCTCGCACAACAAATGGGCATCGAGCTCGTCGAAGGACAAGATTTGTTCGTGATGGACGATCAGATCTTCATGCGGACAACGCGTGGGCCGCGACGCGTGGATGTGATCTACCGCCGTATTGATGACGATTTTCTTGATCCTCTGGCCTTCCGAGCGGACTCATCACTGGGCGTACCCGGACTGCTATCAGTCTACCGAGCCGGCCGTGTCACGCTGGCCAATGCAATCGGTACCGGGGTCGCAGACGATAAATCGATCTACCCGTATGTACCGGACATGATCCGCTTCTATTTATCGGAAGAGCCGATCCTCAATAACGTGCCCACCTACCAATGCCGCAAGAAAGAAGACCTGCAGTACACGCTGGATCATCTGCCAGAACTGGTGGTCAAGGAAGTGCACGGTGCCGGAGGCTACGGCATGCTGGTTGGTCCGGCATCCACGCAGGCAGAGATAGAAGCATTCCGTCAGCGCGTGATTGCCAAACCAGAAGGCTATATCGCCCAGCCGACGCTAGCCCTGTCGGCTTGCCCGACATTCGTCGAATCAGGGATTGCACCACGCCATATCGATTTACGTCCTTTTGTTTTATCGGGGAAGACTGTCAGCATGGTGCCCGGCGGTCTGACGCGCGTGGCGCTCAAAGAAGGATCGCTGGTCGTCAATTCATCGCAAGGCGGCGGCACCAAAGACACCTGGGTTCTGGAGAAATGACATGCTTAAACTCGCTGGATATCACACCACCGACGTGGGAGGTCGCGGGATGCTGAGTCGCACTGCCGATCATCTATTCTGGATGGCGCGCTACACCGAGCGCGCCGAAAACACTGCCCGCATGCTGGACGTGAACATGCAAACACAATTGCTGCCACAGTCTGCCGAATCTGCCGAGCAAAGCTGGCGTGCCGTGCTCGGCATCTCCGAGCTGCAACCGACGTTCGATGCAAAGTATGGTCTGCTATCGCGCAAAGATGTTCTTCATTTCATGGTGCGTGATCCGGACAATCCTTCCTCCATTGCCTCTTGCCTGAAACAAGCGCGTGAAAACGCGCGGGCAGTTCGTGGCACGCTGACAACCGAGGTGTGGGAGACGCAGAACACGACCTGGCTCGATATGAATGCGCAACTCGATGAGGGCATTCTCGAGCGTGATCCGAGTGAGTTTTTTGAATGGGTCAAGCACCGATCTCATCTGTCACGCGGCGTCACGATCGGCACGATGCTCAAGGATGAGGCGTTCTATTTCATCCGCCTTGGCACTTTCCTGGAACGGGCCGACAACACGGCGCGACTGCTGGACATCAAGTTCCATGGCGTCGATCGCGAGCTGCTCTCAGCCACTGACCTGGATTTTTACCACTGGGCGGCGGTACTGCGCTCGGTATCTGCCTTCGAGACTTACCGCAAAGCGTACCGCGATGTGATCACGCCGGAGCGCGTCGCCGAGCTGCTGATACTACGCGGCGATATGCCACGCTCGCTGATTGCCTGCATGAGTGAGGTCGTGAATAATCTTGCAGAAGTGCGCAACGATATATCAAGCGATACCGAGCGCTTCGCCGGGCGCCTGCACGCAGACCTTAAATTCAACAGCATGGAGGATATTTTGAAGCGTGGACTGCACGATTACCTGACCGACTTCCTTGAACAAGTCTACGAGCTGGGCAATCGGGTCAGTCGTGATTTTCTGCTGCCCTTGGCAGCCTGAGCTCGCTGCATATCATGACGTACTGTGTAGCGATGCGACTGAATGCGGGGCTGGTGCTGCTCTCGGATTCGCGTACGAATGCGGGTGTTGACCATATCGGCACGTTCCGCAAAATGAGCGTCTTCGATCATCCGGGCGACCGGATCATGGTGCTCATGACTGCTGGCAACCTCGCGATCTCGCAATCCATACGGCAAATGGTCAGCGAATATTTGTCACCCGAGGGCACCAGCATATGGACGGCCTCATCCATGTATGAGGCAGCACAGATCGTCGGTGATTCCATACGGGCGGTGCATCTGAGGGATGCTAAATCCCTGGAAGAGTTCGGCATCGACTTTAATGTCAGCCTGATTTTCGGTGGCCAGATCCGGGGCGAGCGCTGCAGATTGTTCCAAATGTACTCGGCTGGTAATTTCATCGAATCGCATGATGAAAATCCCTACTTTCAGATTGGTGAAGCGAAATACGGCAAGCCAATCATCGACCGAGTGATCACCCCATCAACGCCGCTGGACGAAGCTGCCAAATGCGCGCTGATCTCGATGGATTCGACCTTGCGCTCGAACATCTCGGTTGGATTCCCACTGGACCTGATAGTGTACGAGCAGGACTCACTAGCGGTCAGCCGTTTCGCGAGCATTGACGAAAACAATGCGTATTTCCAAATGATTCGGACTACCTGGGGCAGGCAGCTGAGATCCGTTTTCGAGGGAATCCACAATCCTGTGTGGAATGCCGCCCCGGAGATGACTGCCAATGTACTGTCGAGCCAGGGCAACCTGATTCAGCCGGTGCGCATTCTTCCTCCCGCCAGTATGACGCGTGGCCCATCGCCAGCAACACCCATACAGACATTGGCAGAGAATGATCCGCGAAGGGCACAATACTAGGAGGCGCTATCAAAATGAGCGCCGCGAAGCAGCGCGGTCGCTGGCAAGGCGGGGACGCCGGTCAGCGTCTCCCTGCGCCTGTTGTGTTTGACACTACCCTATTGACGTGCCAAGTCGCGCGTGGGGTGCCGGCTGATGTTCTTGAATTTGTTTGCTTCCCGGCGCAAGCGTGGGCCCGAACCGAGGCCATCACCTCCGACGGTGACTTCTGCCGCCCTGCATTGAACCGGCTCAGATCACCCGGGTCTGCGCCTCATCACCCCGACGCTCGCGAATCTCGCCAATGCGATAAACCGTCTCGCCCAGACGAGTCAGTTCCGCCTGCGCCAGATCAGCGACACTCGCGGCCACGATCACTGCCATGCCGATACCGCAATTGAAGACACGATGCATCTCTGCATCTTCAACGCCGCCTTGCTGCTGTAGCCACTGGAACAAAGGAGGCAGCGGCCACGCATCGCTATGCAGCTCGGCTGTCAGCGTCGGCTGGAGGACACGGGGGATATTCTCGACCAATCCGCCGCCTGTGATGTGGACCATGCCATGAACATCGATCTTTTCCATCAGCGCGAGTAGTGGCTTGACATAGATTCGCGTTGGTGCGAGCAGGGTATCAGCCAGTGAGCGACCATGAAAATCGCTGTTGAGATCAGGTTTGGCCACCTCGAGGATCTTGCGCACCAGCGAATAGCCGTTGGAGTGCGCGCCAGAAGAAGCGAGGCCCAGCACGACATCTCCCGGACTGATTTTTTTCCCATCAATGATCCTGGATTTTTCCACGGCTCCCACAGCAAAACCGGCGAGGTCATATTCACCGTCCGGATACATGCTGGGCATTTCAGCAGTTTCACCACCAATCAACGCACAACCTGCCTGCTCGCAGCCAGCCGCAATACCCTTGATAACATCCGTCGCAGTCGACACCTCAAGACGGCCGCAGGCGAAGTAATCAAGGAAGAACAGAGGCTCGGCTCCCTGCACCAGAATATCGTTCACACTCATCGCCACCAGATCGATGCCGACAGTGTCATGACGATTCAGGTGAAAGGCCAGTTTGAGCTTGGTACCCACGCCATCCGTGCCGGAGACCAGCACGGGTTCTTTGTACTTCTTGCTCACTTCAAACAAGGCGCCGAAACCTCCTATGCCTGCGAGCACACCCTCGCGCATAGTTCGTCTGGCAAAAGGCTTGATCGCTTCAACCAGCGCATCACCCGCATCAATATCGACACCGGCGTCGCGGTAGGAAAGAGAAACCTTGGAATTCGAGGACATGTCGGGAAATCGCGGAGGAGACGGTAGAATGCGCGCTTGCCCCTATGACAAGGCGCCCTTCAAGAACGGAAGACAAACCGCTGTTCGCGCTGGTGCGCCACAGGCAGTCGTTCAGGTCAATCGTTTAGGCCGCTATTTTACCAAAACACCTTACTCGCCCATGGCCTCTGCCCCTCTACCGGAATTCCGGCAAATAGTGCCCTGGCTGGCCGTAGGCGGACTGGTCTACCTGCTGCTGGTACCGCTGGGGCCGGTGCTGACGCCGTTCGTGGCCGCAGCGATCATTGGTTACATGCTCAATCCTGGGGTCGACTGGCTTGCGGCGCGCGGCGTGCCTCGCGCGCTGGCGGTAGTGGTGGCGCTGGTATCGCTGGCACTGGCCATCACTGCCATCGTGCTGGTGTTGCTGCCGGTCCTGGCGTCGCAAATACCGGTTCTGCAAGAAAGATTCCCGATGCTGCTGGACGCATTTGACCGCGCTGTACGACCTGCGTTAACACAGATCGGCCTCGCGGTACATCTCGACAGCGCAGGTATGAAAACCTTGCTGGCGCAAAAACTGGCGGGTACCGAGGGCTTGGGCACCAGCCTGCTGAACGGCGTTCGCGCCGGTGGCAGCGCTGTGCTTGGCTTGGCCGCTACGCTGCTTCTGGTTCCTGTCGTGCTGTTCTATCTGCTGCTCGATTGGTACCAGATAGTCGCCCGGCTAGCCGAATTTGTACCGCGCCGTTGGATAGCTCTAGTAAGCGACATGACGCGAGAGGCCGACAGCATGCTCGCGCAGTACCTGCGTGGCCAGTTACTAGTCATGCTGCTGCTGGCAACCTATTATTCGACAGCGCTGGCAATCGCTGGCTTCGAAGTCGCTCTGCCCGTGGGCATGATCACTGGCCTGCTGGCATTCATTCCTTACCTGGGTTTCGGTCTGGGACTAACCTTGGCACTGGTGTCGGCTGTTCTCTTCTTCGACAGCTGGAATGGGCTCCTCGCTGTGGCTGTGGTCTATGGACTTGGTCAAGTCATCGAAAGCTTTTATCTCACGCCGCGACTCGTCGGTGAACGCATTGGACTGCATCCGCTGACGGTGATCTTCGCGCTTTTATCGTTTGGTCAGTTATTTGGCTTCGTGGGCATACTGCTCGCACTTCCTGCCTCAGCTATACTCTTGGTTATTCTTGGCCGGATGCGCCAACACTATCTGACAAGCCGTTTCTACAATCAATCATGAGGCAGTTGCTGCTCGATTGGGGCGCAGCCCGGCCGCAAACCCTGGATAATTTTGTCGAAGGCAGGAATGCCGAGTTGCTGTCCCTGCTACGTCTCATTGCAGAGCGCAAGGCAAGTTCGCTGGACCAGCGATTCGTGACACTTTGGGGTCATGCCGGCGCGGGAAAGTCACATCTTTTGCAGGCGCTTGCCACCACGCCAGGCGCTCTGCTGCTGACGAATCAGAGTGCTTCACGCGATTTCCTCTGGTCGGCCGACAGGCCGCTCTATCTGCTCGACGACGTCGACGAGCTTGCACCACACCGGCAGCAGGCGGCTTTTGCCCTGTTCAATCAGGTTCGGGACGCCGGCGGAGTCATGGTGGTCGCTACCCGCAAACCGCCAGCCCAGCTGTCACTCCGCGAAGACTTGCGCACCCGCCTTGCCTGGGGTCTGGTATATCCGGTGCATGGTCTGTCAGACGAAGAAAAAATCGATGCGCTGTCGAAATCAGCACGAGCGCGCGGATTATCACTCTCGCCAGGCGTGTTACCCTACTTGCTGACGCATTTTCGGCGCGATATGCAATCGTTATCGGCCATGCTGGATGCTCTGGATCGCTATTCGCTGGAGACTCAGCGTCCTATCACGATGCCGTTGTTGCGCGAGCTGCTGCAGCTAGGCGACACCAATACCCTCCCATGAACCTGGCCTTATTTGATCTCGACAATACCCTGCTCCCGCTCGATTCCGACTATGAGTGGGGCCAGTTTCTGGTGCGCGCCGGCGCAGTGGACCCCCAAGCGTTTGCTGCCCGAAATGCCGAGTTCTATTCGCAGTACCAGAATGGCACGCTGAATCCGATTGAATATCTCGAGTTTGCGCTTGGTACCCTGTCGCGCTTTTCACGCCCCCAGCTCGATGCCTGGCATGCCGAATTCATGGAGGACATCATCGTCCCGGCGATACGTCCCGCTGCCCGCGCACTCATCGCAAAGCATCAGGACGCCGACGAGATGATTGCCATCATTACGGCCACCAACCGTTTTGTGACCGAGCCTATCTCGATTGCGCTCGGTGTCGCACATCTGATCGCTGCGGAGCCTGAAGTGGCCGACGACGGATCCATCACGGGCCGTCTTGTTGGCACACCCCCCTTCGGTCCGGGTAAGGTGAGCAATACGCAGGCGTGGCTGGCGTCACTGGGAAAGTCACTTTCTGATTTCGGCCGCAGCACGTTTTATAGCGATTCACAAAACGACATCCCTCTGCTCTCCGCTGTTACCCATCCTGTCGCCACCAATCCGAACGCCCATCTCGCCGCCCATGCAATGGCCCATGGCTGGCCCATACTGCAGCTGTTCGATGATTAAAAAACTGATTCGTCGTATTCTCGGCGTCGGTTCTGATGCCAGCACCACGACCCAGGCCAAGCGCTTCGGTCCGGAAGCGCATGGCATCAATCCGGACGATGTTTCGCCCAACGCCGTGCGTGTCACTCAGGCCCTGCAAAAGGCGGGCTACAAGGCCTTCATCGTTGGCGGTGCAGTGCGTGACCTCGTGCTGGGCTTAAAGCCCAAGGACTTCGATGTTGCCACCGATGCGACACCTGAAGAAGTCAAACGTCTGTTCCGCCGTGCCTTCATCATCGGCCGTCGCTTTCAGATCGTGCATGTGATGTTCGGTCAGGAGCTCATCGAAGTTACCACTTTTCGCGGCAGCTCAACGGATGATGCGCCCAAGGATGCGCACGGCCGAGTGCTGCGCGACAACACCTTCGGCGAGCAGCATGAAGATGCAGCCCGCCGCGATTTCACGATCAATGCGATGTACTACGATCCTTCGCAGCAAGTCGTGCTCGATTACCACGGTGGCATGAAGGATATTCGTGCGCGCATGCTGCGCATTATTGGCACGCCCGAGGCGCGTTATCGCGAAGACCCGGTGCGACTGCTGCGCGTGGTGCGCTTCGCTGCCAAACTCGAATTCAAGATCGCGCCGGCGACCCGTGCGCCAATGGCGGTAATGGCACCGCTGATCAATAATGTTCCTGCAGCCCGCGTGTTTGACGAAATGCTGAAGTTGCTGATGAGCGGCCACGCGATGGCTTGTCTGCAGAGGCTGCGCAAGGAAGGGCTCCATCACGGACTGTTGCCCTTGCTCGATGTTGTCCTTGAACAGCCGCTGGGAGAAAAATTCGTCACCCTGGCCCTAGCCAATACCGATGAGCGGGTGCGCCAGGGAAAACCGGTGTCGCCCGGCTTCCTGTTTGCCGCGCTCCTCTGGCATCAGGTACTGGAGAGATGGGAAGCTTACCGCGCCGCAGGGGAGTTTCCCATCCCCTCGTTACACTTGGCGGCGGATGATGTGCTCGATGGACAAACGGAGAAGCTGGCATTACAGCGGCGCATCGCAACCGACATGCGCGACATCTGGGCGATGCAGCCGCGTTTCGAGCGCCGTATTGGTAAATCGCCCTATAAATTGCTCGAACACCCCCGCATGCGCGCCGGCTACGACTTCCTGCTGCTGCGCTGCGCCTCCGGCGAAATCGAATCGGAGATCGGTCAGTGGTGGACAGATTTCATTGATGCCGATGGCCAAGAGCGCGAAGCGCTGCTCCAGCGCAAACCTGCACAAGAGACCGCCGCTGCGCCGAAAAAGCGCCGCCGCCGCGGGGGACGCGGCCGCAACCAGACTCGGTCCGAAAGCGCAGACTGATGGCGGGCACGGCGTATGTGGGCGTCGGTGCCAATCTGGGTAACCCCTTGGAGAGCGTGCGCGCAGCAATTGCCGCCATGAAAAGCCTTCCCCTAACCCGGCTCTTGGCCAGCTCCTCGCTCTATCGCAGTGCACCGGTAAAGGCCAGCGGCGACGATTTTATCAATGCCGTCGTGCGACTGGATACCGCGTTGACTGCGCCGACACTGCTGCGGCACTTGCAGCAAATCGAGCTGGATTTTGGACGGGAGAGACCTTTTCGGAATGCGCCGCGCACGCTTGATCTTGATCTGCTGATCTACGATCAGCAGCAGACAAACACGCCAAGCCTCGAACTGCCCCATCCCCGCATGATCGACCGCGCTTTTGTGCTACTACCACTACTGGAGATATCACCGAACGTGCACATTCCCGGCAAAGGTGCCGCACAAGACTACCTCAACTCTGTCGTGGGGCAATCCATCGAACGGCTAAATCTGCCCGTCTGACACGAGTGCCCAAACACGATGCCCTCGCCTGAACACCGGTTGATAGAGCATGGCATTGACGTATCATCTCCGCTTATGAATGTCGAAAAATACCGCTACATTGTCGTCGAAGGCCCGATCGGTGTCGGCAAGACTAGTCTTGCGCGCCGCATTGCCGCAGAGACTGGCGCCCAAGCACTGCTTGAACAGCCCGAGGAAAACCCGTTTCTCGAGCGCTTTTACCGAGATGCCGCGCGCTACGCGCTGCCGACCCAGATGTTCTTTCTGTTCCAGCGTATGAATCAGCTTCGCGATCTGGCGCAGACCGATCTGTTTTCTGCGCCAGTTATCTCTGACTTCCTCATCGATAAAGACCCGATCTTTGCCACGCTGACCCTGGCCGATGATGAACTGAACCTGTATCGGCAAATGTTCGATCACTTCAGCCCTGCCGCACCACGCCCCGACCTGGTGGTTTATCTGCAGGCGGCGCCTGCCACTCTGGCTGAGCGCATCAAGCGACGTGGCATGCCATCCGAGTCCGGCATCTCGGACACTTATCTTGAGCGTCTGTGCGAAAGCTACAGTCGTTTTTTCCACCACTACGACACCACAGCGCTGCTTATCGTGAATGCAGAAAAATTCAACCCCATCGAGCGCAGCGAAGATTTTGACCTTTTGATGAAGCGTATTGCCGGAATGCGCGGCAAGCGCGAATTTTTTAGCCGCGGAGACTGAACACGATGACGACCGATACCGGGAAAAATGATAACCACAGCGCGACCGCTGCGCCCACCCGAAAAAAACGCACGACATCACTGCTGGCTGGCATGCGCGAACAGAACGACAAAATCACGATGCTCACCTGCTACGATGCCAGCTTCGCCAGCCTCATGGATGAGGCCGGCATCGATATCATCCTAGTCGGCGATTCTCTGGGCATGGTGGTGCAGGGACATGGGACAACGTTGCCGGTGAGCGTAGACGATATTGCGTATCACACGGCCTGTGTGGCGCGAGGCGTGCGCACGACGATGGTGTTGGCCGACCTGCCCTTTGCCTCCTACTTGACGCCGGAGCAGGCAATGACGAACGCTGCACGACTGATGCGCGCAGGTGCCGAAATGGTAAAACTCGAGGGAGGCCGCTGGCTGGCACCCACGGTGCAGCTTCTCACAGAGCGAGGCATACCCGTGTGTGCTCACCTGGGACTGACGCCTCAATCGGTACATCAGCTGGGTGGATTCCGAGTGCAGGGAAAAACGAGCGCAGCGGCCGACAGCCTGCTTGCCGATGCGCGAGCCTTGCAGGAGGCCGGGGCTTCCCTGCTCGTGCTCGAGGCGATTCCGGCCGCGCTGGGGACTGCGGTCACCAGCGCTTTGCGCATACCCACCATAGGCATAGGCGCCGGTGCTGAATGCTCGGGTCAGGTACTGGTGATGCATGACATGCTCGGCGTGTTCCCAGGACATCGGCCGAAATTCGTCCGAGATTTCATGGAGGGCCACACCCGTGTTGCCGATGCCTTCAGCGCTTATGTGCAGGCGGTGAAATCACACCAGTTCCCCGGCCCGGAACATTGCTTCTGAAGGTTTTGCCTTCAAGCCTCGCGGTCGTAGCGCGCCAGACTAGCCGCCACTTGCACTGGCAATGACCCCACCTCGCTAACCGCCAGCCCGAGATCGCGCACTAGACCATCCTCGAGGCTGTACACCCAGGCGTGCACGGTCAAGTCCTGTCCACGTTCCCATGCGTCCTGCACGATAGTTGTCTGACAAACATTGATCACTTGTTCGATCACATTTAATTCGCACAAACGATCTCTGCGCTCCTGCACAGGCAGACTATCGGGAAAGTAATACCAGTGCTTCAAATGAACGTCTTGCACATGTCGTAACCAGTTATCAGCCAGACCGACACGCCGCTTATCCATCGCAGCCTGCACACCCGAGCACCCATAGTGGCCGCAGACGATCACATGCTTCACCCCGAGCACATCAATCGCAAACTGCAGTACTGACAAACTGTTGAGATCGGTATGCACCACCACGTTCGCGACATTCCTGTGCACGAAGAGCTCACCGGGCTCCAGACCCACGATCGTATTCGCCGGTACACGACTATCAGAGCAGCCTATCCATAAAAATTCAGGCGACTGCTGGGAGACCAGTTTCTCAAAATACGCTGGGTCGCGAGCCAACATCGACGCCGCCCACTCTTTATTGTTGGCCACTAGTTGGCGCAAAGCCTTGTCAATTTTTTTTTCTCTCATTCCAAACCCCGGCAATCACTGGGCGCATTTTACCAATAACAATTCAATTAAATGCGAAATCAATGTTAGTAAAAATTCCCAAGTCACTAATACTTTTTTTAAATAAAAGCTAGTCTCCTAGACTCTGTTGAGCTTGATAGTCAATGATTAAAGACAAAATCACGCCTTGGCGATTCGTGACTGCCTCAAGCTGGGCAGTCACTAGCCACCATGCGATATGACCTTTCAAGCAAAGAAACAAGCCTATGCAACGTGAGGTTGACTTTCCTGCTATCTCGTAAGCTTGGAGGTAAGGCAACCGAACTGTTGAGAATGCCGACACTGCGGCTCTTGCGGATGCAGGGCGGCGTATGGCCGTAGTCAAGGACCGCCTAACGAGACAGGTTCTTCGTTTATTAACCTATTTATCCGACTGCCTGGAAGTACTGACTCAACAAAGCAGAACATTGCTTTGGAAAAGCAATGGCGCTGATGATGATGTTTTTTGCTCTTGTATCGCCCCGGCGCACGGGGTCGCCAGACCTGACGCATCCGGTCGGCACCTCCAGAAGTCGATTGCAAAGGAGAATCCCATGCTAGACGTCGCTACCAACGTAATCAATAAAACCAACAGATCAGAATTTTATTCGCCTCCACGGCGGCAATATCAGCAGATTACACAAGAATACGATCCGTCGCTCAAAGCGCTCTGGACCTACATGACCCCTGTCAGCATTCCTTGTTTCAATCAGAATCTGGTCGAGGAAATTCATCACAGCTTTCATGTGCTTGACGAGAAAAAAGGCCATTTCCAAAAAGAGGACAATTGGTATCCAGTGAACTACAGCGTGATTGCCTCCCGACACCCTAAGGTATTTAATCTTGGAGGTGATCTCGCCTTGTTCATTAGTCTTATCCGCGAGAAAAACAAAGCAGCCCTAATGCACTACGCACGCCTTTGCGTCGAAGCGCTCTATGTCCGACTGATCAATTTCAATTCGACAGTAATCACGATATCCGTGGTTCAGGGGGATGCCTTGGGGGGTGGATTTGAATTTGCGCTGTCAAGCAATATCATCATTGCTGAACAAGGGACACGGCTGGGCTTCCCAGAAATTCTTTTTAGTATGTTTCCTGGCATGGGCGCCTACAGTTTCCTGTTGCGCAAAGTAGGGATGCGTATTACTGAAGATTTGATCACCAGCGGGAATACCTACAAAGCTGAAGATTTGTACAAGTTGGGCGTTATTGATTTTGTTGCGCCCACTGGCGAGGGGAAAAATCTTGCGAATGATTTAATGCGGAAGCAAGAAAGACAGGCTGCCGCCTTAAAAAATATCTATCAGTGTCGCCAGCTCGTCAATCCGATTACCCATGCCGAACTTCATCAGGTCATTACCCTGTGGGTCGACGCTGCCATGATGATCAGTGAAAAAGATCTGACGACGATGCGCAGGTTATTGAATTCGCAAAGGTATCAACAAGACATACCGTCTTCACCCAAATCGGTGGAGAGATCACATGCCTCGGATTTGGTTGCGGCTTAGGATAAATCAGGGGTGCTCACAACGTGAGCACCCTCCATTGGTTCGGTCGCACCTGCGATCTCATCAGAAGTCCGCCCAGAAATACAGTCTGGGATACGTATCAAAGATACGTTCAGGGCTATGTTCGAAGATTCATTTAAGAGGTTCTATCAACATGAGCGCCGCGAAGCAGCGCGATCGCTGGCAGGGCGGGGACGCCGAAGACAGTACAGAGGTTCGTCAAGGCGCCCCAACGCAGCCAGTGGCATTTTGATAGAGCCTCTAAAGATTCATTTAAAAATTCATTGATAAATCCATTTTTAGAAGTAGCCTGGGCTATCTCTAAAAATGGAATAATTTACAGATTAGGCCGCCACAAATTGATCATTCATTTGTTTTGCATCGCAGATGGGTTGCTCAACACCTTTTTTCTTGAAACCAATGATGTTTTTGAATAAATAGAAATTCGTGGAAATACTATTTAGCAGGATTAAATGCTGTGTCTGATCGAGCATCAGAAAAAGATGGTTTAATTTCTCGGTATGGTCTTCATCGAGCTTGGCATGAGAATCCAGAAAATTGAAACCCTGATCCACTTTTCTTCCCATGGACGCAGAAACTGATTGAGCAATACGGCCCCCATACACAAAAGCCAGAGTCTCCAGTACATAAATCATGCCGAGCACATGGACGGGATTGGTTGAGGCGTAATGATAGTTATAAGCCAACATCGCTTGCACGGGCGATTCAGGCGTTCGCGAGGGGACGCCAGAAACATCGACATCGAACGCACGAAGGTCATTCAAGACGAGATGCTCATGATCACGCTCCTCAAAGATATGATCATATAAATAGCGTCTGATGATGTCATAGCGGTCGGCACACCAGCCCGCTGCACAGGCCATCATGGGACAGAAGTTCGAGACCACAGGATACAGCTTCAACAAAAAGCCGATGTACTGGTCCTTACTCAAAGAACCAGAAAGCATCGCCTGCATTTGAGGCAAGGCATCTATTTCTTCACAAGACTGCCGAATAAGTTCATCTAATTTATCTGAAAAATTCATTCCCTACTCCCTGTGTTTAAATCAAAAAATTGATGATGACTGTCTCACGATCCTACAATGCCGAGATACGGCAAAATACTGCCAACGTATCTGAAGGCCTAGAGACAGACAATTGGTACGTGACACTTTGAAGCAATCCAACTTGTCTCAAAACTTTTTCGTTACAGGCCTGAAAAATGATAGGGTGAGCTTACGGTTTTTCAAAAATCCCATAATTTTTCATAATATTGATCACCACTGAGTGATTTTTCTAAGGAAGTATTGATGAATTAAACATCGCATAATTTCTCCTTTGGGGAATAGCTGCAAGCCTTTGATGTAGCAGGCTACTACGTCGCGCAGCAATGCTGGCTCGTCAGCCCATGGGAGGGGTTTTCAGCATCTTCCCAAAGCCAACAGGGCGTCGTATTAGTCACTCAAGCAGCAGAACATTTTTTCTGCAATTCATCTCAGGATCGCTTTAGCAGAGATGTTAAAGATCGCTGCTGACGCAGTTGTCGATATTCCTCCAGCTCTTCACAAAGTCGCATAAATATCTTCCTCAGTTGTTGCATGATTTCTGCCGGATAAACTTCAGTGATTGAGATATCCAGCTTTTCGAGCCGTCTGCAAGCGTTTTTCATGGCAACCGCACCAATGCTCAGCGCCGACCCTTTGAGTGCATGGACAACTTCTCTAAACACATCCATGTCCTGCGCCAACATCGATTGCTCCAGCGCGTCAAGCATCCGGCGATTCTCCGTGATGAACTCAACGATTAACTCATCCAGAAAATAGAGGTCACTGCTCATTTGCTCAATGCCGGCCAGGGCTTGCGGGTTAAGAATGGCCTCACCATCCAACAGGAGCACAGGTCGACGTAAAGGAATCACTGTGCGACTCTCTGAACGTGGAAACATTTGTCGAAAGCGGCCTATCAGGCGGTCGAGCGTGTTGAGGAATAAATCAACTTGTATGGGTTTAGGCAAAAACTCATCGGCCCCGGCATCAATGCTCTCTTGGCGAGCCTCCGTCGTTACATTCGCGGAAAACATGATGATGGGCACTCTTCCAGATTGCCCATGCATCAATCGACATAATCTGGCAACATCAGGGCCCGCGACTACCGGCATATTCATATCGAGAACGATTGCATCGAAAATCCGTTTGTCCACGATATCAAGAGCTTCCTCACCATCCTTGGCCAAGGTGCAGCGATGACCCGCTCGCTCCAGTATCTTCTGCAGGACTTTGCGGTTAGTGGGATTGTCTTCGGCCACGAGAATTTCGTAACCTGATAATTCGGTGTTCGGAATCGCCGGTGAAGCGTCCGGCAAGGGGGAGTCCGCAAGCTCTGCGCTGCTGGCATTAGCCTTGCTTCGATTAAGATCATTTATGTGAGCATGCAGAAGATTTTCCAGAAATTCTTTTATAACGGGCAGGGATAGTACCGAGTAGAGTCCGGCCACATCCATCAGGGAATCGAGGTCGTTATGGGTCTGTTCATCCTCGCTTAAAAGGACGATAGTGACCTTCCCCTGAGGCGACGCCTTTCGCAGGGAATCGGTATCCCGGCGGATCATGCTCGCGTACGCCAGAGCAGACTGCGATTCCTGACGTGTCACGCCAAGAAAAACCAGACGTATCGGATGCCCGGTCAGCAGGGCTTGCTCAAGCAGTGCAACGGCCTCAGTGCTTGTGTGAGCAAGCGCAGGCGCTTTACTGCCGAGATGTGCCAAAGAGTCGAGCAGGTTTTCATACGTACCGCCGGGTGCGACGACCAAAGGTCTGACCACCTCAAAAGAATCAAAGATATGGAGAACTGATTGCTCCGAACGACAGAACTCCAGCTCGAACCAGAAGGTACTTCCCTCACCCTGCGTGCTCTCAAATCCTATGCTGCCATGCATGAGTTCGACAAGCTGCTTACAGATGGTGGTTCCCAGACCTGTTCCACCAAACCGCCTTGCTGTCGATTCATCCGCTTGTGTGAAGCTGTCAAAAATTTTGGCTTTTGCGATCTCAGAGATTCCAATACCCGTATCCTTAATTAGGAAACGCAAGCGAACCGCCGATCCTGATTCGCCCGTTTTCTTTACTCGCAGAGATATCCTGCCTTGCTCTGTAAATTTGACCGCATTACCCAGCAGATTGACAAGTATTTGACGCAAATGATGGGGATCACCCTCAATCCAATAGGGTACATTTTCAGCGATGCTATGGTGTAGTTCAATTTGAAAAGGATCGATTTGGTAGGAAAAGATGTCCTGTATCCCTTGTATCAACTGATACAAGTCGAAAGACACATTTTCGACGCACATTTTTCCTGCTTCAATTTTCGAGAAATCGAGCACATCTTCAATCTGTGACAACATCACCTTCGAGGTATTCGTCATGGAATTGATTATGTCTCTCTGTTCTCTATCTAGGGGTGTGCTTTTCAATAGATCGACCATACCGATGATGGCATTGAGTGGGGTGCGCAGCTCATGACTGACCGAGCAGATAAACGTGCGCTTTGCCTGATTTGCCTCCTCTGCACGATCTAACGCATTTCGCAAGCGATTTACAAAAGTGTTGAAATAAAGCGTAATCAGCAAGGTGCCAAGCCACAAACCGAGCGACAATCCTAACTCTTCATACCAGTAGGGCAGCATGAAAATCACGAAGCCAAAACTCAGCAGTGACGTTCCTAGCGTGATGAATAAATATTTGGTGCCAAACCGAAATCCATAGCCGATGATGATCCACTGGTACAAAAAAAACAGTGGCGCCGCCTTGCTTTCGGCAATGATGAACAAGTAGGTCAGGGTTCCTACATCGAGAATGATCGCAGTAACACGACGTGATGGTTTTTCGCCTGGCCAGATCAGAACCCAAATCGTCAGCGCGGTGGCGATTACGACAAATCCGAGCAACACGCATACCGGATCAAGATGAAAGCCCAGTGTGTCGAAATTCCCCGGAAAGACAGCTCTTGAGAAATAGATCAACAAAGCCATGCCGATCAACACCCGAATACTTGCCTGTTCGAGCTCGCTGTCGCGCTTACCAATCAGTAAATCGACAATGGCGTTGAGTCTGTGCCAAAAAAAATGAAGGGTCGCATGCTTTTCTGGTTGATGGTTTTTCGTGAATCACGGAGGTGTCCATGTAGACATGTACGAAATTTGAACCAGAAAACTTATCCTTGACGACCTCTTTATCAAAGCATCACGCAAATTTCACAATTCATTATGAGAAAAATGTTTGCGAATTGAACCGGCGCACGAATGTGCGTTTATCGAAAAAAAGCCCGCACTAATGCGGGCATGTCTTGCGAGATAATTATTGAAATTCTAAAAATTGAACATCGCAACAAGGTAGGATTGCTGACCAGGCGGGGATGTCGCACAGATTACCGGTGTATGGCAAGACGCTCTCAGCAACACCGGAGGCTGTGGTGAAGCGCCTCTTGTGTGTTACTCAAAAAATTCCTTGACCTTGTCCATCCACGATTTACTCTGCGGACTATGCTTGGCGCCACCGGCCTGAGTGAGTTGTTCAAATTCTCGTAATAGATCTTTCTGTTTATCTGTCAGCTTAACCGGTGTTTCGACCAATACATGGCAGAACAGATCGCCGGGGAAACCCGACCGCACACCCTTGATGCCTTTGCCTCGCAGGCGGAATGTTTTTCCCGTCTGAGTACCTTCAGGCACGGTGAATGACACCTTACCCGACAAGGTAGGCACTTCGATCTCACCTCCCAAGGCTGCCTTGGCAAACGAGATGGGCATTTCGCAGTGAAGGTCGTCGCCATCCCGCTGGAAGACAGCGTGCTGCTTGATGTGAATTTCCACGTACAGATCGCCGGGTGGACCGCCATTCATGCCCGGCTCGCCGTTGCCGGTAGAACGTATCCGCATACCATCGTCGATACCGGCAGGTATTTTGACTTCCAGAGTCTTATTACGCTTCACGCGACCAGAACCCGAGCAGCTCGTGCAGGGATCTGGTATCACCTTGCCCGTGCCATGGCACTTCGGGCAGGTCTGCTGGATGCTGAAAAACCCCTGCTGCATTCTGACCTGGCCATGCCCACCGCACGTGCCACACGCGGTCGGAGAAGTCCCGGGCTTTGCCCCCGATCCATGGCAGGTTTCGCATTCACTCCATGACGGTACGCGTATCGTCGTCTCAAAACCATGGGCTGCCTGCTCGAGTGAAATGTCGAGGTTGTAGCGTAAGTCTGCGCCGCGGTACACCTGGGGTCCGCCACGGGCCCGGCCACCACCACCAAAAATATCACCGAAGATATCGCCAAAGGCATCTGAAAAACCACCGGCACCAAAGCCACCTGCGCCCCCGCCTCCCATGTTGGCATCGACGCCCGCATGACCAAACCGGTCATAAGCCTCGCGCTTCTGGGTGTCAGAGAGCATCTCGTAGGCTTCCTTGGCCTCCTTGAATTTTTCTTCGGCGCCCTTGCTGTCAGGATTGCGATCAGGATGGTATTTCATCGCAAGCTTGCGATATGCCTTCTTGATCTCCTCCTCGGACGCATTTTTTGCCACGCCGAGTATTTCGTAAAAATCGCGTTTAGCCATCTTCAAGTATCCAAGCAAAAAACCGGGCAGGAGGCAAGGTCGCGCTCCGGCCCGGCGACGTCAGCACGGCCAAGCCGCGCGACGGGGGGAGAAATTATTTGTCTTTTACTTCCTTGAAGTCGGCATCGACAACATCGTCCTCTGCGGGCTTGGCGCCGCTCTGGGCGCCGGTGCCGGCACCCGCCGCTCCAGCGGCGCCTGCCGCACCTGCCGCACCTGCCTGCTGCGCCTGCATGTCGGCATACATTTTTTCGCCGAGCTTCTGCGCTGCATCAGATAGCGCAGCCACCTTGGTATCGATAGCGGCCTTATCGCTGCCTTTCAGTGCTTCTTCCAGTTCTTTGATCGCAGCCTCGATCTTTTCTTTCTCGCCAGCGTCGAGCTTCTCGCCGTGCTCTCCCAGCGCCTTACGCGTGGAATGCACCAGCGCATCGCCCTGATTGTGCGCTTCGGCGAGCTCTTTGAGGCGCTTGTCTTCCTCGGCATTGGCCTCGGCATCGCGCACCATACGCTGTATCTCTTCTTCGTTCAGTCCGGAGTTGGCCTTAATCGTGATCTTGTTTTCTTTACCGGTCGCCTTGTCTTTCGCGCCCACATGCAAGATGCCATTGGCGTCGATGTCGAAGGTCACCTCGATTTGGGGCGTGCCACGCGCTGACGGTGGAATACCTTCCAGATTGAACTCGCCCAAGCTCTTGTTGCCGGATGCCATTTCACGCTCACCCTGATAGACCTTGATCGTCACTGCCGGCTGGTTATCTTCGGCAGTCGAGAACACCTGACTAAACTTGGTCGGGATGGTGGTGTTCTTCTTGATCATCTTGGTCATTACGCCGCCCAGGGTTTCGATACCGAGCGACAGCGGCGTGACATCCAGCAGCAACAGGTCTTTGCGGTCACCCGAGAGTACGGATCCCTGGATCGCAGCACCAACTGCCACGGCTTCATCAGGGTTGACGTCCTTGCGCGGCTCTTTGCCAAAAAATTCCTTCACCTTCTCCTGAACCTTGGGCATGCGGGTCATGCCACCAACGAGAATGATGTCGTCAATGTCAGATACCTTCACACCGGCATCCTGAATGGCAATGCGGCAGGGTTCGATGGTCTTTGATATGAGTTCTTCGACCAGTGCTTCGAGTTTGGCGCGCGTGATCTTGAGGTTCAGGTGCATGGGCGCACCATTGGCCATCGCGATGTAAGGCTCATTGATCTCGGTTTGTTGCGACGAGGACAGCTCGATCTTGGCGCGCTCTGCTGAGGCCTTGATTCGCTGCAGCGCTATCGGATCTTTCGCCAGATCGACACCATTGATTTTCTTGAACTCGTCGATGATGTGATCAATCAGACGCTGGTCGAAATCCTCCCCGCCCAGAAACGTATCGCCATTAGTGGATAAGACTTCGAACTGCATCTCGCCGTCAACATCCGCGATCTCGATGATCGAGACATCGAATGTACCGCCACCCAGATCATAGACTGCGATCTTGCGATCACCTTTGCCCGTCTTGTCGAGACCAAAGGCCAGTGCAGCGGCCGTCGGCTCGTTGATGATGCGCTTGACATCCAGCCCGGCAATGCGCCCCGCATCTTTGGTAGCCTGACGCTGTGAATCGTTGAAGTACGCCGGGACCGTGATCACTGCTTCGGTGACTTCTTCGCCAAGATAATCCTCGGCAGTTTTTTTCATCTTGCGTAGCACTTCGGCAGATATTTGTGGCGGCGCGAGTTTCTTGCCGCGTGCCTCGACCCACGCATCGCCGTTCTCTGCCTTGGTGATCTCATAAGGCATCAGACCGATGTCTTTCTGTACTTCTTTCTCTTCGTATTTGCGACCGATCAGTCGCTTGACGGCAAATAATGTGTTCTTGGGATTGGTGACTGCCTGACGCTTGGCCGGAGCGCCGACGAGAATCTCACCATCTTCCTGGTAGGCGATGATCGAGGGCGTGGTGCGCGCACCCTCGGAATTTTCGATAACCTTGGGCTGGCCGCCCTCCATGATGGAGACGCAGGAATTGGTCGTTCCCAGGTCAATGCCGATAATCTTTCCCATGATGATTTCCCTTCAAAAACTGTAATTAGTCCAAATCGGGCGACGCTTGGTGTTCTGTTGGTTCTGATATGTGGCGCCACGCCGGGGTTTCAAGCGGATCTTTCTGCGCGAGCTGCCGGGTCGTTCTCGGCGGGACTCACTGAGAGACAGTCACTAGCGCAGGCCGCAACAGGCGGTCGGCAATCATGTAACCCTTCTGCAGCACCGTCACGATGGTGTTTGCCTCCTGATCCGCTGCCACCATCGAAATAGCCTGATGCTTCATGGGATCGAGCTTCTCCCCAGGCTGAGGGTTCACCTCGATGAGGCGGTTTTTCTCGAAGGCAGCGGATAGCTGCTTCAAGGTCATGTCCACACCTTCTCGTAAGGATTCAAGCGAGGGGGTCTCGATCTTCAGCGCGATCTCGAGACTGTCCTTGGCGGGAAGCAAAGCCTCGGCAAACCCTTCGACAGCAAACTTGTGGGCCTTGGCGATATCTTCCTGGGCGCGGCGGCGCACGTTTTCCATCTCGGCCTTGGCGCGCAGAAAGGCATCCTGCATCTCGTTGGCTCTGGCCTCAGCCTCGGCAAGACGCTGGGCGAGATCGGGCTCGGCGCCTCTCGCCTGGGCTTCTGGCGGTTCTGCGGGGGTCACCTGCGCTGCTTCGGGCGCATCGATCTCCTGCGGCGAAGGCTGGGGGTTAGGCTGAGAATTCGGCTTGGAACTCGGCTGCTCGCCCTGATTCATAAAATCTCCAACAAATTCAATGGCTTGAAATAACACTGGGAGGGATATGGGGATCAGCGTGGGCTTTTCAAGCGCCGGTATCCTGATCCCTTGAAAAAAATCGGGGTCCAGGGACCCCAAAGACTCGGATAAGGGATGGCACCAAGCAGGTGCTGACCTGGCAAAAACGCGAGCTTTCGTCAATCAAAACGGGCGAATCTGCTCTTGTCGTGATTTGATGGACTCTTGCGTCGCACAGCTGTGCTGAGCAGAGGTGGTGAAAGCGGGTTTTTCAGCGTCCCTAGTCTGCTGCCCCGAGCTCCAGTGCTCTTTGGCGCCCAACCAGCGCATCAGCCTGACGGTGTTGCCGACCATTGAGTTCCCCGCCCGTTGGCCAGCCCCCCGTGTGTTTTTCGACCAGATCGGCCATGGCCTCTATCCACTGCGGAAGCTCGTTCAGGCAGGGGATGTAGTGAAACTCTTTGCCGCCAGCATGCAAAAAATCTTCTTTTGCCTCCATCGCAATTTCTTCCAGAGTTTCCAGGCAGTCGCTCACAAAGCCTGGACACATCACGTCAACGCGCGCAAGGCCTTGCTGTCCCAGCGCCTGAAGTGTCGGCGCCGTGTAAGGTTGAAGCCACTCTGCTTTGCCAAAGCGGGACTGGAAGGTGACCAGATATTCCTCTTTCGAGAGCCCCAGCGCCTCACTCAGCAGGCGCGCCGTCTTGTAGCATTCGCAGTGATAGGGATCGCCCAGCAGCAGCGTGCGCTTGGGAACACCGTGGAAACTCATCACCAGCTTGTCGGGCCGTCCGTACTGCTCCCAGTGCGCACGGACTGTCGCAGCGAGCGCCTGGATATATCCGCTCTCATCGTGATAATGCTTGATGAGTCTGAGCTCAGGCGCATTCCGCACCCGCGTGTAATGGGAAAACACCGTATCGAAAATTGATGCGGTGGTCGTTCCCGAGTACTGCGGATAGGCAGGCAGCACTAAGATGCGATCGCAGCCTTCGGCCTTGAGACGCTCAAGGACATCAGGCAGCGCAGGATTGCCGTACCTCATGGCGACCGCCACATGCACATCCCGGCCTCGCGCACTCAACAGCGATTGCAGCAAAGCCGCCTGTCGCTCGGTATGCACTTTCAGGGGAGAGCCGTGCTCGGTCCAGATGGAGGCATATTTCTCGGCCGACTGGCGAGAACGGAAAGGCAGGATGATGCCGTTGAGGATGATCCACCAGATCAGCCTGGGAATTTCGACGACACGTGGGTCCGAGAGAAATTGCTTGAGATAGACCTTCACCGCTGCCGGGGTGGGCGCATCAGGCGTGCCAAGGTTGGCTAGCACAACCGCTGTCCGGCTAACATTTCCATGGCGATGCGAAGGTTCAGGGTTGAAGCCCATCGAAGACTGCCTTTCTGTCCGATCTTGAGGTGGTGAGCGGCCGCTGCCGGGCGCGCTGCGCGCAATGCATCAGGAAGCCAGCAGTTCCCTCGCGTGCTTGCGGGTAGTCGCCGTGATTTCCAGGCCGCCGAGCATACGCGCAATTTCCTCAACGCGCTCGGCGAGGGGCAAAGCGAGGATGTGCGACACGGTGCGGCCATTGGCCATGGTGCCTTTGCTGACCTGAAAATGCTGGGCAGCCTGACTCGCCACCTGAGGAAGATGAGTCACGCAGAGCACCTGCCTGTCCTGCCCCAGACGCCGAAGCAGGCGACCGACCACCTCGGCCACACCGCCGCCGATGCCACTGTCGACTTCATCGAAAATCAGCGTCGGTGTCGACGTCGCACTCGAAGCGATCACCGAGATGGCAAGAGCGATGCGTGCCAATTCGCCACCCGATGCCACTTTGGCCAGGGGCCGCGGTGTGGTGCCCGCATGACCCGCCACCAGAAACTCGACCTGTTCCAGACCATGGGCCGCAGGATCGGCAGGGTGTAATGCGATATCAAACCGGCCGCCGGACATGGACAAGTCCTGCATTGCAGCGGTGACGGCCGATGAGAGCGACTTTGCCGCTTTGGCCCGTGCCTTCGATAGTGCCTGTGCAAGTGATTGATAGGCCTGCGCCCGTTTTTCTTCCTGCGCACGTAACGCATCGAGATCGCTGGCGTCGGCCAGTTGCGCGAGCCGCTCAGAGAGGCTCTCGAATTCGGATGGCAGATCATCCGGGGCGACATGAAACCTGCGGGACGCCGAATGAATGGCCTCCAGCCTTGCCTCGACAGTACGCAACCGCTCGGGATCGAGCTCGATTCTTCCCAGATAATCATTGAGCGCGTATACGGCTTCCTGAAGCTGGATGCGCGCCGGTTCGAGGGCCTCAAGCACCGGCCTGAGCTTGTCATCGATGTCGATCAGCTTGTTTAACTTCAGGACTAACGATGTCAGCTGCGAGAGGATCGGACTGGATTCGGATTCGGAGAGTACCTCGATGGCCTGACGGGCGCCTTCGATGAGGCTGGCCGCATGGGACAGCCTACTGTGCTCGTTGCTGATCTCAGCCCATTCGCCCGCACGCACTGCGAGTTTTTCCAGTTCGCCGACTTGCCACTCCAAGCGCTCGCGTTCGAGCAGCACATTCCTGGCATCGCGCTCGAATGCTTCCCGCTGCCTGGCCAGTGCACGCCAGCTTTTATAGGCCGAAGCAACGGCTTTCGCGTCTTCCTGCAAACCGGCATGCGCATCCAGCAGCATGCGTTGCGCATCTGCCTTCATCAGGGACTGGTGCGCATGCTGGCCGTGGATATCCACCAGCATCTCGCCAACGTCGCGCAACTGCGTGATCGTGGCAGTCACGCCGTTGATAAAGGCTTTCGAGCGACCGCTGTTATCGATCACCCGACGCAGCAGCAGTTGTCCGTTCTCGCTGGGGAATTCATGCGTGTCGAGCCACTGCAGTAGCGCACTACTAAATTGACCAGCGAACTCGGCGGCAATATCCGCGCGTGCGGCACCTTCACGCACGACACTCGCATCACCGCGACCGCCCAACGCCAGCGTCAGTGCATCGATCAATATGGATTTGCCCGCACCGGTTTCGCCGGTGAAGACCGTGAAGCCTGCCGCAAGATCGAGCTCGATCGCATCGACGATCACGAAATCACGAATGACGAGGGTTCGAAGCATGAGTAGAGTCGGACCAGACAATAGCGGGAGTGGTTCCGAAGAAGCCCCTATTTTAGCTGGCCGAGCACCGAGGGATATTCGTTCCAGTGAAGCTTCTCGCGCAGCGTGTGGTAGTAGCTCCAGCCTTCCGGATGTAGGAAATGCACCGAATGCTCGGACCGACGCACAATGACCCTATCGTGGTGCTGGAGGCTGGTGAGCGACTGCATGTCAAAGTTGACGCTGCAATCGCGCCCGCTGGCCAACTCGATTTGGATCTCGCAGCTATCGGAGAGCACAATCGGACGGTTGGACAAGGCATGCGGCGCTATGGGGACCAGCACAATGCCCCCCAGCCCAGGATGCAAGATCGGCCCGCCGGCGGACAAAGCATAGGCGGTCGATCCGGTTGGTGTGGAGATGATCAGGCCGTCGGATCGCTGGTTGTACATGAAATGACCGTCGACCATCACGCAAAGTTCAACCATGCCAGCGCCGGCACCTCGCGCGACCACCACATCATTGAACGCTACTGCGCGAAATATTTCCTGCCCGTCGCGCTCAACGATACCCTCAAGCAGCGAGCGCGATTCGGAGACGAGTTGTCCGTCAAGCACGTCGCTCAGCGTGGGAAGCATGCGCTCGAGCGGGATATCGGTCATGAACCCCAGGCGGCCCTGGTTCACGCCAATCAGTGGCACGTTAAATGGCGCCAACTGCCGGGCAATGCCCAACATGGTGCCGTCACCACCGAGGACGATAGCGACATCGGCGCTGGCACCAATCTCGGCTGTGGTCATCGCAGCGACATGCGGGATGCCGAGCTCTTGCGCCGTGACCGTATCGGCCAGCAGCTGGTGACCACGCTTTTCAAGAAATGCTGCTAGCTCGAGCAACGCCGTGCCCGCACCGGCATCACCGTGCTTGCCGATGATGGCGACAGTATGAAAGCGCTTGCCGGGGGAATGCGATGCTCGGGCCATGCGGCAAATTAGACCATAATTGCCCGATCCAACAAAACTTCAGTCGTTGACGGTGGCCCCAGAAGATAGCTCGATTGATGCAGCAACACCCCTCGCTGCCATTCTTTTTGATCTGGACGATACGCTGTGGCCGATCGCGCCCGTCATCGCTCGGGCAGAACATCGGCTGTTCGACTGGATACAAGCGCATGCCGCGCCCGTCGCTGAACGTTACAGCATCGAGGCCCTACGCGCGCGAAGATCTAAGCTGATGCAGGATCATCCCCCGCTGCGTGCGGATCTGGTGGCTCTCCGGCACCTATGCCTCTCCGAGGCCTTCGCTGCCTGCGGCGTCGAACTAACGAAGGTCGACGAAGCCATGACAGTTTTCACCAGTGCGCGAAATCAGGTGACCTGTTTTGCTGAGGTCAGCGACTGCCTTCCCCGGTTGTCCCAACGCATACGCATCGGGTCGCTAACCAATGGGGCGGCTAATCTTGACCAGATCGGACTTGCCGGGCATTTCGAGGTAAATATCGCAGCGCATCAGCTGGGTGCAGTCAAACCTGATCCGGCAATCTTCCTTCACGCCTGCGACGCGCTCAGACTCCGGCCCGAACAGGTGGCTTATGTCGGAGACGACCTCAGGCTGGATGTCGAGGGCGCGCAAAAAGCCGGGCTGACCGGACTCTGGATGAACCGCACGGGCCGGCCGATACCCGCCGAACTGGCACACATCCGTCCTGACCACAGTCTGCAGTCGCTGCACGATCTCCTGGACTGGCTGGACGGCCGCAGCCCGCCTTAGCCGCTGCCCGTGAATCGGCTGGCGCACCGGCATCAGCCTCGCTAGAATAGGATCATGCAACTCGATATTCGCGCACAAACGCTGTTAAAAGCCCTGGTCGAGCGCTACATTGCCGATGGTCAGCCTGTGGGATCGCGCGCACTGGCAAAAATCTCGGGCCTGGAGCTATCCCCCGCCGCCATCCGCAACATCATGTCGGATCTGGAGGAACTCGGACTCGTCGCGAGCCCGCACACCTCGGCCGGGCGGATACCCACGCCGCGCGGCTACCGGCTCTTCGTTGACAGTCTGCTCACGGTACAAGTCATCGACGAAAGCACGGTTGAATCCCGACTCCAGGCGAGTGCCTCCCCACAGAAAATCATCGCCAGTGCAGCGCAAGTGCTCTCGTCGCTGTCGCAATTCGCAGGCGTCGTACTAGCGCCTCGTCGCGAGACCGCATTCCAGCAGATTGAATTCGTTCGGCTCTCTGCCAAGCGCATTCTAGTGGTGATCGTTGCACCGACGGGTGATGTGCAAAACCGACTCCTCTTGACGGAAACCGATTACACCCCCGGACAGCTGACGGAAGCCGCCAACTATATCAACCAGCATTACGCGGGACTCTCGTTTGACCAAGTCAAAATCAAGCTGAACGAAGAACTTAAACAGCTCAGAAACGACATGATGCAGCTGATGCAGGCCGCCGTCGCCGCAGGCAGCGATGCAATGACCGAAGACAGCGACGATGTCGTGATTTCGGGGGAACGCAACCTGCTCTCCGTCACCGACCTGTCGTCAAATATGAGCTCGCTGCGCAAGCTATTCGATATCTTTGAACAAAAAACCAGCCTCGCCCTGCTCCTTGACAGCTCAAGCAAAGCCAGTGGCGTGCAGATCTTCATCGGTGGCGAATCGCAGCTGGTGCCGCTGGAAGAAATGAGCGTGGTGACCGCACCCTACGAAACGAATGGACGTATTGTCGGCACGCTGGGCGTGATTGGACCGACCCGAATGGCCTACGAGCGCGTGATTCCCATCGTGGACATTACCGCCCGCCTGCTCTCCAACGCGCTGTCACATTCCTGAGCATCTGGCGCCTCCCGGCAGGAGGGTGGTAACCGCGCGACCTCACCAAAAAAACGTCATCCCGGCGCACGCCGGGATCCATCGTTGTGGGCTGCGGGCTTTTCTACGAGGCCGGAAGTCTTTGTGCATGGATCCCGGCTTTCGCCGGGATGACGGTGCGGAGAGCGTGGGGCTCTCTGGTTGAGGGC
>OMID01000098.1 GCA_900299005.1 Oxalobacteraceae bacterium
CTTATTGGAGCTTGCTGGAGCTCCTAAGAGTACTTATTGGCGGAGACCGAGGGATTCGAACCCTCGATACAGGTTTAAGCCCATATGCTTCCTTAGCAGGGAAGTGCCTTCGACCACTCGGCCAGGTCTCCACTGCCTCACGGTGATCTAGCTCCCGTTCGGCAAAGCGCGTAATCATAGCTTCAGCAAGACTTCCGGTCAATCACGCCCATCCAAACCCTGCAAATTCAATGGCTTGCAGTCGCTAAACCCGCTCAGGACTTCTTCTCTGGCTTGTCGGCCTTCTCCTTGTCCTTCTTCTCGACGACAGTGATCTGGTCCCCATCGGAAAGGCTGTCGGGTGGGTTCAGCACCAGCTGATCGGCGACAGTCACACCTGAGAGCACTTCGATTTTCTGACCGAAGTCCTTGCCCAGCTCGACGGCGTGAAGCGTAACGATGCCTTTCTCGTCAACTACCGCAACGCGGGGGCCCTCACCCCGCAGCAACAAGGTATTGACGGGTATGACCATGGCAGCGTTGTGACCAGACGGCACGGCCACGTCCACGTAAGTGCCGGGCAACAGGCGACCGTCGCGGTTATCGATAGTCACCTCCACCTGCAAGCTTCGGCTCGCCGGATCAATGGCCCGCGCGGTACGAACAATCTTTGCCTGGAATTTCTGGTTTGGCATTTCGGGCTGGCGAAGGGTTACCATCTCGCCGACCTTGATGCCTCCGGCATAGGCTTGCGGCACATTGATGTAGGCACGCAGGGTTTGCATCTGCACCAGGATGAACAGTGGTCGGGTTGCCGTGGCGCCCGCATCAATCAGATCACCTACGTTCACATTGCGCTTCGTGATCACGCCATCAAAAGGCGCAACGATACGCGTGAATGAGAGCAGCTCCTTCAAGCGCTGGATATTGGCATCGACAGCACCAAGATTCGCCACCGCTTGCTCGTAGGCGCTACGGCGCTCATCGAATTCCTGCTGAGAGACGGCACGCTGGTCGAGCAAACCTTTCCAGCGCTCCATGGTGACCTTGGCCAGATTGAGTGCGGAGAGCGATTGCTGACGGGCTGCCATAGCTTGCACGAGCTGCTGCTCAGTCTCCGGACTGCTCACCTCGGCAAGCAATTCACCCCGCTTGGCGTGACTCCCGATGTCTTTGGTCCAGCGCACCAGATAACCACTGGCACGTGAAGAAATCGGCGATTCAACCAGCCCGAGCAAGGTACCCGGCAGCGATATCGTCTGGTCGGCATTACCCGGCTCGGCATGTACGACTGACGCGTACAGCTTTCCGCGTGTCTTGGCCCCGGCAGCCAGTGCAGTTGCCTCTGCACGTTGGCGCATGAAGGTCATGCCGCCGCCCACCAGCAGCAGTAACAGAACGCTTAGAAAGCCCAGGCGCAGCAGGCGCCAGGTGCGCACGCGCCGAATCTTTTTTGAAGGCGAGCCGGCATTCTGCATGGCCAGATAAGCGTGACGTTCTTGGGTCATGGTTCTTTCCTTCAGACTGTCTGAGCGATGGGACGTGCACGCTCTCGCCGCGCGATGAAGCGATGCGCCATTGCAAACACGATCGGTACGAAGAATAGTGTGGAAACGGTAGCGAACAACAACCCGCCGATCACGGCGCGGCCCAGCGGCGCATTCTGCTCACCTCCCTCGCCCAAACCGAGCGCCATGGGCAGCATGCCGATGATCATCGCCGCAGCAGTCATGAGCACCGGACGAATGCGGGTAGAGCCTGCTTCAAGCGCAGCAGACAACGGCGGCACGCCTGCGCGCAAGCGCTGCAGAGCAAACGAAACCACCAGAATACTGTTGGCAGTTGCCACTCCCATGGTCATGATCGCGCCGGTCAATGCCGGTACCGACAAGTGGGTACCTGAGAGGAACAGCATCCAGGCAATGCCTGCCAGCGCAGCAGGCAGCGCGCTGACGATAATCAGGGGATCAAGCCAGCTCTGGAAATTTACGACGATGAGCAGATAAACGAGGATGATGGCACCCGCCAGTCCAAGCAGTAGCCCGGTGTAGGATGATTTCATGGTATTGACTTGGCCGCGTAACTGCAGCTTGTGCCCCTTTTTCAGCTGGGGCTGCATTGCCTCGACTTCCTTGTTGATGTCTTCGACCACGCTGCCAAAATCGCGGTCGTGAACACTGACGTAAATATCGACAACAGGGGTGATGTCGTACTCGGAGACGACCGCAGGCGTTGCCGTCGGTTTGGCTTTGACCAGGTTCCCCAGAAGCTGCGGCGTTCCGCCACCCGTAGGAGACACCGGTGTGCGCATCAATTCATCCAGTGAATCTACTTTGTACTGCGGCGATTGCACCAGCACGTTGTAGACGACACTGTTGCTCGGATTGACCCAGAAAGCTGGCTGCGTCTGGAAGCTTCCCGCGAGCGACACAAGCACGTTCTGTGCAACGTTGGAAGCAGACAGATTCAATGCCTGCAGTGCGGTACGGTCCGTCTCGAGCGCCAACGTGGGCTGATCGAGGCGCTGGTGGATGTGAACATCGACCGCGCCGGGGATCTTCTCAAGCTTGCGCAGGAGTTGTTTCGCGAGTTGGTAATTGGCGTTGATGTCTTTGCCAGAGAACTGCACATCAATCGGCGCCTGCGAACCGAAATTCAGTATCTGCGAAATAATGTCGGGCGGCTGAAAGTAAAATTCCGTGCCAGGAAACCGGCGCGGCAATTCTTCGCGCAGCCGGGCAATATGCGATTGCGTGGGTTTGTGATCCTGCTTCAGAGAAATCATCAGCTCGGTGTCGACTGAACCAAATGTACCAGCATTGTTGTACGACATGTTCATGCTGCTGATGGTCACGCCAATGTTGGCAAGTACCGTGTCAAGCTCCTCTGGGGGTACCAGCAGCCGTATCTCTCGCTCGACCTGATCAGCGAGACGCGCGGTTTCTTCAATACGAGTGCCTGATGCAGCGCGCATGTGCAAGCGGATCTGCCCGGCATCGACTTCAGGGAAAAAATCCTGCCCCAACACCAAGAAGAGCCCGCAAGAGCCCGCACAAAAGCCGAGAAACATCGCGACAAACATTTTACGGCGGACCAAGAGCGCCGATAGCGCCGACAAATACGTGGCACGCATGCGCTCGAAACCGCGATCAAAGGCCAGATGTACGCGCTTGAGTATGCCCGGCTTGCCACTGCTGATGCGCGCCTGATGCTTCATCATCATTAGGGCCATGGTGGGCACCAGCGTACGAGAGAGGAAGTAAGAGGCCAGCATGGCAAACACGACCGCCTCGGCCAACGGCACAAAGAGGTATCTCGCGACACCCGTCAGGAAGAACATCGGCAGGAAGACGATGCAGATGCACAGCGTTGACACCAGTGCCGGTACCGCGATCTCGCTGGCGCCATCGAAAATAGCGTTGTATAACTCCTTGCCAAGATGAAGGTGTCGTTCGATATTCTCGATCGTCACGGTCGCATCATCGACAAGGATGCCGATGGCCAGCGTCAGTCCACCCAGCGTCATCAGATTGATGGTTTCGCCAAGGGCGTGAAGTACGATAATGGAGCTCAGAATCGATAGTGGTATCGAAACTGCGATGATGCAGGTGCTGCGCCAGTTGCCCAAAAAGAGAAGAATCAGTGCTGCTGTCAGCAAGGAAGCAATGATCGCTTCATGCAAAACGCTATCGATAGCTGCACGAACGAAGATGGATTGATCGAACATGGTGGTGATGTTCAGCCCCTCCGGTGCGCCTTTCATGATTTCGGCAACCTTGGCTTTGACATTGTCCACAATATGAAGCGTGGATTCCGAGCCGTTTTTCATCACGGTGAGTAGCACCCCACGCTCGCCGTTTCGCTTGACGATATTCTGCTGAGGCTGATAGCCATCACGAACATGGGCGACTTCACGTAAATACGTGGTAGCGCCATTGACTGTTTTTACGGGTATCTGGTTCATCCCCTCAATCGAGTCGGGCGAGCCATTCAGCCGCACCGAGTGCTCAAGCTCATTGAGCTTGACGGTACCCGAAGGCAGGATCAGGTTCTGCGCATTCACTGCATTGACGACATCAGCGGGCGTCAGTCCTTTGGCTAGCAGGGCCTGGGTGTCGAGATCCACCGATACCACGCGGAATTTACCCCCATAGGGATAAGGAACACCGACTCCCGGAATCGTGATCAGTTGCGTGCGTACCTGATTGATCGCGACATCATTCAACTGCTGCTCGGACATTAACGGACTCGATAGCCCGACCTGCACCACCGGCACGCTAGAGGCGGAGTAATTGATGATCAGTGGCGGCACCGTGCCGGGTGGCAGGGTGCGCAGCATGAACTGGCTGATCGACGTGATCTGCGAGACCGCAGTGGGCAAATTCACCGTCGGGTGGAAATATACTTTCACGACCGCAAGGCCGGCCATGGATTGTGATTCGATATGCTCAACGTCATTAACCGTGGTGGTCAGCGCTTTTTCATAAGGACTGACAATACGCTCGCGAATATCCTTGGGCGCCATGCCGGTGTAATTCCAGACAACACTGACCACCGGGATCTTGATATCAGGGAGGATATCGGTCGGCGTGGACCGCAGCACGAAAGGTGTCGCCAACAGGATCATCAGCGCCATCACCAGATAGGTGTACGGGCGCCGCAGCGCAATATCGACAAGCCACATAGAAATGCCCGGATGGTTGCAACGTTGTCCCGGGGTCCCCTCCGGAATCGTGCTTTTGTAAATTATTCTTTCACTCGATTATTGCACGACTGTGCGATTTAATCTTCAGAATACCTTGGGGCGGGGGTTTTACCCTTTGCAAGCTCCGGGGCCTGGCAAAGGCCACTAGCCGACTCGTGGCGATGCGCTTGTCGCGCCAGCGCGCCGCAGGCCCAATCGTCAGCGACGATTTCCCTTCTCGGCATACATCTGTCTGTCGGCCTCGACCAGCAATGCGGTCAAGTCGGGCTCACTTCCAGGCGCGTACGCAGCAAACCCTATGCTGCAGCGCAGCTCATAGGGTGGACCATCGTGTCCGCCCTGCTCAGCAAGGCGCTGGCGGAAACGGTTCACAGGCTCAGCCATGCCGTCCGCAGCTGAATCGATCAGCAGCACCGCAAACTCATCACCCCCCAAACGAGCAATCAGGTCCGAGCCCCTGAAGGAGGTTCTGAGCAGGCCTGCAAAGGTGTTAAGCGCACGGTCGCCCTCTTCATGACCAAACTGGTCGTTGATGGCCTTGAATCGGTCCATGTCAAAAAAGAGCAGCGAGGCTGGACGTTTCATGCGCTGGCACATGCGCAGACTCTGGCTGGCGAGGAGCTCGAAGCCCTGCCGGTTGAGCAAGCCAGTCAGACGATCGGTCGTCGCCATGGCCACCGCAGTCAGCTCCTGCTCCGCCATTACGGCAAGGTCCTCAAGCAAGCGACGATCTTGATCGCTGAACTGACGCGGTTTGGAGTCCATCAGGCACAGGGTGCCCACCTTGCTGCGGCCATTGACCCTGAGCGGTCTGCCCACATAAAAACGGACATAGGGCTCCCCGGTGACCAGAGGATTGTCATAAAAACGCGGATCCTCTGCCGCATCGGGTACCACGAGGATGTCGTCGGCCAAAATGGCATGTCCACAGAATGAGATCTCGCGCGAGCTCTCGTGACGGTAGTCGCCAACGCCCGATTTAACCCACTGCCGATCCGCATCGATCAGGCTGACAAGCGCCAAGGGAGTGTCAAACAGGGTGCGGGCTACCCGGGTCAGCCGATCGAAACGTTCTTCCGGGGCCGTGTCGAGCATCGCCAGCGAGTGCAAATCCGCAAGACGGGTGGCTTCGTCGTCGGGTAAGGAAGGCGGAATCATGAACGCCCGGAGGATCGTGAATGGTGAGTGATCCACCGATTCTAAATCAGAGACCTATGGCAGAGGCCTATGGGTCACGGTATCGGGCCCCGAGGCGGCTGGCGAGGCGATGATGACGCTTGCGCTCAAGCTGACGGGCAGCGAGCTTGGGAGCTATCGGGCATCCCGGATGGCATGCCCGAGCTGGAATGCCGGGTAAGGATAATCAGCCTTTTTCCAAACCAAAGGCCTTGTGCAGCGCGCGCACGGCCAGCTCCATGTACTTCTCGTCGATGAGCACGGAAATTTTGATCTCGGAGGTGGAAATCATCTGGATGTTGATGCCCTCTTCTGAGAGGGTACGGAACATCTGCGACGCAATCCCGACATGGCTGCGCATGCCCACGCCAACGACAGAGACTTTCGATACCTTGTTGTCGCCAACGACTTCGAGGGCGTCCAGCGATGGCTTGACCCCGTCGTTGATAATCTTCATCGACTTGTCGTAGTCGCCGCGTGGCACAGTGAAAGTGAAATCAGTCTTCCCATCAACCGAGATGTTCTGGATGATCATGTCTACTTCGACATTGGCATCGGCGACGGGACCGAGGATTTTGAACGCGATGCCCGGTTTGTCCGGCACACCACGCACTGTGATCTTGGCCTCATCGCGACTGAACGCGATGCCGGTGATGGTAGCTTGTTCCATGTGGGTGTCTTCCTCAAACGATATCAGGGTGCCAGAATTCGCTTCTTCTTCGAGCGGCATCATCGGGTCGGTGAGCGATGACAGCACTCGGGTCGGCATGCGGTAGTTGCCAGCGAATTCCACCGAACGAATCTGCAACACCTTCGAACCCAGCGACGCCATCTCCAGCATCTCTTCAAAGGTGATGGTTCTTAAGCGACGGGCATCAGAGACCACGCGCGGGTCAGTGGTGTAGACGCCATCCACATCGGTGTAGATCAGGCACTCATCCGCTTTCAATGCGGCGGCCACAGCGACTGCCGAGGTATCCGAACCACCGCGACCGAGCGTGGTGATGTTGCCCGACTCATCCATGCCCTGAAAGCCGGTGATGATCACGATGCGTCCGGCACGCAGATCGTTCCTGACCTTGGCATCGTCAATCGACTGAATGCGCGCTTTTGTGTAAGCGTTGTCGGTGATGACAGGCACTTGCCAGCCGGTGTATGACACCGCCGCCTTGCCGATGGACTGCAGGGCAATCGCCAGCAGCGCCACCGATGCTTGCTCACCGGTGGAGGCCAGCATATCCAGTTCGCGCGGATCGGGCTCACCGCTGATCTCTTTGGCCAGTCCCAACAAACGGTTGGTCTCGCCCGACATGGCCGAGGGAACGACAACAATCTGGTGGCCAGCATCGTGCCATTTGGCGACCCGGCGGGCGACATTCTTGATGCGCTCGGTCGAGCCCATCGACGTGCCGCCGTACTTGTGAACGATTAATGCCATGGGAAAGAAGGGTGGGGGAACTATCGCAGTAAAGCCCGCGATTTTACATGTTGCAATGCGGAATGACAATTCCGGAGACCAGTCTGCAGCGAGTGCACCAGCGTGCTCCCCCCGTGAGCGAAGGCCTCTGTGCAACACCATCTCAGCCAGACATATCAGCCAGACATCTCGGCCTCCCACCGCAACACCACCCCACCCTCGATCAGCCCTGAACGCACATCCATGCCCAGCCCCGCCGCATAGACCAGCTGCGGGCCCACGTAGACCAAGGGTAGCCAGGGACGAAGCAAGGCTGGCACATCGGACTCCTGAAATAAGTTCTTCAGCGTGCGAGAAGGTCGCCTGGGATGCAGCTGCACCCTTTCCCCGCCCGAGCGGGCACGCACGCTGAGCGGGCCGGCTCTGAGCAGTTCGGGACTGACCCCAAGACCCTCCCCATCATCAAACAGAAGGCGCCCTTGCCATCCGGGCAGTTGAACGCTCCTCTCTCCCCGCCACATCAGCGTAATAGCTTCGGTTGGGGGTTGTTGGGGATGTTGGCGATGTGCCGGCCGCAGGTACAGCCGCTGTCGATGCCTTTCGATCACCCACTGATGTCCATGAATTGATGCCTGCGCACCGGCCGATGCATGCATGAGCTGATGATGCAATTGCTGCAATTGCGCCTGGCTCGGGTACTGGCCTGTGCGCTGCTTCACCCAGCAGCGGAACAGATTGTCCCGCCGATCGGGTGACAGATTTTCCAGTGCCGGCACGAACAGGTGATCGCCACGACGACATTGCTCGATATCTTCCTCAGCGAGGGCATCGAGCAAGCGCTGCGCCTGCTGGAAGTGTCGCGCACTGCGAGACAGGGTTTGCGAAAAACCCGAAAAATGACGTCCAATGACTGGAAAAAGATCATGGCGCAGGCTATTGCGGCGCAAGCGCGTGTCCGAGTTGGATTCATCAGTAATAAAAGGAATGCAAAAGGCTTCAGCGATCTGCGCCAGCTGCCGCCGAGATACTTCTAGCAGTGGCCTGCCCAAGGCGATGTTCTCTGGCAGCAGCGAATGCACTTCCTGAAAAATGCCCATGCCTGATGTGCCCGGTAATCCGGCGCCCCGCAACAACTGCAGCATCACGGTCTCTGCCTGATCATCTTCGTGATGCGCAGTCAGCAACAAGCGTATGCGGTTGGCTTCGCACATCTCGCCAAGCGCTGCGTAGCGCGCGAGCCGGGCGGCGTGCTCTGTGCCATGCGCCTTGGTATTCGACACACTGACCTTCCGTGCATCAAAATTAACTTCCATTACCTGACACTGATTACGCGCATGCGCCAGCCAGTCATTGGCACTGGCGCTCAAACCATGGTGGACATGGAGCGCATGCAGGCGGTGCCCGCGCACCTTGAAAAAGGGCGTCGCCAGATGCAGCAGCACGGAGGAGTCCAGGCCGCCGCTGTAGGCGAGCGCAATGCCATCACCGGCAGAAAGCACAACGCGCGCCAGAATCGCTTCAAGCGCGCGTTCGAATACCTGTTCGGCGTGGCGAACTCGGGGCTTATTCAGAGGCGTTGAGTTCCTTGAATTTGCCATAGCTCATGAGCTTTTCATGGCGGGCAACGAGCAGATCTTTGGTCTTGATGCCCTGGAACTGACGCAAGGTGTCGGCCAGTGCGCGCTTGAGCAGCACAGCCATCTGCTTGGGATCACGATGCGCGCCACCGAGCGGCTCGTTGACGATCTTGTCGATCAAGTTCAGCGCTTTTAGACGATGGGCGGTCAGCCCCAGCGCTTCAGCAGCGTCCGACGCGCGCTCTGCTGTCTTCCACAGGATGGATGCGCAACCCTCGGGGGAAATGACGGAGTAAGTCGCATACTGCAGCATCAATACCGCATCGCCGACAGCAATCGCCAGCGCGCCGCCAGACCCTCCTTCACCGATGATGGTCGCGATCAGCGGCACTTTTAATTCGGCCATTGCGTACAAGTTGTGGCCGATCGCCTCTGACTGACCGCGCTCCTCTGCGTCGATGCCAGGGAATGCCCCGGGGGTGTCGACAAAGGTAAACACGGGCAGCCCAAATTTTTCAGCGAGCTTCATGAGACGCATCGCCTTGCGATAGCCCTCGGGTTTTGGCATGCCAAAGTTGCGCAACGCGCGTTCTTTGGTATCGCGCCCTTTCTGATGGCCAATCACCATGCAGGCCTGACCATTGAAACGCGCGAGGCCACCTACAATGGATAGATCATCTGCGTAAGAACGATCGCCATGCAACTCATGAAAATCGGTGAATATCTCGTTCACGTAGTCCATGGTGTAGGGACGTTGCGGGTGACGAGCAATTTGTGACACCTGCCATGGGGTGAGCTTGCCGTACAGGTCTTTGGTCAGTTGCTGGCTTTTCTGAGACAGCCTGTCAATCTCTTCAGAAATATCGACTGCGGAGTCTTCCTGGACGAAGCGCAGCTCTTCGATCTTGGATTCTAGTTCCGCGATGGGCTGCTCAAAGCTGAGAAAAGTGGTTTTGCTCACATAGGCTCCTTGATGCCCCTCACAGAACGTCAGTGGCAGTGCATTGCACCCCTTACCAGCGACGTTTTGTCAGAAGCAGTTGTCTGCGCTGCCCGGCGCGGGACGCTCGCGCAGGGCTGAGAATCATAGCAATTTTGCATTGCCGCGCTTAATATTCTACCGGGATCGGGTCCAGACTGCGCCACAAATACCAGGTGGCGACGGTCCGCCAGGGCTCCCAGTTAGCGGCGACTTCGCGGGCGTCGCTGCGGGAGACGGGCTCGCCGGAAAAGTAGTTCACGCTAATACCCTTCAAGAGACCAAGGTCATCCAGGGGTAGTATGTTGGGTCTTAGTAAATTAAAAATCAAAAACATCTCGGCGGTCCAGCGGCCAATGCCACGAATCTGGATCAGCTCGGCAATGACCTCCTCGTCCTCCATCGAACTCCAGTCTTTCTCGTGGATGCTACCGTCAGTGAAGTGTGCCGCCAGATCGAGAAGGTAGTCTGCCTTTCGCTTGGAGAGTCCGCAGGCAGCGAGCTTGAGCTGTCCCTGACGCTTGACCTGCGCGGGGGTCATCTTCGGGCAGGCGAGCATCACGCGCTCCCAGACCGACTGGGCGGCCTTGACCGAAATTTGCTGACCCACGATGGCGCGCGCCAAGGTCATGAAAGGGTCACCTCGCCGAACCAGCTGAAGATCGCCAAACTTTGGGATGAGCCGTTTCATGATGCGGTCGCGCTTCATCAGCTCGGTCTTGGCCTGCTCCCAATAATGTGGCACAGGCAGGACTGCCGTTGACTTGTTCATCTCAGGCCCTGCGCCATTCGGTAATGCCACCGGGTTTGTCTTCGAGCACGATACCTTGCTCCAGCAGTGTTGCGCGAACCCGGTCGGCCTCGGCGAAATTTTTGTCTTTCTTTGCTTGCGCTCGGATGGCAATCTGGGTGTGCACGGCTTCGTCTGACAAGCCATCAGAGAGCGACCCGGCCTGCAGAAAAATTTGTGGCTGGCGTCCGAGCAGGCCAAGCACGCCGCCCAGCGCCTTGAGTTGTCTGGCCAGCGACGGCGAGTGATCGCGGTTGACCGCAGTTACCAGATCGAACAGGCAGGCCATCGCCATGGGTGTGTTGAAATCGTCGTTCATGGCCTCGGCAAAGCGCTTGGCATGAGGCTCGTCCCAATCGAGAGGCTGGCCATCCGGCGCGGTGTCTTTGAGGGCCGTGTACAAACGCACAAGGGCAGCACGTGCATCATCGAGATGAACGTCGGAGTAATTCAATGGACTACGGTAGTGAGCGCGCAGAATGAAAAATCGAACCACTTCGGGATCAAACTTCTGCAGCACCTCGCGTATGGTGAAGAAATTGCCCAGTGACTTGGACATTTTTTCATCATCGATGCGCACAAAGCCGTTGTGCATCCAGTAGTTCACAAAGCGATGGCCAGACGCGCCCTCGGACTGGGCGATCTCGTTCTCGTGGTGGGGAAACTGCAGATCTTGCCCGCCACCATGGATATCAAACCGCTCGCCAAGCAGCTCGCAGGACATGGCTGAGCATTCAATATGCCAGCCGGGACGCCCACTGCCCCAACGGGATGGCCACTTGACCTCGTCAGGTTCGTCATCGCGAGAGGACTTCCAGAGCACAAAGTCAAGCGGGTCACGCTTGGCGGTATCCACATCAACGCGTTCACCAGCGCGCAGATCATCCAGCGATTTTCCGGAGAGCTTGCCGTAGCCTTTGAAATCGCGAACAGAAAAATTGACGTCACCATCACTGGCCTGATACGCAAGGCCGTTGGCCTCCAGCTTGCCAATCAATGAGAGCATGTGCGGCACGTAAGCCGTGGCACGCGGCTCATGATCAGGTCGCTGAACGCCAAGCGCATCAGCGTCTTCATTCATGGCAGCGATATAGCGATTGGTCAGCTGAGCAATGGTTTCATTGTTCTCGACGGCACGGCGGATGATTTTGTCGTCGATGTCAGTGATGTTACGCACGTAGGTCACCTGGTAGCCCTGCTCACGCAACCAGCGCTGCACCATGTCGAATACCACCATCACGCGAGCATGGCCGAGATGGCAGTAATCGTAGACTGTCATCCCGCACACGTACATCTTCACCTTGCCCGACTCGACAGGAACAAAAATCACTTTGTCACGGGCCAGCGTGTTGTAGATCTTCAGTGCACTCATGGAGGATGATGAGGATTGATCATAGCCCCCGGTAGCACGGGCGCTCATGGTTACCTGCCGGTGGCCACAGGGATGCCATCAATTGGCGGGGCAGGATTTTGCTAAAATGCGCGTTGCGCCGGAGTATAACATCGAAGCCAGCACCGCTCACCGACGTAACACGCGTCAAAAATGCAGAAAACGCCTGCTGCCTCGCTCAATCCAAGGATACGTTCATGCCCACTCGTCGTCAGTTACTGAAGCTTTTCACGATTGCACTTCTGGCCATCATGACCAGTGCGAGCTACGCCGAAAATGCGCCCAAAGTCGCCATGAAAACCAGCATGGGCGATCTCGTGATCGAGGTTTACCCCGACAAGGCGCCCAAAACGGTCGAGAATTTTCTGACTTATGTGAAATCCGGCTTCTACAATGGCACCGTGTTTCACCGAATAATCAATGGCTTCATGATTCAAGGCGGCGGATACGATGCCACGATGCGCGAAAAGCCTACCCGCGCTCCTATCCAGAACGAAGCCAAGAATGGCCTGAAGAATCGTACGTACACGATCGCAATGGCGCGGACACCCGAGCCAAATTCGGCCACCGCACAGTTCTTCATCAACGTGAATGACAATGCCTTTCTCGACTACCCGGGACAAGATGGCTGGGGCTATGCTGTATTCGGCAAAGTGATCAGCGGCACGGAAACCGTAGACAAGATCAAAGCTGTCGAGACCGATCGCCGCGACAAGCCTAAAGCCAATGTGGTAATCGAATCTGCATCGATCCTCGAATGAACTTCTTTAATCCCGCAGCAGGAGTCGCACTATCATGACCGTTGTACTCACCACCAACCATGGCAAGATCACTCTTGAACTCGATGCCGAAAAGGCACCGAAATCCGTTGATAATTTCATCCATTATGTGAAGTCGGGACACTACGACGGCACCATTTTTCATCGCGTGATCGATGGTTTCATGATTCAAGGTGGTGGCTTTGAGCCCGATATGAAACAAAAGCCCACCGAAGAGCCCATCGAGAATGAGGCCAACAACGGCCTGACCAATGACCGCTACACGATCGCGATGGCACGCACCTCGGATCCTCACTCCGCTACAGCGCAGTTCTTCATCAATGTCAGTGACAATGATTTCCTCAATTACCCCGGCTCGGATGGTTGGGGCTACGCAGTGTTTGGCAAGGTCACTGACGGTATGGACGTGGTCGACGAGATCCGCGCCGTGAAGACCGGCCGTCGCAGCATGTTCTCCGATGTACCCGTCGAGGATATCGTGATTGAAAAAGCGGAAGTGATCTGAACCGCGACCTACTTCGCATGAACGAAGCCCCAACAGCGGCAACCAAAGCGCAACCTGAGTCGGTTGCGCTTTTTGTTTCAGACCTGCACCTCCATGCCGGCGCGCCACGCACGACGGAGGCTTTTTTTCATTTTCTGCAGACTGAGGCCACCCAGGCTCAGGCACTGTATCTGCTAGGTGACATCTTTGAGTACTGGGCGGGCGATGATGACCTGCAGACCCCTTTCAATCAAGGCGTGTGCAAGGCCTTGCGCGCGCTGTCCGTGCGCGGGGTCAAGCTCTACTGGATCGCTGGCAATCGCGATTTTCTGGCCGGCCCAACATTTGCGGCAGAGGCTGGCGTCATCCTGCTAAACGAACCACATGTGATCGAGATCGCTGGTGGCAAAATCTTGCTGGTGCACGGCGATGCGCAGTGTACGGACGACGTGACCTACATGGCGTTTCGTGCGCAAGTACGCGATCCTTCCTGGCAGCGCACTTTTCTTGCAAAAACGCTGGCAGAGCGCAAAGCAATCATCGAAGGCATGCGGGAGGGCAGCCGGGCTGCGCAAAAGGAAAAATCCATGGAAATCATGGATGTCAATCTGTTCGAGATCGAGCGCCTGTACAGCGGGTATGGCGTCACCCGAATGATTCACGGGCACACTCATCGGCCAGGCGTTCATCAGACAGCCGGTGGTGTGCGCTACGTTCTGCCAGATTGGGATTGCGATACAGATCTGCCGCGAGGCGGATGGATTACAGTGAACACCGAGGGTCAGATCCGGAGTTGCTCAGTAGTTTGACCATGGGTCCCAGCCTGCGCTGGGACGACAATGGGAAAGCTGGTCACACGATGTGAAGGTGAGCACAACGCTGCTGAGGTCTGCACCGCGCCACATTCGTCATCCCAGCGAAAGCTGGGATCCAAGCTTACTCTGGCACAAACCCATCACTCCACCAGCTTGTTCAACCGATCTTTGTTGAATTTTTCCAGCTCAGGCACCAACTCGCAAGTAATCCCGGCCGCCTTCAATGCGTCAAGAATCTTTAGCAGCTGAAGCTCCTGTGAGGCTGCATTGTCAATCAAGCCATGCAGCGAAGCGGGTGAATTGCATTGAACACTGAAGGTCAGATCCGGGGTTGCGCAGTAGTTTGACCATGGGTCCCAGC
>OMID01000099.1 GCA_900299005.1 Oxalobacteraceae bacterium
CTACAAATATTACTCGTACCAGAATATCTTTCAAGAAGTTACCTTTGATCAAGAAGTGACCGTTCATAACGCTGAAAATCATAGCGGTTCGGAAACTTCTCAATTTGCGTTTTTTATGGCAGCTGAAGATCCGCACAAGAAAGGCCATTACAAAATCTTAGGCGCTCACGATCTTGGAAGGAGCTTTGAGGACGTAGTGTTCAAGTATCTGACCAAAGCAGCGCCATCTAGTCTACGAGTACTGGAAGCTGGTTTAAGAAACCTACAGAAGAAACTTTTGCAAGGGAATATATCTGCAGGTCTCAGAGAGCAGCTCAAGATCGAGGTAGCAAAGCCATTGAAATATGCTCAGCAAGAGGCAATCGAGGTAGATGTCAAGGAAGTTTAGGTAAATGGGGAGCTTGCTCCCCGCTCCAGCTTATTAATAAAGGAGTGGTCTATGACGACCTATTACATATGTCGGTTCGCTAATCTGAAAGAGCTTGAATTGGTTCAGGCATCTGACGAGCAGCTTGCTTCTAAAATAGCAGGCGCAGCATGGGCGTGTGAGGAAACAGATGTTGATACGGTAGCGATAAGAGCTGATTCGGAAAATGGAACTTATGCGTATCTAAAAGGCGCCGCACTATTGTCTATGGAATTAACAGCATCAAATATTCAGATCTGGCAAGAAGAGGGTAAACGGATCTATGACTACCTGCATGGGGCTCAAGAGGGTGGAAGAATTTGGGAGGCATTTGGGACATTTTTTTGTGAGATAGACAGTTACGAAGGTTTTTGTGATCAGTCAAAGGGATTTGAAGGTCTTGGTGCGGGATTAGTCAATGCCGTCTGTGATTATATTAACGACAATATTCGTGAGGAGCGCAATGAGTTTGCGAAAATTCTTAAGCGCATGTATGAAATACAGCAGCTGAATGTGGTGAGTAGCTAAGCTAATCTGCAGGATCAGCTGGACAGTGCAGCCAAGGTCAAATACTGCTCAAGTTCGATTAATGCAGCGCGAGACGCCATGGCGTTTCCACCAGCTGCGATCTCAAGCCGGTGATTGCGATTGGCTGTGGTGATGTTCACCGTGACCTTGCCAGCTTCAAGCTTGAAGGTATGGGTTATTTCATAGCGTGGCAGGTTCTCCAGCCGCTCTTTGTGAGAGGTGACCCGGGTGGTAGCTATATCGGACAAGGTTTTAGGTAACGCCCACGCATTTTTGATCCGCTGCTCGTAGTCGGCCAGCGCGTCTTGGGCAGTTTCCCGGGCCACATCACGGCCCACGCGTTGGACTTCAGGGATGCTGTCGGTGATATCGATGCCGTTATCCAAGCGGTAAATGGCTTCGTTGTAAAACCGTATGGCGGTCTGGCCGTGATGAATCCGGTCCAAAGCGGACTCAGCATAGTCGTTGAAATATCGGGTTAGGGCGTCGCTCATTGCTTGATTATAGGCACAGGAGCGGGTGGGTCAACCAGTAGCGGAACTTGGGCTATTTAGGCGGTGGCTTGCGCTGTTTCAGGCGCTCGTTGAAGTCTTTGGACACATCATGGCTGATGACCACCATGGGCAGGGTCAAGCCCGTGCTCATCTCGATCAGCTGCATGATGTTGTTGGGCATTTGGGCAGCCATCAAGGCGCGGATTTGGGCAGCTTGGTCGGATCCATCGCCATCCACGGTGCCCGCAAACTGCTTGGCCTTCATCAGTGGTGTTAGGTGGCTGTAGTGCTTGGTGATCATGAGTACCGAGGTACCCATCTGCTCAGCCAGATCGTGAATGGGGATGCTCTCCAACAGCCGTTGTGTGGCGTAGTAGTGACGAAGGCTGTACAAGCTGCGCTCTTTGCCAGTGACCGGGCAAACCAAGAGGCCAGATTCTTCCAGCATTTGCCGGAAGGGCTTATTAAAGTTATCGGGCAGGTTATTCGAAGGCATGCGGAAGACCCGCTTGTCGATTTTTTTCTTTAACAATTGCTGAAGCGATAGATGAGCAAGATCAGGGCTCATTTGTCGAAGTTTTTCCAGCAGCAGCCAGCAGCTGTTGTGCGCTACGAAATTTCTAGCGCCGCGTTTGCCTTTTTGCAGACGGAAATGCAGTATGGGCTGTCCATCGCGCATCTCCACATCGATGTGCCGCCATTCAAGGAATTCTGCCTCTGTACCAGGGCGCATGCCGGTGGCTGCCATGAAGGGCACATAAACAGACAACAGGGTTCGCAGGGTGCGTGTGACAGCTGTGCGTCCATCATCAATGAACTTGGGGAAGTAGGCGATTAAGGTTTCCAGCTCTTCTTGGCTGAATTCCGCACGACGATCACTATCGCCACCAGTGTTCTTGGTGGCAGGACGCTGGTTCTCGCCCATGTAGCCACGCTCGATGGCCTCATCTAACACTAGATTGAAAGCTGCGTTGTGATTGTTCTGGGCGCTGCCGGATAGTTCGCGTCCCACCTTGTCTCTTCTCCAGCGGTGAAATTCCGATATCAGTGCTGGTGTGATGCAGTCCACGTTGAACTTGCCGTAAAACGGAATTAGGTACAGCTTGATTGCTGAGATATAGTCTTTGGCGCTGGGTTTTGCAGTACCTGCTTTTGCTTCTTCTTCCAGTCGATGCTGAACGATTTCTGCGATAGGTTTGAACTTCTTGCTGATAACGGGTCTGCCTTCTTCGTGATCGAAGGTAGCTTTCATCCAGATGCGTTCTGCGATCTTCTTGGCTTTGTCGAGGTCAGTGGTGTTTGTGCTGACTCTGAACCATTTTTTAACGCCATCTATCTTGTAATGCGCTTGCCATTTCCGACTGCCGTCACGCATCACTAAGCGCAGCTGCTCGGTGCGTAAAACGAGAGTTTGAGAGGAGAGAACTCGCATAAGGGCAGTATACGAGCGAGAAAAGCAGAGCGCAACCAGCGGCGTCTATATTAATTGTGTTATAACTGTGTTATTAAGAAGTTAAATTAAAAGCAAGCACTAAGTGCTTGCTTTTAAAGAGTTTTTTGGCTCCCCGACCTGGACTCGAACCAGGGACCTGCGGATTAACAGTCCGTCGCTCTACCGACTGAGCTATCAGGGAATAAAAGTGAAATTATCGCCGGATTCCAGTCGCCTGTCAAATTGTGCAACGTTTAACAGTCTGACATGGCATCTCAGAGCACCTTTGCGATGGCGTTTACCACTCGGTCGATGTTCCGGGAATTCAGGGCTGCCACGCAGATGCGGCCGGTGTCCACTGCGTAGATAGAAAATTCAGTCTTCAGGCGCTCTACCTGCGCTTTGGTCAGGCCTGAGTACGAGAACATGCCGCGCTGACGCACCACGAAGTCGAAGTCATGAGACGGAGCCTTTGCCTTTAGTTTGTCGACCAGGGCTTGTCGCATAGCCTTGATGCGCACGCGCATGCCGGCAAGCTCCTGCTCCCACAATTGTCGCAGCTCGGGCGTGGCAAGAGCGGTCGCAACGACCTGACCGCCATGCATGGGAGGGTTGGAGTAGTTGGTGCGAATCACTCGCTTGAGCTGCGACATCAGGCGGCTGGCTTCTTCAGCACTGGAGGCGACAATGGACAGCGCGCCCACTCGTTCCCCGTAGAGCGAGAAAGATTTGGAAAAAGAGTTCGAGACGAACAAGGGGCAGCCCGTCGCCGCGAACATGCCGACGACTTTGCCGTCCTCGGTAATGCCATCCCCAAAACCTTGGTAGGCCATGTCGAGAAAAGGTATCAGTCCACGGTCGGTCACCACGTCGATCACTTGTTTCCACTGTGCGTCTGTCAGATCGGCGCCGGTGGGATTGTGGCAGCAAGCATGTAGCACCACGACAGAGGCGGAGGGGATTTTCTTTAACGTGTCGAGCATTCCAGCGAAGTTCACCCCCTTCGTGGCTGCATCGTAGTACGGATAGTTGTTGACGATAAAGCCTGCTGACTCGAACAGCGCTCGGTGATTTTCCCAACTAGGATCACTGATGTACACCTGCGCATCTGGAGAGAACCGCTTCAGGAAGTCTGCCCCCAGCTTCAGTGCTCCGGTGCCACCGATAGCCTGAGCGGTGATGGCGCGCCTGGAGGTCACCACCTCGCTCTCGGCACCAAAGACCAATTCCTGCACGGCTTTGTCATATGCCGCCAGCCCCTCAATGGGCAGATACGTACGTGGTGCGAGTTTTTCCATCAGCAGTGCCTCAGCCTTCTGAACGCACTGGAGCAAAGGCACTTTGCCATTGTCGTCGTAATAGACACCGACCCCGAGGTTGGTTTTGTCAGGATTCTGATCGGCATTGAAAGCTTCGGTGATCCCGAGGATGGGATCGCGGGGCGCCATTTCTATGGCGGAGAACAAGCCTGCGGATAAAGGTGCGTTCATCGTGCTAACATGAAAAGTTACTGAATTGCGTCGGTATGGTCGAAAACCGCCCAAGAAGCCTGTAAAACGGGCGAATTTGCGAAACCCGGCATTTTACCAAAGGTCATATTCTGATGGCTGAATTATCCGAAGTAGAGAGCCCTCTGGACGAATCGAAATTCGTGACCTTTCCCGGTTCGCCTTTTCGTTTGTACCAGCCATTCTCCCCCGCAGGAGATCAGCCCGAGGCGATTGCCAAACTGGTCGAAGGGTTCGCCGATGGTTTGTCTTTCCAGACGCTGTTGGGAGTGACCGGGTCGGGCAAGACCTACACCATGGCGAACGTGATCGCCCGGATGGGTCGTCCGGCGATCGTGTTCGCACCGAACAAGACGTTAGCTGCGCAGCTGTACTCCGAGTTTCGCGATTTTTTTCCGCATAACGCTGTCGAGTATTTTGTGAGTTACTACGACTACTATCAGCCTGAGGCCTACGTGCCTCAGCGGGACTTGTTTATCGAGAAAGACTCGGCGATCAACGAACACATCGAACAGATGCGATTGTCATGCACCAAGTCGCTCATGGAACGTCGGGATGTGGTGATCGTGGCTACTGTATCCGCCATTTATGGCATCGGTAATCCGAGCGAATATCACCAGATGGTGCTGACGTTGCGTGCCAAGGACAAGCTGGCACAGCGTGACATGATCGCCCGGCTCATTCAGATGCAGTACACGCGAAATGACATGGATTTTGATCGAGGTACGTTTCGGGTTCGTGGCGATACTGTAGATATTTTCCCGGCCGAACATGCCGAGCTGGCCATTCGGGTTGAGTTGTTCGATGATGAGATCGACAGTATTCAGTTATTCGATCCGCTGACGGGCCGGGTGCGACAAAAGATTCCCCGATTTACGGTCTACCCAGGCTCGCACTACGTGACGCCGCGTTCCACCGTGCTTCGTGCAATCGAGACCATCAAGGTCGAATTGCGCGAGCGACTGGAATTTTTCCGGAAAGAGAATAAGCTGGTCGAAGAGCAGCGACTGGAGCAACGTACCCGTTTCGATCTCGAGATGATGCAGGAGATTGGTTTTACCAAAGGTATTGAGAATTACTCACGCCATCTGTCTGGCGCCAAGCCGGGCGAGCCACCGCCAACACTCGTGGATTATCTTCCCGAAGATGCGTTGATGTTCCTCGATGAGTCTCATGTGTTAATGGGACAGCTCAATGGCATGTACAACGGTGATCGGGCGCGCAAGACCAATCTGGTGGATTATGGTTTTCGTCTGCCATCTGCGCTGGATAATCGTCCGTTGCGCTTCGATGAATTCGAATCCAAGATGCGGCAAACGGTGTTTGTATCGGCCACGCCTGCAGATTATGAGAAACAGCGTTCCTCTCAAGTGGTGGAGCAAGTGGTTCGTCCCACGGGCCTGGTGGATCCGCAAGTCATCGTGCGGCCTGCCAGTACGCAGGTCGATGAATTAATGAACGAAATTACAGACCGCGTGGCGAAAAATGAGCGTGTTCTGGTAACCACCCTCACCAAGCGCATGGCTGAGCAGCTGACCGAATATCTGAGTGACAACGGTGTCGCTGTTCGATATCTCCACAGCGATATCGATACCGTAGAGCGGGTTGAAATCATCCGCGATCTTCGTCTGGGTACTTTCGATGTTCTGGTCGGGATCAATCTCTTGCGGGAAGGTCTGGATATTCCCGAGGTTTCGCTCGTGGCGATACTTGATGCGGACAAGGAGGGCTTTTTGCGCTCCGAACGCAGCCTCATTCAGACGATAGGGCGGGCAGCACGCAACATCAACGGCACTGCAATTTTGTATGCCGACACCATGACGGATTCTATGCGGCGGGCGATCGACGAGACTGAGCGCCGTCGCGCCAAGCAGGTTGCGTTCAATGAGGCAAACAACATCACGCCGGTCGGCGTGAAAAAGCAGATCCGCGAGATGATTGATGGCGTCTACAAGATAGACGAAGCGCGAGAAGAGTTGATGGCGGCTCAGGAGCAGGCGAAGTACGAAGCCATGAGCGAAAAGCAGGTTGCCAAGGAAATCAAACGTCTGGAAAAGCTGATGTTCGAGCACTCAAAAAATCTTGAGTTCGAAAAAGCTGCGCAGGTACGGGATCAGCTTCATCTGTTAAAAGAGCAATTGTTTGGTGCGCCGGGTGAGGACAACGTGGTGTCGCTCACTGGCAAATAGAGCCGATGCTTCCTGATTTGTTCACCGAAGCGGTCGGCCGCGCCGCGCCCTCGTGGCGCCCCTGGTTGTTGCGCGGCCTGGAGGCAATGTCTGCGGCGGAGGCCACCTACCTTCCTTCACTTGCAGAGGATGCCTTTTTGCCCACGCAGGGACGCCTCTTTGCCGCATTCGCGCAGCCGCTCGAGGCGGTGCGGTATGTCCTAGTCGGAGAGGGGCCTTATCCGCGTGAAGAGAGTGCCACTGGCGTGTGCTTCATGGATGGGGCGGTGCGCGAGTTGTGGTCTGCCAAGGGTTTGTCCAAGCCGGTCAATCGTGCGACCTCGCTGCGCAATTTCATCAAGATGCTCATGGTTGCCGATGGTCTTCTCTCGCCAGAGCAAACCACGGGCGAAGTGGTCGCGAGCGTGGCGTTGGATGCCATGCGGCCAGATTCGGATTTCATTCAGACTCTTCCCGATTTGCAAGCAAAGCTCCAGGCGGAGGGTTTTTTGCTGCTTAACGCTGCGCTGGTATTTCGGCCTCATATGCCGCCTGCCAAGGAAGCCAAAGCCTGGCGGCCCTGCCTCGACGTCGTTCTGCAGGCTTTGGCCAGCAGGCCGGCGCAAGCGCCTACGCTCATACTTTGGGGAAAAATTGCGCAATGGCTGGAGGGCCTGCCCGCGCTATCCAGCTTTCCCACGCTCGCTGCAGAGCATCCCTACAATTTGTCTTTTATCCGGAACCCGGCGATGCATCGGCTTTTTGGCCCGATGCGCTTGCTCAAAGTTAACTAAGGGTAAAGCAATTGCTATTAACGCAATTTCGGCATGAGTTCCTTGGAAACGAAATACCTGACAATTCCAGTCAGCTTTGGTATACTCGAGCAAAACGTTCGGGATTCAAAGTGCATGCCGCTCCTTGTTTTCCCGTCATAACGCTGTTGTTTATCGGAGGAAGCCAATGCGCCTCACCACCAAAGGCCGTTTTGCAGTGACCGCGATGATTGATCTGGCCATGCGTCAGCATCAAGGCCCGGTCACGCTGGCCGGTATCAGCCAGAGGCAGGAGATCTCGCTGTCTTACCTTGAGCAGCTGTTCGGCAAGTTGCGTCGTCACGAGATCGTCGAATCCGTGCGGGGGCCCGGAGGGGGCTACAACCTGGCCCGCCGCCCTGAAGACATCACGGTGGCCGACATCATCATCGCCGTCGACGAGCCATTGGATGCCACGCAGTGCGGAGGCAAACAGAATTGCCATAGCGACGGCGAATCGCACGGCACGCGCTGCATGACGCACGATTTGTGGGCGACTCTGAACGCAAAGATGGTCGATTATCTGGATTCAGTCTCGCTAAAGGATCTGGTCGAACAGCAAAAGAACAAGCCGGTCGAGCAAAAGCCCGTGGTGGTGATGCAGCGATCGCATCAGGCCGCATGACTGCAGTAGTAATAAACAAAGCAGTAATAAACAAAGCGGTAACAGATAAATCTGCAATAGAGACAAAACTGCATCAGATAAAGCTTTACCGAGGCAGTCGTCCAGCAGTACCGAAAAACGGAGTTAAGTAATGAATGCACCGCTGGCTCAATCGCTGATGGATACCATCCGGGCGCCACATTTTCCGATTTACCTTGATTATTCTGCGACTACGCCAGTCGACCCCCGCGTTGCGGACAAGATGATTCCCTATCTGCGCGAGCAATTCGGCAATCCGGCTTCGCGCAGCCACATGTATGGCTGGGAAGCAGAAAAGGCAGTCGAAGAGGCGCGTGCTCAGGTTGCTGCTTTGGTTAATGCCGATTCGCGCGAAATCATCTGGACCTCGGGTGCAACGGAGGGCAACAACCTCGCGATCAAAGGCGCGGCGCATTTCTACAAGACCAAGGGCAAGCACATCATCACCGTCAAGACCGAGCACAAGGCAGTGCTGGATACGGTGCGTGAGCTGGAACGTCAGGGTTTTGAGGCTACCTATCTCGAGCCCGGTGCTAACGGGCTGATCACGGTAGAGCAATTGGAAGCTGCACTTCGCCCCGACACGATTCTGGTGTCGGTAATGTGGGTGAATAATGAGATTGGCGTAATCCAGCCCATCGAAGCCATTGGAGAGCTATGCCGAAGCAGGGGTATCGTTTTCCATTCAGATGCGGCGCAGGCCACTGGCAAGACGCCGATCGATCTGGAAAAAACCAAGGTCGATCTGGTGACTTTTACGGCGCACAAAACCTACGGCCCCAAAGGGGTGGGTGCGCTCTATGTTCGCCGCAAGCCGCGCGTGCGCATTGAGGCCCAGATGCACGGTGGCGGTCATGAGCGTGGGCTTCGCTCGGGCACGCTGGCAACGCACCAGATCGTCGGAATGGGCGAAGCCTTTCGCATTGCCAAAGAAGAGATGGCCACGGAAGTGCCACGTATCCAATCCTTGCGGGACCGACTGGCCAAAGGCTTGAACGAGATCGAGGAAGTTTATGTGAACGGTGACATGGAGCACCGCGTGCCGCACAACCTGAATGTCAGCTTCAATTACGTTGAGGGCGAATCACTGATCATGGCGATCAAGGATATCGCAGTATCTTCCGGATCGGCGTGCACCTCGGCCAGTCTTGAGCCCTCGTATGTGCTGCGCGCTCTGGGGCGCAGTGACGAGCTGGCCCACAGCTCGATCCGTTTCACGTTCGGCCGTTTCACCACGGAGGCCGACGTCGATTTCACGATCGATCTGATCAAGAAAAAAGTCCAGAAGCTGCGCGACCTGTCGCCGCTTTGGGATATGTACAAGGAGGGGATCGATATCAATTCGATCCAGTGGGCCGCACACTAAGCAAGGAGTATCAGCATGGCTTATTCAGATAAAGTACTTGATCACTACGAAAATCCGCGCAATGTCGGCGCTTTCGACAAGGGTGATGCGACGGTGGGTACTGGCATGGTCGGTGCACCGGCTTGCGGCGACGTGATGAAGTTGCAGATCAAGGTGGGTGAAGATGGTGTTATCGAAGACGCCAAGTTCAAGACCTACGGTTGCGGTTCGGCGATTGCTTCGTCGTCGCTGGTCACTGAATGGGTAAAGGGCAAGACGCTGGATGAAGCCTTGTCGATCAAAAATACCCAGATCGCCGAAGAGCTGGCGCTACCGCCGGTGAAGATTCATTGCTCCATTCTGGCCGAGGACGCCATCAAGGCGGCTGTGGCTGATTACAAGGCACGCCATGGTGGCGAGGATAAGCAGGCGGCCTGACGGAGCGAGCAATGGCGATCACCCTGACAGAAAAAGCAGCGAAGCATGTGTCGCGCTACATTGAAAAGCGTGGCAAGGGCATAGGCCTGCGCTTTGGAGTGCGCACGACCGGCTGTTCCGGGTTAGCTTACAAACTCGAATACGTTGATGAGAGTGGTGCAGAAGATCAGGTGTTCGAGTCGCACGGTATCAAGGTGTTTGTGGACCCCAAGAGTTTGCCCTACATTGACGGCACGGAGCTGGATTTTGCACGAGAGGGGTTGAATGAAGGCTTCAAATTTCACAACCCCAATGTAAAGGATGAATGTGGCTGCGGCGAGAGCTTCCGTATCTGAGCCGGTGTCGGCAATCACCCCCAAGCCTGTTTGAGTGACAGGCTTTTGTTTTTGAACCATGGACAATCATTTTGCGCTCTTTCAGATGCCCGTCAGTTTCGAGCTGGATTCCGCGCAGCTCGAAGCCGCTTTCAGGGAGCTGCAGGGCAGAGTGCATCCCGATCGCTTTGCTGCCGCCTCCGATGTCGAGAAGCGGGTCGCCATGCAATGGGCAACGCGTGCCAATGAGGCCTACCAGGCGTTGAAGAACCCGATCAAGCGCGCCGCTTATCTGTGCGAGCTGAACGGCGTGGATTTGGGCATGGAATCGAATACTGCCATGCCCCCCGGGTTTTTGCTGCAGCAGATGACCTGGCGCGAGTCGCTGGATGAGGCACGTCACGCCAAGGACATTACTGTGCTGGAGGCTTTGGAGCGCGAGCTGGCCGTGGCACGCAGCGAACAACTGTCGCAGCTAGTCAGTCTTTTCAAGTTGGGAAATTATGAAGCGGCAGCGGCCCAGGTCAGGCAGTTGATGTTCCTAGAGAAGTTTGGCGACGATGTTGGGCATGTGTTCGAGGCGATCGAGGCCTGACGACGCCTGCGCAACTGATGACCCCCTGCTACGCAGCACCGCACGCACAGAGACAAGAAAGTAGTCAAGCACCATGGCATTGCTACAAATATCCGAGCCGGGCATGTCCACTGCGCCGCACCAGCATCGGCTGGCGGTGGGTATTGATCTGGGCACGACCAATTCCCTGGTGGCGACGGTGCGCCATGGGATCCCCGAAGTACTGAACGATGAAGAGGGTCACCCGCTGTTACCCTCAATCGTGCGCTACCTGCCCAAAGGTCACGCCAACATTGGTTATAGGGCCAAGGCGGCACAGATCAGTGATCCCAAGAACACCATTGTCTCGGTCAAGCGCTTGATGGGACGTGGGCTGAAGGACATCGCATACGCTGAAAATCTTCCCTATGATTTTGTTGACGCGCCCGGCATGGTGCAGCTCAAGACGGTGGCGGGTGTGAAGAGCCCGGTGGAAGTCTCTGCCGAGATACTAGCGACGCTGCGGCAGCGCGCCGAGGATGCGCTGGGTGACGAACTGGTGGGTGCAGTCATCACGGTACCGGCGTATTTCGATGACGCGCAACGACAGGCAACTAAGGATGCGGCCAAGCTCGCTGGCTTGAACGTTCTGCGGTTACTCAATGAGCCTACCGCTGCGGCAATCGCTTACGGACTGGATCATGGTTCCGAGGGTACTTATGCTGTCTATGATCTGGGCGGAGGGACTTTTGATATCTCGATCCTCAAACTGACGAAGGGTGTCTTCGAGGTGCTCTCCACCGGGGGTGATTCTGCGCTGGGCGGCGATGATTTTGATCACCGCTTGTTCTGCTGGATCATCGAGCAGGCGAAGCTCGCGCCTTTGTCAGATGAAGACACCCGCATGCTGATGGTCAAGGCGCGCGAAGCCAAAGAAATTCTTTCTACGCAATCCGATACGCATATTGACGCCGTATTGAGTTCGGGTGAAGAAGTTCGCCTTTTGCTGACTGAAACCGAATTCGCTTCGATGACGCAGCATCTGATCAGCAAGACCATTACCGCGTGTCGCAAGGCGATGCGCGATGCCGCATTGACCTCAGAAGACATTGACGGTGTGGTGCTGGTGGGGGGCTCGACTCGTATGCCTCATGTGCGCAAGGCGGCTGGCGATTATTTTAAGACGCTGCCGCTGGCAAATATCGACCCCGACAAAGTCGTCGCGCTGGGTGCTGCGGTGCAGGCCAATCTGCTGGCGGGCAATCGGCCGCCGGGCGATGACTGGCTGTTATTGGATGTTATTCCGCTCTCGCTGGGCATCGAAACCATGGGCGGCTTGGTCGAGAAAGTTATCCCGCGCAACTCGACCATCCCCTGCGCACGCGCGCAGGAATTCACTACATTCAAGGACGGGCAGACGGCGATGGCCGTGCATGTCGTCCAGGGTGAGCGCGAGGTCGTATCCGACTGCCGCTCTCTGGCCCGTTTTGAGTTACGGGGCATACCACCCATGGTGGCGGGTGCTGCGCGTATTCGTGTAACTTATCAGGTAGACGCCGATGGCCTGTTGTCAGTATCGGCCAGAGAGACGCACTCCGGTGTCGAGGCGTCGATCATCGTCAAACCTTCGTACGGACTCGAAGACGATGATATCGCTCGTATGCTGCAGGATTCTTACCAGTCCGCAGAAGACGACATGAAGCAGCGTGCGTTGCGTGAAGAGCAGGTGGAGGCAGAGCGTCTTTTGCTGGCAATTGGCTCGGCACTTGCACAGGATGCCGAGCTGCTGTCTTCCCAGGAACGCGCCGCGATCGACACCTTGATGGCGCGACTGCGCGAAATAGCGCAAAGCGAAGATCATCATGCGATCAAGTCGGCGGTGGATGCGCTTGCGAAGGGCACCGAAGCATTTGCCGCGCGCCGCATGGACCGCAGCGTTCGCGTCGCTCTCAAGGGCAAGAAGTTGGATGAAGTGGCCTGAAGGGCCGAAGCAGAAACCGATAGCAAAGGATTGTCGTGCCCCAGATCGTTGTACTTCCTCACGAAACGCTGTGCCCGGAGGGCGCCGTGTTTGATGTTGCCACAGGGACCACCATTTGCGATGCACTGCTTGCACAAGAGATCGAGATTGAGCATGCCTGCGAAAAATCCTGCGCTTGCACGACTTGCCATGTCGTGGTGCGCGAGGGCTTCGATTCATTGAATGAGGCCGAGGAAAGAGAAGAGGATTTGCTCGATATGGCCTGGGGGCTAGAGGCGACATCGCGCCTGTCTTGTCAGGCGGTGGTGGGTGAGGACGATCTGGTGGTCGAAATACCCAAGTACACGATCAACCATGCACGAGAGAATCACTGATGAAGTGGATTGATACGCTCCAGATCGCCGAGGCGCTCTATGACAAGCACCCCGACATTGATCCGCTCACCGTGCGTTTCACGGATTTGCATCGCTGGGTGACCGAATTGGATAACTTCGACGATGATCCCGCGCGCTCAGGCGAGAAGATTCTTGAAGCGATACAAATGGCGTGGATAGACGAAGCGAGATAAGGTGGGTGGCGAATACTCGCGACGCCTGATCAGCGATATTTGTCCATCAGGGCGGGGGTCTGCAAGGCCTTGTAAGGATAGCCCCAGAGATGCTCTCCGATCACCAGGGCGCCAGCGACCGTCAGCACGAATAGCAGACAACTCCCTGCCACCACAGCCATGCCTTCCCCGAACCTGATAAACGGTTGGGCTTCTGTTTGTTCTTCAAGTCTTTTCTCGCTTTGATTCATGGCCTCTTCCCGTGTTGAGCACCCCATGGCTCACAGCCGTGTTATATCGCGGCGCAGGACAAAGGAATTGTTCTTTTGATATTGATTTGATGCTGCTCAATGCGACGATCTCCTCTCAGCGATGCACCCTGGGCGATCGAAACGGCTGGTTTGTTCACCAGACGGGTGAGCGATCTTTGTATACAAGAACTATTCGTGAATGAGGTACACCGAGACGTGCTTCTGCTTGCGTTATCAGTGCACTAGAACCCACGGGTCAACGAACTGGCGCGACGCCATTGATCCAGAGAGTGTATTGCTCAAACGTCTTGGGGAGTGAACATGAGGAATCCGACCGAAGTACGACTAAATACACAGATGACCTTAGGCGATATTTATCAGCAGCTCACAACACTGGGTAACATCACCAGTGCGCCACACACAAAAACTGAATTTGACCAGCAGGGCACGGAAATCCTTTATGTACGCAAACCATTAGCCGCCGACAAACTCAAGCGTATGGTGGCCACAGCTGAAATGCGCGAGGTAAATCGTGAAAGGCTGATGTCCTTAATCGATGAGGTCGTCAGGCGAGTCGATATTAAAGACGCCGATTCGATGTTGGAGAGTCTCAGGAAATCGTTGAGAAAAGAAGATGGCAGTTTTCTTGACCAGCTGGGAAAATTGGTGACGCACATGAATTTGAGCAACTATACAAAGGGAAGTAATTCTTTGTTCTGAGTAGGTGTCCGAGAGGGTCAGTCCTCGCGTCTAAGGTGGGGAAAAAGAATCACATCCCGGATATTGGGCGAATCAGTAATCAGCATCATCAACCTGTCTATGCCAATGCCGCAGCCCCCTGTTGGTGGCATGCCATATTCCAAGGCGCGGATATAGTCAGCGTCGTAATACATGGCTTCATCATCGCCAGCATTCTTGGCGGCGACTTGCGCTTGAAAACGTGCCGCCTGATCTTCGGCATCATTCAGCTCGGAGAACCCATTCGCAATCTCGCGGCCGGTAATGAACAGCTCGAAGCGCTCAGTGATTCCGGGCATGGTGTCAGAGGCACGCGCCAGAGGCGACACCTCGACTGGGTAATCGATAATATAGGTCGGCTCCCACAACTGTGATTCGGCGGTTTCCTCAAACAGCGAGAGCTGTAGTGCGCCCAAGCCAGAAATGACGTGTGGTTCGACATCGAAACGTTGCTTGAGCTCCTGTTTGAGGAATTCCGCATCGTGCAGCTGTTCGCTCGTGTACTGGGGAGCGAATTTATTGATTGCCTGAACAATCGTCATCCGATGAAAAGGCTTGGATAAATCCAGCTCACGACCCTGATAAGTCAGCTGTGCCGTGCCATGCGCATCAATCGCAGCCTGCCGGATAAGTGCCTCGGTAAAATCCATCAGCCATTTGTAGTCCACATAAGCAGCATAGAACTCCATCATTGTGAATTCGGGATTGTGTCGAGGTGACACGCCCTCATTGCGGAAATTGCGGTTGATCTCGAAGACGCGCTCGAAACCGCCCACCACCAAGCGCTTGAGATAAAGCTCAGGCGCAATGCGCAGGAACATTTCCATATCCAGCGCATTGTGGTGCGTGATGAACGGCTTGGCTGCTGCGCCGCCCGGGATCACATGCAGCATCGGTGTTTCGACTTCCATGAATTCATGGGTATCCATGAATCGGCGTATCGACGCCACCGCTGCGGTGCGAGCCTTGAATGTTCGGCGGGTTTCTTCGCTAGTGATCAGATCGACATAGCGCTGACGATATTTGGTCTCCTGGTCGGACAGGCCGTGAAATTTATCCGGCAGCGGGCGCAGCGATTTTGTCAGCAGGCGCAGTCTGCTGACTTTTACGGATAACTCACCGGTCTTGGTCTTGAACAAGGTGCCCTCGGCGCCAAGAATATCGCCAAGATCAAAGTGCTTGAAGGCCTCGTGATCTGTCTCTCCGGTGAGTTCATTCGTGATGTACAACTGAATGCGGCCATCGACCTTCGCCCCGGAGGCATCCTGTATGGTCGCAAACGAGGCCTTGCCCATGACGCGCTTGAGCATCATGCGGCCAGCAACAAGCACATGGATATTTTGCGCTTCCAGCACCTCGCGCTCGACACCACCATGCTGTGCATGCAAATCAGCAGCCTTGTGCCGGGGGCTAAAATCATTTGGGAAGGCAACGCCTTTCTCGCGGATAGCCGCGAGTTTGGCACGTCGCTCCGCGATGATCGCGTTCTCGTCCCGTTCTTCGGGGAAGGCTTCGTTCTTGTCGTTCATGGTTTTTGTGTGTTACCCATTATGCATTCTCGAATGAGCAGAAGTCTCAAACGCCTTGCTTGAGAGAGGCCGCGATGAATTCATCGAGATCGCCATCCAGCACGGCCTTGGTGTTGCCGGTCTCGTAATTCGTCCGCAGGTCTTTGATTCTGGACTGATCGAGTACGTAAGAGCGGATCTGATGCCCCCAGCCGATATCTGTCTTGGCGTCTTCCAGTTTTTGCTGTTCGCTCATGCGCTTGCGCAGTTCCAGCTCGAAAAGCCGAGACTTCAACATCGCCCAGGCTTCCGCCCGGTTGCGGTGCTGGCTGCGGTCGTTCTGGCACTGAACGACGATGCCCGTGGGTACGTGGGTCAGACGTACTGCAGAGTCGGTCTTGTTGATATGCTGTCCTCCCGCGCCTGAGGCACGGTAGGTGTCTACACGCACATCGGCCGGGTTGACATCGACCTCAATCGATTCATCGACCTCCGGATAGACGAACAGGCTCGAGAATGACGTATGCCGGCCGTTGGCCGAGTCAAAAGGGGATTTGCGCACGAGACGGTGTACGCCGGTTTCGCTGCGCAGATGACCGTAGGCATAATCGCCCTCGACCTTGAGGGTCGCCGTCTTGATACCCGCAACCTCGCCATCGGATTGTTCGAGAATTTCGGTCTTGAAGCCCTTGCGCTCGCAGTATCTCAGGTATTGTCGCAGCAGCATTGATGCCCAGTCCTGAGCCTCCGTCCCTCCGGCGCCTGCCTGAATATCAATGAAGCAGTTATTGGGATCGAGCGGATTGGAGAACATCCGGCGAAATTCCAGAGCCTCTACCTGGCCCTGGAGCTTGTGCGCATCGGCCTCGATGGCGATCAGGGTATCCGTGTCGTTCTCCTCACGCGCCATCTCCAGCAGATCGGTGGTGTCTTGCAGGCCAGCGTGGATCGAGGTGAGTGAATCGACTATCGTTTCAAGAGATTTTTTCTCTTTCCCCAGTTCCTGGGCGCGCTTGGGATCATCCCAGACGGTGGGGTCTTCAAGCTCGGCGTTGACTTGCTCAAGTTTCTCTGACTTCAGATCAAAGTCAAAGATACCTCCGAAGATCTTGCTCACGATTGTTGAGGTCGGTGAGCAGGGTGGTGAGGGCGTTTAAACGTTCGGCTTCCATAAGGTTAAAGAGTAGCGTACAAACCCCGCATTATACGGGAGGACGGTGGACCGCAGGATTGCCCGGCGATTTTCTCGTAGATGTCTGGCAGTGGTGCTGCGTAGTCGAGAGGATCGTCAGGTCAGGGCTGAGGGATCAACGTAGGTTGCGTTGCTCATGACGCCGGCATTTTCGTAAAAATGAACCAGGCCATCTGTGGTGTGCAGGTCTCGCAGGTTGTGCATGCGTCGGTCTTTACTCGGTTCGATGATGAGGACATTACCCATTTGACGGGGGGTAGAGGGAATCAGGCGCGGTAGGGCTTGCCTAATTTTTTCAAGAATTTTTGTGCTGGAGAGCCAGTCACCTTTGACCCGTACATGAGTCTGTTTGTTCAGTTTATCTTGTGAGACGGTTCCGAGTACGTTCATGCAGGCTTTTCCAAGCCCTGCGGCATTGAAACAGGTGGATTTGAGCCCATGCGTGAGGCCAACATAGTTCGCAATACCGCCACCCAGGGAGTGCCCAACCAGTTCTAGCTCAATACTTGGATGGCTTTTCTGCAAATTCACTAAGATAAGGTTAGTCAGTTTTGCTGCTTGCTCATAGGCCGGTGGAACGCCACCCACACCTAAAATATTTTGAATATTATTTTTCCATTGCATGGCAACCATACCGGGAACGCCAGTCCCTGGAAAAATTAAGTAAGCTTTCTGAATATCTGTCGTTTGTTTGGGCGGTTTATCAAGATGAAGTTCAAAATACAAGCCCGTGGACTCATCGGCGAAAGCACCTCGTTGCTTGTCGATTTTTGAATTAAGCGGGTTGTTAAGGTTATCAGGGCCACCCTCTTGTCGAAGGTGTTTCTCCAATAGGAGTTTCCCGCGCTCGTTGACACCAAAGGGATCATTCTGCCCTCCGATATCAAGTGAGTTATTTTCAGTTGTCTGAATTAAACTGAACTGTGTCTTCGTTTCATCTTTCACCTTATTTTTCTCGGTTTTTGGCGTGCCAGGTGCCACACGCATGGGTTCAGCCAGCGCCGAGTCAGTTTGTGTCCGGCTTGTTATCAGGGGTTTGACAAGCACTTGCGAGTGAGGGGCCTGCGAAGGGTGGGAATTCAGGGTGCCGGGTATGGCTACCTTGCTTGCTTGTGTGGATAGTCGAGCGGCTGGTTGAGCCGGCGATCGCGTTGGCGAAGATGCCGCCGGGTGACTACGGAAAATCTGGGAGACCAGTTTCATGATCTGCTTCTACCGGGGCTTCCGTTCAGGTAGGCGCCATGTGGCCAAGGGCTGATCTGGCTTCGCTCAGGGCGACAGCAAAGTTATCGATGGCGTTACAAAAGCTGACGGCGTCGCTGCTGGGAATATGCAGGTTGTAGCACAGGGTGATCATCCCGAGTTCCGGGTCCCACGCCAGCCAGCACCCTCCCAGAGGCCGACCGAACCGGTTAAGTGTCAATGCGCCATACAGATCCTTGTCTGGTGCCTCGGTGTCTAGCGTCGACACCGGCGCATAAAAATGGCATACCTCACTTTCCACGGGAATTTCCAGAAACACAGCGGTCCTCTCGTTGATGCCGAGACTGGCGATGCCATCCTCATCAAAGCTGGTGTTCGGAAGGCGCTGACTGAGCCAGCGATCGACGGTCTTGAGATGGGGATTCATAGCGGCCTTTGTTTCGATGCGACGGCGCAGCTGAAATACTCGTCATGGAAAAGTTTCTTCCCGAAACGCAAACTATGAGGCCGGGGAGTGTGCCTGACCAGCGCATCGATGTACCAGACAGAAAACCAACGACGTCTCGCTCGGGACAGGCTCGTCAATACGCGTCATTGACTCCAGACCTTGCGGAGCGCGTGCGACAGACATTTGGGTGTGACGACCCAGAATCTATTTCGCTAGGTCGCTCTCGGCGTTGTCAATACCTTGCCGTACGTCTGCACGGTCTTTGTCCCGAAGGAGAAATCTTGCGGTCGTTAATAAATCAGCGTTTTGCTAACGAGATAGGTGCTGTCTCATTTCACCCGGCATCAACATCCTTCAGCGTGCTCGACCATTAGCTGCAACGACGTTCTGCCATTGAATTCGTTGGCATCCAGCCGGTAGGCGACCCGGGCATGGTCGGGCAGCGCCTCGGCATGGTTGAACCAGATGGCATCAAACTGGTGGCCATCTTTGCGCAGTATCAGTTTTAGGTGCTTGTCTTTGAGTACGCGCTGATTAACCACGCGGAATTCATCGCAGAACACCGGCGGTGGAAATCCTTGTCCCCAGACATGGGTGTCCAGCAGACGAATGAACTCCAGACTAAAACAATCCGCATCCAGTGAGCCATCTGTCTCTAACACGTGCTCAAGCTGGGCCGGGCTTAGCCATGCCTTGCCCACGCTTTCGAAGGCGGTGACAAATGCCGGAAAATCCGCCTCACGAAGGGAAAGGCCTGCTGCCATCGCATGCCCGCCGAATTTGTCGATGAGTTGCGGCGCGCGCTTGGATACCAGATCCAGCGCATCTCGCAGGTGGAATCCCGGAATCGATCGCCCCGAGCCTTTGATCATGCCGGCACCAGCGGGTGCAAAGGTGATCGTTGGCCGATAGAACTTGTCCTTCAGGCGCGAGGCCACGATACCGATCACGCCTTGATGCCAGTCGGGATTGAATAGAGAAAGGGTCGCGCTGTCGCGGGGATCAAGGTGCTCCAGTGAGGCCAGCGCGGCCTCCTGCATGCCGGCCTCGATGCCTCGGCGCTCGCGGTTCATTTTGTCGAGCTCTTGGGCGAGTTGCATGGCCCGGCCCAGGTCATCGGTGAGCAGACATTCGATGCCCAGTGACATGTCCGAGAGCCGGCCAGCGGCATTAAGCCGAGGGCCGGCTGTGAAGCCCAGGTCGCCGGCACTGGCCTTGCGGATATCACGCGATGCTACGGAAAATAATGCGGTGATGCCGGCGTGGGCCCGGCCTTCGCGCATCCGGCGCAGTCCCTGTGCGACCAGAATGCGGTTATTGGCATCCAGTCTGACCACGTCGGCGACGGTGCCCAGCGCGACCAGATCGAGCAGCGCATCCAGCCGCGGCTGGGGTTTCGTCTCGAAATGCCCGCGAGCGCGCAGCTCGGCCCGCAATCCGAGCAGCAGGTAGAACATCACGCCCACGCCGGCAAGGTGCTTGCTGGGAAAGCCGCAGCCCGGCTGATTGGGATTGACGATCACGGCGGCATCGGGCAGTGCATCGCCGGGCAAGTGATGGTCGGTGATCACCACGTCAATGCCGCGCCGCTTTGCTTCTGCCACGCCAGCCAGGCTAGCAATGCCATTGTCGACGGTGATGATAATGTCGGGCGATCTGTGCCGAGCGGTCAGTTCGACGATTTCTGGTGTGAGTCCATAGCCATACTCAAAGCGGTTCGGCACGATGTAATCGATACTCGCGCCCATGGCGCGCAGGCCGCGTACGGCGACCGCACAGGCGGTGGCGCCGTCGCAATCGTAGTCCGCAACTACCGTCATTTTTTTTTGCTGCGCAATGGCGTCTGCAATGAAGCTTGCTGCCTGTGACAGCTGTGTCAGCTGCTCAGGGGCGATCAGCGCCGTGAATTCGGTGGACAATTCACTCAGGGTGCCTAGACCCCGCGCCGCCATCAGTCGAGCGAGTACCGGATGAAGACCTTGTTGCGCGAGTGTTTCTGCGGTGCGGACCGAGAATGGACGAACAGCGATGCGGGTCATGAGGCGAGGCGAGACAACGAGGGCAAGACCCAGAATTTTCTCATGTCAGCGCGTCGCGCGCGCCAGATATCCAGCTGTTGTCCATCGCTAAGCACCAAGCTGAGTTCGTCGATCACACCTAAAACCAGCGCCTCAAGCGATGGGGCGAAATGTTCCTGCTCGAGCAGCTGAAGGTACTGCAGCCAGCCTGACCAGTCCTCGGCGAGAGCTGGCGGTAGCAGGGAGGTGATCCATGCGTGGGTGGGGTGGTCAGCCCCCATCAATCGGGAGCCGACCAGAGACTGGGCGAGCAAGCGTTGCCCTGTCTGGGTGAGATCATCGCTGTCGAGACTCGGTTCGGCAAGGGACGACATTCCCCACAGCCACAGCGCATTTACCCGCAGCGCGCCACGCGATTCGCGCTCATCGTTTAGCGGATGGTGGTGCCAAAGCATCTGGATGTCATTGTGCAGGCGGCGCCACGCGCGCGCGAGATCGCCACTGGGCTGCCAGAGATCGATGTTGTGCCCGCAGGCGGCATCGGGGGTGCAGGTTCTGAACGCTGACCAGGCATCGGCGCGTACGAACCAGTAAGACGCGTTTCCGTAGATCAGTTGCAGTGGCGGTTCATGGTGCTCGGCAAAGAGGGACTGTATGGAGTCGAACAAGGTACGGGATTCATGATCTTCAAGCAACAGCCGCCGATAATCGGTGAGCACCAGATGATCTCGAGCGATATGAATGTGTACCGGTTGCAGGATGAACCACGATCCGACCAAGCGTGGCAGGCGCAATGCCGCCATGAGAGGGTGTGCGAGGGCAGGGCTATTGTCGCTCTGATGACCGCACAGCCATCGTTCATGGGGCAGGCAGGCATCGAAGACGTAGGTGTGATGATGTTGATCCTGGCGCGCGCGCGCTAGCAGTTTTGCCAGTGATGGCATGCTCAGCCGGGACAGCAAATCTCTGCCGAGGGCTTGCGGCGCACGAGCAAAAGGGACAACGAGCGTCTTGGAAAGCATCACCACATTGTAGGCGATTGTTCTTTGACTATGGCAAACTGCCGGCTTTGCTTGCCCTTTCACAGGAGCTGCTGCGTGTCCTGGTTTCACAACCTGCCCTTTGAATGGACCATAGGCCTGCGCTACACGCGTGCGGGGCGACGCAGTGCGCGCAACAGTTTTATCTCTTTCATTTCGTTGATCTCCATGGCCGGTATTGCGCTTGGGGTTGCCGCACTGATCGTGGTGCTTTCAGTGATGAACGGTTTCCAGAAAGAGGTGCGCGACAGGATGTTGTCCGTGCTCGCCCATGTAGAGGTATTCGATGCATCCGGCAGCTTGCCCGATTGGCAGTCAGTGGCCGCCGAAGTCCAACGGCATGCGCTGGTGCGTGCAGCAGCGCCTTATGTGGAAGGGCAGGTCATGGTCACACGTGAGGATTCCGTGCGCGGCATCATGGTTCGAGGCATCTTGCCTGACCAAGAGCCCCGAGTGTCGGATGTCGCTCATCAGATTGTCTCCGGAAAACTCACTGAGCTTCGGTCTGGTGAGTTCAACATTGTGCTCGGTAGCGCGTTAGCGCGCAGCCTGCGATTGCAGCTGGGAGACAAGATCACGCTGATTGCGCCGCAAGGGCAGGTGACACCCGCGGGCGTACTACCTCGCCTGAAGCAGTTCACGGTGGTCGGTGTGTTCGAGGCAGGTCATTACGAGTACGACTCATCACTGGCTTTCATTCACATGAGCGATGGGCAGACGCTGTTTCGTCTGCCAGGACCGTCGGGTCTGCGGTTGCGCGTGACCGATATGCAGTTGGCCCCCGAGGTGGCAGCCGAGCTGGCGGCAAACTTGCCGGGTGATCTCTATATTCGCGACTGGTCGCAGCAGAATCGCAACTGGTTCGCTGCAGTGCAGACGGAAAAAAGAATGATGTTCATTATTCTGACGCTCATCATCGCGGTCGCTGCGTTCAATCTGGTCTCCACGCTGGTGATGACGGTAACGGACAAGCAGGCTGATATCGCCATCCTCCGCACGCTGGGTGCATCGCCAGGGTCGGTAATGAAAATTTTCGTGATCCAGGGTGCCTTGGTTGGCCTTCTGGGTACCGGCATCGGTGTGCTTCTGGGCGTACTGGTCGCCCTGCATGTGGATGTGATCGTGCCCTTCGTTGAAGCGCTTTTTCGCGTGGAGTTTCTGCCGCGTGACATTTATCTCATCAGCGCGCTGCCCTCCGATTTGCGCTGGCCGGATGTCTGGCAGATCGGGGGCATGGCCGTGGTGCTCGCTTTTTTGGCAACCTTGTATCCCAGCTGGCGTGCAGCCCGCGTGCGCCCTGCAGAGGCCTTGCGTCATGAATAGGTGCTGACCATGGACCCTACCCCCCAGACGGTGCTCTCCTGCGCCCGGCTCGGAAAGCATTTTTCGCAAGGCCGCGAGAGTCTCACCGTACTGTCGAAGATTGATTTTTCTGTCCGGCGTGGCGAGCGGGTGGCTATCGTTGGCGTGTCCGGGTCGGGCAAATCCACGCTGCTGCATTTGCTGGGTGGTCTTGATGCGCCCAGCGAGGGCGAGGTAAGCCTGATGGGGCAAGCACTGGGAAGTCTCTCTGAATCTGCGCGTGGGGCATTGCGCAATCGGTCATTGGGCTTTGTCTATCAGTTTCACCACCTGCTGCCAGAGTTTTCTGCGCTGGACAATGTGGCCATGCCCTTGTTGATCCGTCGCCTTCCTGCCCCGGAGGCACGGGCGCGGGCTGCGGAGCTGCTCTCCCGGGTGGGCCTGGCAGAACGGCTGGCGCATTTGCCCGGGGAGCTCTCCGGGGGGGAACGACAGCGCGTGGCTCTGGCGCGCGCGCTGGTCACCCAGCCGGCCTGTGTGCTCGCCGATGAGCCAACAGGCAACCTGGACAGACACACCGCGCAGCAGGTGTTTAGGCTCATGCTGGAACTGTCACAGACATTGGGCACCGCTTTCGTGATCGTCACGCATGACCCGGATCTTGCGCGTCATTGCGACCGTGTGCTCAGACTATCGCAAGAAGGTCTGGCGGTCGAAGCGGGCTAATGTTTCACAATCTCATGCTGGTCGATAGCCACTGTCACCTCGACGCCCAGGAATTTGGCAATGTTCCCGTGATAGTTGCCAAGCGCGCAGCGGCGAAGGGGGTAAGCTGGATTGTGATCCCGGCGGTAGAGCGCGCCAATTTTGACACCGTGCGCGGCTTGGCGCACCAATTCGACGGTGGCATTTATGCGCTCGGCATTCATCCCATGTACGTGCCTGCGGCCTCAGAAGCGGATCTGGCCGCATTGCGCGAACAAGCAGAACGATCCCTGCATGACCCGCGTTTCGTTGCCATTGGCGAGATCGGACTTGATTTTTTCGTGCCCGGGCTGCGGGAAGGCGAGTTGCGCGAGAAGCAGGAATTGTTCTACGCCGAACAACTGAAGATCGCCCGCGACCTCGGCCTGCCGGTCATCCTTCATGTGCGACGTTCACAGGATATCGCGCTCAAGTATCTGCGGCGCTTTCCTGTGAGCGGCGGCCTGGCACATGCGTTCAATGGCAGCCAGCAGCAGGCCAAGGCTTTTGTCTCGATGGGTTTTGCGCTGGGTTTTGGGGGCGCGATGACCTTCACGCGGGCGTTGCAGATACGCCGTCTGGCAGTTGAGCTTCCCTCGAGCGCGCTGGTATTGGAGACGGATGCGCCGGATATTTCCCCCTCGTGGCTGCATCCGCTGTCCAACAGCCCCGAACAGCTTCCTGATATTGCAGCGGTGCTGGCCGAGTTGCGCGGTCAGCCTGTGGCAGAGATCGCGCGCCAGACGACAGAAAATGTCGCGCGCGTCCTGCCCCGCCTCGGCAGCCTGATGATGGCCTGATTGCGCGCGCTGTCACTGGGGTTGCTCGCTGGCGTGCTCTGGCTGCAGTGCAGGGCAGCGCTTCCCGACACCGTGCTGCTGATCGCCTTGTTTGCGCTGTCGCTGCTGCTGGGTGCTGCGGCTGTGCTGGCTAGCATGAAGGCGTCTCTCATCGCAGGTGGCCATTCATGCTGCGGTTCATTGATCTCTCTGTTGTTGTGTTTGTTTGCGGGTATTTCGTTGGGCATCAGCTCGGCGGGGCTGCGTGCGCATCACCGACTGCAGTACTGCATGTCGCCGTCGCTGGAAGGACGGGATATCTTGGTCGTGGGCGAGGTGCACGGTTTGCCTGATGTGAGCAAGACGGGTACGCGCTTCGTTTTCCATCCGCAGCGTGCCACGCTGCCGGACGGCAGCGGGGTGACGGTGCCCACTGCGTTGTCGCTCGGCTGGTATGCCGAGGCCGGCGCCCGCCCGCCAGCGTTGCGGTCGGGCGAAACATGGCAGCTGACGCTGCGCCTGAAGCGCCCGCACGGACTGATCAATCCGTCGGGCTTTGATGCCGAAGCCTGGATGCTCAATGAGCATCTGCGTGCCACGGGCTATGTTCGTCCTGCAGGCGGGATTCTTGTGGCCCCAGCGTTGCCGTGGTGGCAGTCGCCCGGTGCTGCCATTGATAATCTTCGCGCCGCCATTCGCGACAAAATAAATGACGCGCTGAGCGGTCGTGCTTATGCGGGTGTCATTGTGGCGCTGGTGGTGGGTGATCAGCGGGCGATCGGACAAACAGACTGGGACGTGTTTGCGAAAACAGGCATTGGGCATCTGGTGTCTATCTCGGGCCTCCACATTACGATGATTTCGGCGCTGGTGGCTGCAGTGGTGCATTACCTGTGGCGGTACTCTTTTTTTACACGCGCCAGATTGCCCTTGAGATTACCCGCGCAAAAAGCGGCGCTTGGCGTCGGTTTGCTGGCAGCAGCCTTTTATGTTGCGCTTGCAGGGTTTGGTATTCCCGCGCAGCGCACCTTGCTCATGCTCGGTGTTGCGACCGTGGCTCTGTGGAGCAACCGCACGCCTGCGGCGTCTCAGATTTTGTCCCTGTCATTGATGGCGGTGCTGCTGCTTGATCCATGGAGCGTGCTGTGGCCGGGCTTCTGGCTGTCGTTTGTGGCGATTGCCTGCATTCTCTTCGCGTCGGCGGGTCGTGGCAGGACGGCTGGCGTGAGGCGGTCCGGCATGCGCACGGACATGATGGCCAGCAGTATGTCATCTCTGCGCTCTGCAGCGACCACGCAATGGGTCGTCACGGTGGGATTGCTGCCCGTGAGTATTGCGTGGTTTGCGCAAATTTCACTGGTGGGTCCGCTCGCCAATGCCATTGCGATCCCCCTGATAAGTTTTGCGGTAACGCCATTAGCACTGTTGGGCGGCATGATGCCCGCGCCAGGGTCTGCGCCCTTGTTGAGGGCAGCACACGCGTTGATGAGTTCTCTCGCGGATTGGCTGAACTGGCTTGCCAGCGCAGATTGGGCGCTCTGGCAGGCGCCTCAGCCCGGCTGGGCCATTGTTGCTGTCGCAATGGCGGGCACCCTGTGGGCGCTGGCGCCTCGCGGCTGGCCGCTGCGCTGGTTGGGATTGCTGTGCTGGCTGCCATTGCTCCTGGCAGGGCCAGATGCGCCAAGGCAGGGAGTCTGGCTCACTGCGTTCGACGTCGGGCAGGGCAATGCGCTATTGGTTGAAACTCCCCGGCACCGTTTACTGTACGACACTGGTCCCGCATTCTCTTCAGAGGCGGACGGTGGCAGCCGCGTGCTGTTGCCCTACCTTCGCGCAAGGGGCATCTCTTCTTTGGATGCGATGGTGATTTCGCACAGCGACAAGGATCATTCCGGTGGAGCGCGTTCAGTGTGGGAAGGGGTGCGGGTCGGTTGGCTGACCTCCTCTTTGCCACCTGGACATCCGTTGTTGGCGGGGTCACCACCACACATCGCGTGTCGTACCGGTCAAGTCTGGATCTGGGATGACGTGCGTTTCGAAATGCTGCATCCCTCGACCGCAATATTGAACGATCGAGAGCTGCGCCCGAATGCACGCAGCTGCACGCTGAAGATCAGCTACCGGGAGCGGTCCGTGCTACTGACAGGTGATATCGAGGCGCCCCAGGAGCGGGCGCTGATTACGCACGCAAACAGCGTATTGCGTTCGGATGTGCTGCTGGCACCGCACCATGGGAGCGGGACATCCTCCACCCATGAATTTCTTGATGCGGTACAGCCAGCAGTCGCCATTTTTCAGGTGGGCTATCGCAATCGCTACCGGCACCCAAAAACCGACGTGCTGGCGCGTTACGAGGCACGCGATATCCAGGTGTTTCGCACAGACCAGTCGGGTGCCGTGCGTGTTGAGATGGATGAAACACTGCGCATCCATCGCTATCGCTGCGAGCGCTTGCGGTACTGGTCAACCGAGCCGTGCACCCACGGGAGGACTGCCAAACCTGAATGACTGCACATTGCTTGCGCTACCTGGATAGCCAGAGGACGCAGTTATGCCAGCATCGGCAGCCTGACCGGGGGCGTGGATGAAAAGACAATTGATTGCGGTAAGGATGATCGGCGCTGCATTGCTGGTGCTAGCGTGGGCGCTGCCCCTGCCAGCGCACGCGTGGGCAGAAGATTTCATGCAGCGTTTCATCGAGCTCGGCCGGTCAACAACGGTGCTCGATATCGACAATGACACCTGGCTGCTCACCGGCTCGGATCGTTTCTACACCAGTGGGTTGCGTTTATCGCGGAGCTACCGTCTGCGAAGCGAGGATGGCTGGGAAACACTGGGATGGCGCGTGGGTCAGCAGCTCTACACGGCGTCGAGCATTCAGCGTCGCCCGGAGCAACTCGCCGCGCTTGATCATCCTTATGCCGGCTGGGTGTATGCCGGCCTGTTTCATCAACGCGAGACGAGCGATGGCAGCGAGATCGCTCTCGGTCTGGACTTGGGCTGTCTGGGCCCATGCGCTGGCGGAGAGTGGACGCAAAGCACCTTGCACCGGTGGTTGCATCAGCCGAGCCCCGTTGCCTGGAGTACGCAGATCGGCACCGAGGCAGGCGTAGTCTTTCGGGCGGGCGCGCGCGGGCCGTACTGGTCGTTGGGGAAAAGCATAGACCTGCGCCCCGGTATTGCGGTCCGTGTGGGGAATATTTTTACGGATCTCAGCACCGAAGCCACGCTTCGTGCAGGGGCATTGCATGACGCTTCCGGCCACCGTCGCTATGGTTTTTTACGCCTCGCGGCCCGTGCCGTCGGGCACGATGCGACGCTGCAGGGAGGTTGGCTGACAGGTACTAAGGAGCGCACCGTGAATCCTCAACGTCTGACCGGTGAGGCCGAGCTCGGCTTGCAATGGCAATCGGCTCAGTGGGCACTTCGCGTCTCTGTGGTCAGACGCGCTAACGAGATCAAAGGGCTGAGTGACGCCGAAGGACATCAGGATTTTTTGCGGCTGTCGATCGCATTTACGCACTGAAAACTGGGCAATGCCTGGGTTGCCAAGGGTGCTTTTTCGCTGGGGCGTTCTATTCTTTGCGGTATAATTCGAGTTTCACGCGAGTGCCTTTCGGCATATCCTGCAATGACCAAGTTTGTATTCGTCACCGGCGGCGTCGTGTCTTCCCTTGGCAAAGGGATTGCTGCAGCGTCTCTGGCCGCAATTCTTGAATCGCGCGGCCTCAAAGTCACTCTCCTCAAGCTAGACCCCTACATCAACGTCGATCCCGGAACGATGAGCCCGTTCCAGCATGGTGAGGTATTCGTCACTGACGATGGTGCCGAAACCGATCTTGATCTTGGTCACTACGAGCGCTTTATCAGCGCACGTATGAAAAAGGTGAACAACTTCACCACGGGTCAGATTTATGAGTCCGTGATCCGCAAGGAACGTCGCGGAGAATACCTCGGCAAGACGGTGCAGGTCATTCCGCACATTACCAACGAAATCCAGGAATTCATTCATCGCGGTGCCGAAGGATTTGATGTTGCGATCGTCGAGATTGGCGGCACGGTCGGCGATATTGAATCACTGCCTTTTCTGGAAGCTGCGCGCCAGTTGTCGTTGCGCGCGGGACGCAACAGTGCAGCCTTTGTGCATCTGACGCTAGTGCCGTATCTGATATCCGCCGGCGAACTCAAGACCAAGCCTACGCAGCACAGCGTGCAAAAACTCCGCGAGATCGGTATTTCGCCGGATGCGCTGCTGTGTCGTGCAGACCGTCGCATCCCTGATGATGAGCGCGCGAAGATTTCCTTGTTTTCAAACGTGCAGGAGGATGCAGTCATCTCGGTTTGGGATGCAGACATAATTTACAAGATTCCACAAATGCTGCATGACCAAGGGCTTGACCGCATTATTTGCGAAAAGCTGCAGATTGATGCCAGCCCTGCTGATCTGTCGATGTGGAGCCGTCTGGTCGATTCGCTTCAGCACCCCAAGCACGAAGTCAACATCGCAATGGTCGGCAAATACGTTGATCTGACCGAATCCTACAAGTCGCTGACCGAAGCCTTGCGCCATGCAGGCATACACACTGAATCGCGCGTGAACATCGAGTACGTGGATTCGGAGGAGATTGAGAGCAAAGGCGCTGCGGGCCTGGCCAAATTCGATGCCATCCTAGTACCTGGCGGTTTTGGCAAGCGGGGTGTGGAAGGCAAGATCGCTGCCGCGCGCTACGCGCGCGAGAGCAAGCTACCCTATCTGGGCATCTGCCTCGGGATGCAGGTGGCACTCATCGAGTACGCACGCAATGTTGCGGGCCTCAAGAATGCCAACTCGACCGAATTCGATCCCACGACTGAAAATCCTGTGGTCGCACTGATCACCGAATGGCAAAACCATGATGGCGTGATCGAGCGACGCGACGCGAACAGCGATCTTGGCGGTACCATGCGTCTTGGTGCGCAGACGTGTGCGGTAAAACCTGGCACATTGGCTGCGGACATTTATGGCGCCGAGGTCACCGAGCGTCATCGTCACCGATACGAGGCAAACAATCACTACCTTGACCGCGTGGAAAAAGCCGGACTGGTGGTCTCTGCCCGCACACCACACGAATCGCTGTGCGAAATCATGGAATTGCCGCGCGCAGGAGAACATGCCCACCCATGGTACATGGGGGTGCAATATCACCCCGAATTCAAATCCACACCTCGCGACGGACACCCCTTGTTCATTTCGTTCATCAAGGCAGCGCTGGCGCACAAGGAAGCTGGCGGGCAAAGGAAGGCTGCATGAAACTCTGCGGATTCGATGTCGGGCTCGACAAGCCCTTCTTTCTGATTGCCGGGCCTTGCGTCATCGAGTCCGAGTCCATGGCGCTTGATACGGCAAGTCAGCTGAAAGAAATCACATCTTCGCTGGGTATTCCTTTCATCTACAAATCCTCGTTCGACAAGGCTAATCGCTCATCGGGCTCCTCCTTTCGTGGGCTGGGTATGGAAAAAGGCTTGCAGATACTGGCGGCAGTAAAGCAAACGGTGGGTGTTCCGGTACTGACCGACATCCATGAGATTGACGAAATCAAGCCGGTCTCTGAGGTTGTTGATGTTTTGCAGACGCCCGCGTTTTTGTGCCGGCAGACCGATTTCATTCGCGCGTGCGCGCAATCCGGTAAACCTGTCAATATCAAGAAAGGCCAGTTCCTAGCGCCCGGAGACATGAAAAACGTGATTGACAAAGCCAGAGATGCGGCTCGCGAAGCAGGTTTGTCCACGGATCTATTTATGGCCTGTGAGCGCGGCGTATCGTTTGGCTATAACAACCTCGTCTCCGACATGCGCTCGCTGGCAATCATGCGTGACACGGGTTGCCCGGTGGTCTTCGATGCCACGCATTCGGTGCAGCTGCCCGGTGGGCAAGGGAGTTCGTCGGGCGGGCAGCGAGAGTTCGTACCGGTGTTGGCGCGTGCTGCGGTGGCCGTGGGTATTTCCGGATTGTTTATGGAGACCCATCCTGATCCCGCCTACGCGAAATCGGACGGCCCCAATGCAGTACCGCTGCACCGTATGCGTGAGTTGCTAACCGGCTTGTCAGCACTTGATCGCGTGGTGAAACAAGCTCCGTTCCTTGAAAATGATTTCTGATGACGCATCGCGTGTAATGACCTGAGCATGATGGGCATGCGAGGTGCGTAACAAAAACAATCTGTACTGGAGAAATGAATGAGTGCAATCGTAGACATCATCGGCCGGGAGATCATCGACTCGCGAGGCAATCCGACCGTCGAGTGCGATGTCCTCCTGGAATCCGGAGTGATGGGTCGTGCCGCGGTACCTTCGGGTGCTTCGACCGGTTCCCGAGAGGCCATTGAGCTGCGCGACGGTGATGAGAGGCGCTATCTGGGCAAGGGGGTGCTCAAAGCGTGCGAGAACATCAATACCGAAATTTCGGAAGCAGTGATGGGCCTCGACGCGAGCGAGCAGGCGTTTCTTGATCATACGATGATTGATCTTGATGGCACTGACAACAAAGGCCGTCTTGGCGCCAACGCCATGCTGGCGGTATCGATAGCGGTCGCTAAGGCTGCTGCGGAAGAAGCCGGTCTGCCGCTGTACCGCTACTTTGGTGGATCGGGCGCCATGCAGATGCCGGTACCCATGATGAACGTGATCAATGGCGGCGCACACGCTGACAATAACCTTGATCTGCAAGAGTTCATGATCATTCCGGTCGGCGCGCCGAGCTTTCGCGAAGCGGTTCGTTACGGCGCTGAGGTATTTCACCACCTGAAGAAAATCCTGCACGACAAGGGTCTTACTACTGCGGTAGGTGACGAAGGCGGCTTTGCACCTTCGGTGAAAAATCACGAGGAAGCGATTCAGCTGATCCTGCAGGCGATCGAAACAGCAGGATACGAACCGGGTACGCAAATTGCGCTGGGTCTTGATTGTGCGGCATCTGAGTTTTACAAAGATGGGAAATACCACCTCGACGGAGAAGGTCTGGTGCTCTCGTCGGGAGATTTCACCAATCTGCTGTCGACATGGTGTGACAAATACCCGATCGTGTCGATCGAAGACGGCATGCACGAAAGCGACTGGGATGGCTGGGCCGCTCTGACCCAGGCGCTGGGTAAAAAGGTGCAGCTGGTCGGCGACGATCTGTTCGTGACCAACACCAAGATTCTGCGTGAGGGTATACAAAAAGAGATCGCGAATTCCATCCTGATCAAGGTCAATCAGATCGGTACGCTGACCGAAACTTTCGCTGCAATCGAAATGGCCAAACGCGCTGGCTACACTGCTGTGATTTCGCATCGCTCGGGCGAGACAGAGGATTCGACTATCGCGGATATCGCTGTCGGCACGAACGCGCTGCAAATCAAGACCGGTTCCATGTCCCGCTCTGACCGGATGGCCAAGTACAACCAGCTCTTGCGTATCGAGGAAGATCTGGGTGATGTTGCCAGCTATCCCGGTAGGCAGGCTTTTTATAACCTTAAGTAAACCAGGTGGGCCGCAGCACTATCACGGCCTCTTACTGGGCTCGCCAATAATCCAGTGCGACTGATTCTTATCGGACTAACCTTACTGCTGATCCTGATCCAGTATCCGCTGTGGCTGGGTAAGGGTAGCTGGTTGCGCGTCTGGGATCTATCCCGCCAGCTCGACAGCGCGCTGGCCAGAGAGCAAGAGCTCAAAGACCGCAATGCCAAACTCGCCTCCGAAGTGCAGGACCTGAAAGAAGGAACCGGCGCCGTTGAAGAACGTGCTCGTTATGAACTGGGGCTCATCAAGGACAACGAAGTCTTCGTGCAGATTCTGGAGAGCGACAGCAAGAAAGTATCTGCTGACATGGCAGCCAAACCACCCGGAAAATAAAACCACTTTGCGCGCGATGTGACCAAAGTCACCGCTATCGGTTGCTCAAGAACCGTTGGATCCCAGCTTGCGCTGGGATGACGATTGGGGATAGAGAGGTTTCTTCGAGTCTCGACGTGCGCTGCGATGTCGAGTCACGAGCTGGCAAGCCAACCCGTCCTCCCAGCGCAAGCTGGGATCCATGACTGCTGAACCACCGGACGCCGAGGTAACGATTGATGC
>OMID01000100.1 GCA_900299005.1 Oxalobacteraceae bacterium
GGATTGGTGTTGCTGATCTCCCGGTAAGGAGCGATGTTAAAAAGCGTCTTGCCAAACTCAAAGCCATCGTAATGCATGGCTTTCAAGCTTCCAATCTCGCGCTCGGACACACTCACCACCTTCCAGGGTTCTGCGAACGTTGAACTGACGACCTTGGGTGTGCTGGCGATGATCTTTGGGTCGACCACCATGGCTTTCTTTTTCATTTCCAGATACTCCGTGTATTCCTTCGCCAGTGGATACGTGTAAACCGCTGTGCGAGGGACCATGCGGGGTGCTCGAAGGGTAGGTCCTGCCGATCCTTGGCTGGCATGGCCTCCAAAAGACTTTGGACATCTTGTCCTGATTCGTGTGGCGACTAGGTTCATGGCAACTCCTTTTGGGAAAATGTCTCTGGTAAAAATTCTCTGAAGGCTGCCGAGGTTTCCTTGCACGCACAGCCACAGAGTTTTCTTTTTTGCAATAGCCGTGCCATGCGCGCTGACAGGTGATGCCGTTTGAATACGGTGCCTATCGCCCAGAAACGTTGTGTGTCGTCGACTCTTCAATTGCTGATCGCACCAATATGCATGGGTGTTGCGGAGCAAATAAGTGCGTGCACTGTTCTGGGTAAATTGATGGGTGCGGATAGCCGATTAACGGCACAGATTGTTTTGAAACGGGTTTGCGGCTACCCTATAGCGGCTTTTTTAAATCAAGTGTTTTCCTGAAGAACATAGGCATCGACCGGCCCTCTGGTAAATAAAGGGCCACAAGATTTGCCTAGAACTGGAGTCCAATGCGTGTCGCTGTGATTGGTGGTGGGGTCATCGGGGTCTGCACCGCCTACTACCTGGCTGAGGCCGGGCATGAAGTTGCTGTCATAGAGCGCTATGGCAACGTTGCTCAGGAAGCCAGTTTTGGAAATTTGGATCTCATGGGGCCGTCTGCCGTGCGTCCCTGGGCCACACCCGGAATGGTCGGCCGCGTGTTCTCCATGCTCTTTCGCCCCGAATCTCCAATGGCCTTCAGTGCTCGCTTCGAGCCGGCCATGTGGCGATGGCTGCGCCGCTCGATATCGGAATGTGCATTACCCCGTTACAAACAAAATCAGCAACGTCTATTGCGGCTTGCAAGCTATAGCCAAGAGCTCATGCAACATCTGGTGCAGACCTGCGAGCTCGATTTCCAGCAACGCAATGGTGCCTTGATGATCTTCCGCACAGCGCGCGAGCTCGAGTTGGCGCAGCCCATGATGGAGCTGCTGGGTGAGATAGGCGGCCGCCATGAATTGCTCGATATCGAAGCCGCGCGGCAGCTCGAGCCGGCACTCTCGAGTGAGACGGTATTTCACTCCGCCTTGTATATTTCCGATGATTGGTCAGGCAACTGCCCACTGTTTGTGCGGCAAATGAAATCTCTCGCCCAAGACAAAGGTGTGGAATTCCATTTCAATACCGAGGTACAAGGTCTGCGACCAGAAATCGGCGGAGTCAGCTTTCAAGTGGAGGGGCGCAGCATCGACACCGATGCTGTCGTTGTTGCAGCGGGCAGTGACAGTGTTCGCCTGCTCAAAGCGATTGGAATCAGCCTGCCACTCTACCCAGTCAAGGTTTATTCAGCGTCAACCCCCATTCAGGAATACGAACTCGCACCGCAACTCTCCGTTTTTGATGAAACCTATCGAGTTGGTCTGACACGTCTGGGCAAGCGAATTCGTATCGCCGGTTGCGCCGAACTGGGATCGTCAAACTTCGATCTGAACCAGAAAGCAGTCAACACCTTGGTCAAAGTGGGTGATGACTGGTTTCCGAATGCCGCAAATTATCGAACCGCAAGTTTTTGGTGTGGCCCCGCTGCGATGCTGCCTGAGGGCGTGCCGCTGCTCGGCGCAACCCGCTATCCGAATGTCTTCATCAACACGGGACATGGCGCGGGTGCATGGGCGATGGCCGCCGGTAGCGGCAAGCTCATGGCCGACCTTATCTCCTCAAGGCGCACCGAAATTGACATGGATGGCCTCACGCTGACCCGATATGGCGACCGGATGCGCTGATCAGCGCGACTCCCTGGATCTCTACAGCGTCGCGCAGATTCGAGCGATTGAAGCTGCTGCGCTTTCCTTAGTCGGACCTGGTACCCTGATGCAGCGCGCTGGCGCCACCGTCGCTCATCACGCCTTGACGCTTCTTCCTCAAACCGCTGAAGACCTGAGTGTGTTGGTCGCCGCAGGTCCTGGAAACAATGGCGGTGATGCGCTCGAAGCTGCCGCCCTCCTCGCGCAGCAAGGCATCAAGGTCACGATTATTCATCTCGCTGATGAAGCAAGGCTTGCCGCCGACACCCGCAGGGCACTCACCCGCGCGAGGCAAAGCCAAGCGGTATTTCTCGAATCAATACCTGCGAGGTCATGGTCACTTGCCATTGACGGAATGTTCGGCATTGGCCTCACGCGTCCGCTTGAAGGGCCTTACCGGGAACTGGCGGCACAACTAAATCGCTTGAGCTGCCCTGTGCTGGCCATTGATGTGCCCAGTGGACTTGACGCAGATACCGGCTGCATCGTCGGTCTCGAAGGGCTAGCTGTCCGCGCCGATGAAACGATTACCTTCATCGCCAACAAACCCGGGCTGCACACCCTGCATGGACGCGATAGCGCCGGGCGGGTGGTCACGAATGACTTGAACATTGATCCGACCCTCTTTCCTGAACCCATAGCCCGCCTGAATTCTCCACAAGCTTTTGCCGATGCAGTGCGCCCGCGGTTGCATGCATCGCACAAAGGCAGTTATGGAGATCTGCAAGTCATCGGTGGTGCTGAGGGCATGAGTGGCGCGGTGATACTCGCAGCACGCATGGCTTTGATGGCCGGTTCAGGACGTGTCTTCGCCCGATTCGCGGGACCGGCACCTGCCTATGACAGCCTGCATCCGGAGCTGATGTGTGGGCACGCGGACGACCTGCGCGCCGATCAGGGCGTGGTTGTCATCGGTCCGGGTCTTGGCATGTCGCCACAGGCGCATGATCTGGTGGGTCGCGCCTTGTCTGATGCACCTGCACTGGTGATTGATGCCGATGGTCTTAATCTAATCGCGGCCGAATCACCCTTGCAAGCCGTTCTCACACAACGCAAAGGACTTAGCTTGCTCACGCCCCATCCGCTGGAAGCGGCGAGATTATTGGGCACCGATGCGCATACCGTACAGTCAGACCGACTCTGCTGGGCTAATGCACTGGCCGGTCGATACCATGCGACCGTCATACTTAAAGGGAGTGGCAGCATCGTCGCTCATCCCGGTGATATTCCTGTCATCAATGCCACTGGTAATCCGGCACTGGCGACCGCCGGCAGTGGTGACGTGCTGGCCGGACTTTGCGGCGCACTGCTCGCGCAGGGCTGGCCTGCGCGAGCTTGTGCACTGGCAGCGACCTGGTTGCATGGCAGCGCAGCAGATGAGATGGTAGCGAGTGGCATAGGACCGATCGGGGCCACCGCCAGTGAACTGATACCTTGGACCAGAAAGGCTTTAAACAAACTCGTCAGCGACTACGGTGCTGGGCGGCGATGAGGCCATAAGGCGACTGGTTTACAGGTGACGGTCATCGACCAGCCGCCCGGCAGCGATGGTCAGCTGACGCGAACAGCGTGCTGCCATCGCGAGATCATGGGTCACCAGTACCAGTGTGGAGTGCTGCTCGCGATTGAGTTCAAACATTAATTCAATAATGGCTTCACCGGTCGCCGCATCGAGACTGCCAGTCGGCTCATCGGCCAGTAGCAAAGGAGGATGAGTGACGAAAGCACGAGCGAGGGCGACGCGCTGCTGTTCGCCACCCGACAGGTATTTCGGATAATGCTGCAGTCGCTGCTGAAGGCCCACCCGACCGAGCATGACCTCAGCCTTGCCGGCAGCATCTGCATCACCCCGCAACTCCAGTGGCAACATCACGTTTTCGATAGCAGTCAGATGCGACAGCAACTGAAACGATTGAAATACGAAACCAAGGTGCGTGCGCCGCATCGCCGCCCGGCCATCCTCATCCAGCGAGAAAATATCGATACCCTCGATACGGACACTGCCCGACGTTGGTATATCCAGCCCGGCCAGCAATCCCAGCAGGGTGGACTTCCCGGAACCGGACGCGCCCACCAAGGCCAACGTATCGCTGGCCCGGACGGTAAAATGGATATCATCAAGAATGGTCAGCTCGCCGCTGGCGTCGGACACTTTTTTGGTCAACGCAGTGACTTCAATGGCGGGAATTCTCTGGGGGTGTTCAGGCATGCAAGGTCGGTTGAATCTCTATCTGGGATCGTCGGAGTTGTCTGGAGCGGCGAACCTTTTGCAACTCCTTATCATGGCCTGGATGCTGTTCGTCACTGGTTACGCAGCGCCCGCGTATTCTGCATCAAAAAGCCTGCTGGTGCTCGGCGACAGCCTCTCCGCAGAGTATGGGTTGCCGCGCGATAGCGGGTGGGTTTTCCTTCTGCAGCAACAAC
>OMID01000101.1 GCA_900299005.1 Oxalobacteraceae bacterium
CCCATCACCTGCGATGTCATACGCGTTGATATCGCGAGACCGGCTGCATCATCTTTGGCGGCATTGATCCGCTTACCGGTGGACAGGCGCTCCATCGCGGTGCTGAGCTTCAAGTCGCTTGAGCGCATGGATTCCTGAGCCACCAGCGCTTTCATGTTGGTATTGATGACTGACATAGATAACCCCTTACTTTTATCGAATATACGGACCTGATCCAAATTGAATCAGCGCTTCAAGAACTGTTTCTTGATGTTCGTTTTATCGATTTGAGAGATTCAACCTTTAGAAAATAGGTGGAAATTTATTGAAAAATTTTAATTATTTCATCCGAGAGAAGCACGGAGGAAAAATCTTTCCGCTTTACTGCCGCCAGTGCATGCCCATGCGGTCAATAATTGCCACTCAGCGGCAACTATTTGCCGGGTAACAGATAAACTAATTACCTATCGCGTTAAGTTGATAGCGAGGCGCAAATACCTGCGACAGCACAAATGTAAGCCAAGCTACGGTTAACGTTGCAAGGGGTCCACTGCGATAGTTTCTTGTGCTACTTGAGCAGCGAGAGGACAGTCTGTGCAGACTGATTAGCTTGAGCAAGCATAGCAGTGGCTGCCTGCTGAATGATCTGATTTTTTGCCAGGTTTGTGGATTCTTTTGCGTAATCGGTATCAGTAATTCGACTACGGCTTGCAGTCAGGTTCTGACTGCTTTCTGCAAGATTATTGATAATGTAGTCCAGTCTGTTGTTAAACGCCCCAGACTTCGCTTGATACAGATTAATCGTATCGATAGCAGCATCGATCGCCGTGATGGCCTGGGAGGCCCCAGCAGGCAACGACACATCGATCTGATTAATTTTCAGGCCGTTATCTTTACCACCGAACCGACCTTGCCGAAAACCAAGCGCCTCCAGATTTGGAATCCCGTTAGATCCAGCACGTATCTCGAAAACATTATCCGAGGCCAGGGTAACCGTAGAGTAGTGAACAATCGCCTCGGCTGAAGTCGCCTCGGCACCTACTGACAGCCCAGTGAGACCGATTGAAGCAGCAGTTGCAGAGGATCCAATGACGATATTACGCCCATCAGCCGCCACAAGTTGTATACCTGCCCCCCACGCACTCGCTGAAACACCTGTCTGACCAGCGACTCGGTTGAATGAATCAATGGCGCCATCTCGGGTCTGATTGTTGACGCCGAAAGTCACTCCGTTCAGATATACCGTGTAAACCGTGTCGCCAGGTATAAAGCCAGAACCTCGCAGTATGTTTGGTGAAGGAAATGCGCTTACGCTCGTAAGATCTGTAGATCGGTTGATCGCTGCTGCGATAGCGATTGCGCTGTGTCGACGAGAAGAAGCCACTGGCTCCGAGGTGGACGCGGTATCATCAATCGTTAATCCTTGGCCGATTGCGACGCCATTAATGATGAGGCTATTACCATTCATTAGACCTTGGCTGGCCGAGGTCATGGAAGAACTACCTTTTAGCGGTACACGCTTGAAAGATACGATCCCTGCACGATCTGAGTCGTAACTACCTGCGCGCAAGCCACTCATCGCCTCCACATCTTGCTGGCCGTCTGCAAAACTTATATTGATTTCTCTGTGATCCAGTGTGTATAGCTCATAAGAGCCAACATGAGTAACATCTGCGCTATTAACTCCTCGTAAACCAAGCGCGGCAGATGAAAAGTCAGCTCCTATATTTAATGTGATGTTTCTGCCATCATCGGCTACCAGCGTAACACCTGTCTCATCAGATCCTGTATCGACTGCCCGAACTCCGGTTTGGGTGGTTCGCACGTTAATTGCAGAGACAACCGCCTTTCTGGTCAAGGCATTGTCACTGCCGCTTGTAGAGAAAGTATCAGTGGTCACGCCGTTGATCGTAATGGCACTTTGCACAGACGCCGCCACTGTCATTGTCGTTCCAGACACTGTGTTATGGCTAACTTTAGCGTATACACCGCTGAGTTCTGCAACCTTGTTAATAGCCGCCACCTTGGCAATGGCGCTCGCTGATTTCCCCGAATATGAAGCGGCGTCATCGATTGCCAATGTGGCACCCACGGCAACGCCATTAATAAAAAGTGCTGCAGCGGAGAGTGCATCAAACGCGGTATTGGCAACAAATTTGCCATTGATAGAATTCAAAGCAGCTCGTGAGCCTAACCCGATATCTTTGGTTCTAGCAGAACCAAAATCAAGTTTGATCGTGTCACCAGCGTTGGCGCCTGTCTGAATGACCACGTCTTGAGCTGTCCCATCCAGTAATTTTATGTTGTTATGGTGAGTCTTAATTGCAATATCTTCTATTTGAAACTTTAGCTGCTGAACTTCCAACTGAATAGAAGCCCTATCAGATGCGTTTACTGTCCCCGTAGCGGCCTGTACTGCCAGCTCACGCATTCGCTGCAAAATATCACCGACGTTCTGATAGCCTCCTTCAGCGGTTTGTGACATTGAAATTGCGTCACTCGAATTCTGGATCGCCTTTGCAAATCCTCGAATTTGCGCTGTCATTCGGTTGGCAATGGATAGTCCGGCAGCATCATCTTTTGCTGCATTGATTCTCAAACCTGTCGATAGGCGCTCCATTGAAGTGGCCAATTTCAGGTCTGACGCACGAATCGACTCATGCGCGGATAAGGCTTTTAGATTGGTATTGATTACGGTCATTGCCTATTTCCAAGAATGGGGACCAGAGCGCAGTCGCGCTGTCGGTGATCTATCGTGAATTAATGAATTGCGTCGACATTTAATTTAAACAAGAGGCGTTGAACACCTGTCCCAACTAGACACCCCATCTATGATTGCTGTTTTTTGAAAATTTCGAGCTACCGATATCAGTTATTCCAGTCATAGATCCAAAGATAATTTTCTGGTCTGCAAACAAGCTCTGCAAGTCATAAGATTGTGGATCCCAAATAGCATGCGTCAATCTTGATGAACGGCCAACCCAAGGAGATCAAGTAAAGATCCGTATTCAAGTTCCAGATCAGGATTCCCGGGAAATTTTTTTAACCCCAAAATCACAACACCAAGTGCTTCATGTAAATCGAGATTGCATATCAGCGAGCGAACCAGCATCAAGTAGCTAAAGCACGTCGCCTGGTCGCCTTGCATCTCAATTAATTCGGTAATCAGTTCTATGGCAACTGGCCAATCCTCTCGGACGACTGATAGCAAACTTGTAATGGCCAACATTTCTTCATTGTTGGGATACATCGCGATACCGGCATCCCCCAGTGCATAGGCAAGCGCATCGCACCCCTCGGCCATTAACGCTTGAATCGCGTACCTGATCTGGTCTGGTGTGAAATTCCTCAACGGCACTTGGTCTACCGCAAGGCCACTTTCGCTTTGTTCAATGAATAACCTTGCCAACTGTGACATTTCGCATCTCCCCGGCTTGCCAAGCATATTTTTAAATTTGCAAGTTCATGGCTGATTGGCAGCTCACTTGTGCTCTAATATGCAAATTTGGTGCCAGAATTATTCGACACCCTTCGTTATTGTTTTTTAATGTAAAAACGCTCTGGGGCAGCTTTTGCGAAACTCAGGTTGTCTTAAGATTAATTAATTCCGCAGGCTCGTCGTCAGCGACGTTTTTTTCACAGATGCCATTGATTGAGCATTCGGACTAAACTCATCTGCGTTGCTGGGGTTTGGTTTGGCTTACACCAGAAAAACGAGGCGTCTCAACCTATACCTATTGTTAAAATTGAATCAATGTCCGGTACTGACCAATCCCAATTTGAAGAGCACGACTATTTCCTCGACGTGATTCAGGAAGACGCACTTTGGGACCATTTTGTGGATGAATCGAGCCAAGGAAGTGTTTTTTCTTCGTCTGCCTATCTATCCTCACTAGCAGCAAGTTACTCCCGATACCAGCTCAAGAATCGCCAGGGAGATAGCCTTGCAGCGGCCACCATCTTCGAAGAAAACGGCGCGATGCACCGAGCGCCTTTTCCGTTCACGCCCCATCAGGGCATACTGTTCAGCGAGAAACTGAATTCCCTTCCTAGCCACCGCCAGGTAGCGAAAAAAATGGAAATCACTGAGTTTTTGATAAATCAGCTGATCGCCCGCTACGGCAATTTCCACATGTCGCTGTCGCCAGCCTTTGAGGACTTAAGACCCTTCGCCTGGCACAATTTTCATTCGGCCGCAGCGCCCAGGTTTGCCATCGTGCCGCGCTACACCGCAAGGCTGGACTTGCACGACTTTGATCTGAGTTCTTATCTCTCATCTATACGAAGCGTTCGTCGACAGGAGTACCAAAAGTCAACCGCCGTCATTAGTGAAACTGACGATATAGAGACCTTTATCGCTATCTATGTAAAAAATTTTGAGCGACAAAACATCGCGATTGATGAAAACACACTGCAAAGGCTCAGGTGCATCATCCGGACTTCCCTCAGCGGAGGCTTTGGCAGACTGTGTGTCGCCAAGGTGGACGGGCACCCGGCCTCGATGACGCTTTTCGTGCACGACAGCCGCTGTGCGTGGTACCTGCTGGGAGCAAACGATCCTGAATGGCGAAAATCTGCAGCGTCAACGCTGCTGATGATTGAGAATATCCGGCACTATGCGGAAAAAGGGATCCCGTCTCTGGATTTCGTGGGCGTCAATTCACCACAGCGTGGTGATTACAAACTCAGTTTTAATGGTCAGCTAATCCCTTACTTCGAAGTCCACTTCGAGTCCTGAGTGCGTCATAAAAAGCTATCGATTCGCACGAAAATTATTAAATAGCTATTTTTTCAGCCCTGCTTCGCGACCCACTTTTCCCTGGGCTACCGCATTGCACTGGCCTATTATTTGCTCTGACAATCTACAATCAATGTAATTGTCGACATTCCAACAGCCCTATGAAACCACCCTCTGTCATCCCCTATGGACGCCAGAGCCTGACTGATGCTGATATCAAGGCAGTGTCGGACGTGCTGCGCTCGGACTTCCTGACCCAGGGTCCGGTGGTGCCGGCTTTCGAGTCGGCAGTGGCGGCTTATTGCCAGGTTGATCATGCGGTCGCGGCAAATAGCGCGACCTCCGCTCTCCATATCGCCTGCATGGCACTGAACCTTGGCCCCGGCGATAGTCTGTGGACCAGTCCGATCACCTTCGTGGCATCGGCCAACTGCGCTCTCTATTGCGGGGCATCAGTAGATTTTGTCGATATCAACCCGGTCACTCGCAATCTCTGCCCGTTGGCACTCGAAGCCAAGCTTAGGCAGGCCAAAACTGAGGGAAAACTCCCAAAGATTGTCGTACCGGTTCATTTCAGTGGTCTGCCCTGCGATATGGAGGCGATTTATTCGCTCTCTCAAATGTACGGCTTCCGAATCATTGAAGACGCCTCCCATGCCATTGGTGCGCAGCTAAATGGCGAATCCATCGGCAATTGCCGCTACAGCGACATTACCGTGTTCAGCTTTCATCCCGTGAAAATCATTACGACCGGAGAGGGCGGCATGGCCACGACACGTGACCCAAAGCTGGCCGAGCAGATGCGCCGCTTGAGATCCCATGGCATTGTCAGGGATGTCGCTGACATGAGCGCCTGCGATGGGCCGTGGTATTACGAACAGCAATCGCTGGGCTACAACTATCGAATGACGGATATACAAGCGGCTCTGGGCTTGAGTCAGCTGACACGACTCGACACAGTCATCCAAAACCGCGAGCGCCTGGCAGATCGCTACGACGAGCGCCTGGGTGACTTGCCTTGTAAACGGCCTGCCAGATTGCCGACTGCAAAAAGCGCTTGGCACCTTTACGTGATCGAGTGGGATGAAGAGCAAAACGGTTGCTCTCGCCGCGAGCTGTTTGATGCATTGCGAAATGCCGGCATCGGCGTCAATGTCCATTACATACCTGTGTACCGCCAACCCTATTACGCCCGGCTGGGTGACCGTCGCACTGAGTTCGACCACAGCGAGCACTATTACGCATCTGCCATCACCCTTCCGCTGTTTCCTGCACTAAGCAATGAGGAGCAGGATCGTGTGATTGAGGCGTTGTACCAAGCGATACGATCATGAGGGTAGCCATCATCCCCGCTCGTGGCGGCAGCAAGCGCATCCCGCGAAAAAATATTCGTACGTTCTGTAGCAAGCCGATGATTTCCTGGTCGATTGACGCCGCGCGGAAAAGTGACTGCTTTGACCGCGTCATCGTGTCGACCGATGATGAAGATATTGCAGCCGTGGCACGCCAGTACGGCGCAGAGACACCTTTCGCGCGACCCAAGGAACTGTCCGGTGACCATACGCCAACCATCCCGGTGATCTCTCATGCAATAGCGTGGCTGCAAGCGCACGATGTAGCACCGGACTTCGTCTGCTGCATCTACGCGACGGCCCCTTTCCTCAGTCCGGACGATCTTCGTGCCGGTGTGGCGCTTCTGGAAGAGAAAAATCTCGACTATGTGTTCTCAGGAACATGGTTCAACTTCCCGATACAGCGTGCGCTTAAAATGGATCTGGACGGCCGAGTATCCATGTTTCATCCTGAGCACTTCAATACACGCTCACAGGACCTCGAAGAAGCATTTCACGACGCCGGGCAATTTTACTGGGGCCGGGTGAATGCATGGACCGAAGGGCTGCCCATCTTCTCCGCAAACTCGGCCATCATTCAGTTACCGTCATGGCGGGTGCAAGATATCGACACTGAAGAAGACTGGTTACGGGCAGAAAAACTATTTAATGCCAATGACCGTCGTGGAGACAGTCGATGAGCCTACGTGTTGTCTTTCGGGTAGATGCGTCCATCCACACGGGCCAAGGCCATGTGATGCGTTGCCTCGCTCTCGCCGAACAACTCCGTCAACGTGGGGCTCTCTGCCGATTTATCAGCGCCGCACATCCAGGAAATCTAATCAGCACGGTACGTAATCAAGGTTTCGCCGTTGAAGAGATTGCGCCGCTTGACAAGAGCGACTGGATAGGCGACGCAAAGGCCACCGCTGCTGCGCTTGGCACTGAACCCACCGACTGGCTCGTTGCCGACCATTACGGACTGGATTATCAATGGGAAGCCTTGCTGAAAAAGCATACGACGCACCTGATGGTGATTGATGATCTGGCAGATCGCTGTCATGACTGCGATCTTCTACTAGACCAGAACCCAGGGCGACTAGCGGAGGATTATCATCGGCTGATAAATCCCCATTCTCAATTGCTAATCGGGCCGGAATTTGCCCTCTTGCGCGATGAATTTGCAGAGCAAAGAAAGCAGCCCAACCCCGCTGGATTTGATCCTGTAAAAAAAATACTGATCTCACTAGGCGGCACCGACCCCAACAATGTAACTACCCACGTCCTGTCTGTGCTGGAAAGCGCCCGAATTCAATCGGTGGCGCAGATTACAGTAATCTTGAGTTCTAAGGCACCCTGGCTGGAGGCTGTGCGCGAGCAGGCTAGACAAAGTTCTCTGCTGATTGAGGTGATCATCAACCCAGAGCATATGAGTGAGATACTCTCTGGTATCGATCTGGCTATCGGTGCCGCTGGCGTCTCTGCACTGGAGCGATGCTGTATCGGTCTGCCCTCGCTGCTGATTATCACCGCAGAAAACCAGCGGCCTGGCGCACTTGCCCTTCATGCGCTTGGGGTGGCACACTGCCTGGGCGACCTTGATGAGTATGAGAATAGATTGCGCCATCTCCTGCAAGAACCCCCACCAGCCGCTTACTGGGAAACAATCTCCGCTCGCGCAAAAGAGCTCGTCGATGGCGAAGGCTGCTCTCGCGTCGCACATATCATGTCGCAAATCGCTGCGCAGCCGCTGCGTAGATCATTCATCGCGGCAGCCGTATCGAGCTCAACACCAGGGCAATTACGCTCAGTCCTGTCCGGTGATCTGCCCATGATTTTTGCATGGCGTAATCACCCGGATGTCCGGCGTTTCATGAGGCATAGTTCCACACTCAACTGGCATGAGCACCTCGCGTGGTTCAAGCGCCGGCAAATCGCTGGCAATTCACCGTTTATATTTGAGATTGACAGAGTTCCTCTGGGATTCGTTCAATTTGATAAAACTGACAGCGAAGATTGCATTGAGTGGGGTTTCTATGTTGCGCCAGATGCACCCAAAGGGATCGGCCAGCGTCTCGGGAAGGCCGCCATTTCCCATATCTTCAAAAGCACAAGCATTCATCGCATCATTGGCCGGGTCTTGCCCGGTAATCTGCGTTCGCAGCGATTCCATGAACGACTGGGATTTCATCGCATGCCCCACCTAGCTCGCTCTGAAAGCAAATCAGACGCAGCACTGATCGGCTTCAGCCTCTCACGCAGCGATTGGTCTACTGCGAACGCTGGTAGCCATGGAGAGTTCTATGAATATCTTCGCTGAGCAAAAATCCGTGGTCGCTGACATCCTAATTGATGAGCGCGCAATCGGGAGAAATCACCCGCCTTATATCATTGCTGAGCTTTCAGCCAATCACAACGGCAGTCTGGACAGAGCACTCCGCCTGATCGAGATCGCGCATGCCGCCGGCGCCGATGCGATTAAGCTCCAGACTTATCGTGCGGACACGATCACCCTGGATTCCGATGCGCCCGATTTTCAAATCCACGAGGGCCTGTGGGCCGGACAAACATTGTTCGAGCTGTATCAGGGCGCATCAATGCCCTGGGAATGGCACGAACCACTCTTCAGAAAAGCCCGATCGCTGGGGCTTACGATCTTTAGCTCACCCTTCGATAGGACTGCCGTAGACCTTCTCGAAAAGCTAGATGTCCCCGCCTACAAGATCGCGTCATTTGAGGCCATTGATCTGCCGCTGATACGATATGTGGCAAGCAAAGGCAAACCCATGATCCTGTCAACAGGAATGGCCAATGCCGAAGAAATCGCCGAAGCAGTCGCCATGGCGCGCTCCTCCGGTTGTACACAGATCGCTCTTCTGCACTGCATTAGCGGCTATCCCGCACCCGCCTCAGACTATAACCTGCGTACCATGCTGGACATGCGCGAGCGTTTTGGCACTGTGGTCGGGCTTTCCGACCATACGATAGACAATGCCACGGCTATTGCAGCAACCGCATTGGGTGCATCGATCATCGAGAAGCATTTCACGCTTAATCGCAATGACGGCGGACCGGATGATAGCTTTTCGCTTCAGCCGGAAGATTTACAATCGCTTTGCCGCGACACCCGGGCAGCGTGGATGGCATTAGGTAGTGTCGACTACGGACTTCAGTCCAGTGAGCGCAGCAACATTCGTTTTCGCAGGTCGCTGTATTTCGTCAAAGACCTTGAAGCGGGCGCTACCATCACTGCGGAAGCAGTGAAAAGCATACGTCCGGGCTTCGGGCTGGCGCCTAAGCATCTGGATCGTGTCATTGGCTCTACCCTTGCCTGTGCCGTTCGCCGTGGCACGCCGGTGCGTGCCAACGACCTCCTGGGATGGACGGAGTGAACGAACCTTATAAAGTGCTCATCGTCGGCGCTGGTAAGATCGCCGGTGGCTTTGACGCACATCGCGCTACCGAACAGCCGCCACTCACGCATGCCAAAGCCTTTGTACAGCATGGCGGTTTCAAACTCTCTGCGGTCATTGAGCCCGACCCGGAAAAGCGCCATGCTTTCTGCCAGCGATGGCACATTCCGGAAGCCTCAGATTCTCTTGAGTCAATGCGCACCTTTGCGGGGGCTTTCGATGTCATTAGTATTTGTTCCACCACTTCCTCACACAGGGCTGATCTTCAGGCTGCCATTGCGCTGCGACCGAAGCTGATTTTTTGTGAAAAGCCACTAACCACCTCAGTGGACAGCTCCCGCGAGGCGGTCAAAGCGTGCGACGAGGCGGGTATTTTGCTGGCGGTCGCGCATCTGCGCCGCTGGGCACCGGACATGGTTCGTCTGCGATCGGAACTCAGACAGAGGCATTGGGGCGCGCTACGGTCGGTGCAGGCGACCTACAACAAAGGTGTGCTTAACAATGGTAGCCACATGCTGGACCTGCTCAACTATCTACTCGGAGATCTCACAGTGACCGCTGTTGGACGTCCTGTCGTTGACGCGTTCCCCGAGGATCCTTCCGTTCCTGCACTCTTGAGCGCAGCGGATGCACTTCCTATCCATCTCAGTATCGGCGATGCTGGCGATTATGCCCACTTCGAAATGCAGATCATTGCCGAGAAAGGCGTAATCGCCATGGAGAACGGCGGAGCACGCTGGCGTTTGCGTCGTGTCATTGACAGCGCGATCTTCGAGGGTTACCGCGAATTGGATCAGGGCCAAGTGGTGCAAGGCGAAGTGGAATCTGCATTCCGGTACGCGATTGCAAATATTTTTTCAGCCCTGTCTGAGGACGCCCCGCTGTCCAGCACCGGCCACACGGCACTATCAGCGCAAGTATTATGCGAACATCTCCGCGAATCGGCGCTTGAGGTTGCGGTGCCCCACGCTATTTGATCAATTTTCTATTGCCATGACTACTACGCTCGCTCTTTTAGGTGGAAAACCCGTCATTGATCGTATTTTTGAGCGTTACAACCCGATCGGTGCCGAAGAAGTTGCTGCAGCCAAGCAGGTAATCGAGAGCGGTGTACTCTCTCAATTCATCGGCGCCTGGCATGAGGATTTTTTCGGTGGCCCCTATGTGCGCGATTTCGAACGTAAAAGCGCAGCGTATTTTGGCGTCAAGCATGCCATCACCGTCAACTCATGGACAAGCGGCCTGATCGCGGCAGTTGGCGCCTTGGGCATTGAGCCCGGCGATGAGGTCATTGTCCCGCCATGGACTATGTGCGCCAGCGCGACAGCCATTCTGCACTGGAATGCAATTCCTGTATTTGCTGACATTGACCCTGATACCTACTGTCTTGATCCTGCGTCGGTGGAAGCAAACATCACCCCGCACACACGCGCAATCATGGCTGTTGATATTTTCGGGCAATCAGCGGACATGAACGCCCTTTGCGATATCGCGCAGCGTCATGGCCTGAAGATCATCTCTGACACGGCACAGGCGCCCGGTGCCAAAGTCGGCCAACACTATGCCGGTACGCTCGCCCATATCGGCGGCTACAGTCTTAACTACCACAAGCATATTCACACCGGCGAAGGTGGGATTCTGGTCACCGATGATGATCAGCTCGCCGAGCGACTACAGCTAATACGCAATCACGCTGAAGCCGTGGTGGGGTCCAAGGGTGTGACTGATATTGCCAACATGGTCGGATATAACTTCCGTCTGGGCGAGATAGAGTGTGCAATCGGTATCTCGCAACTCGACAAGCTCGCCGGACTGGTTCAGCGACGAGAGGCAATCGCCGCCCAGCTAAACAAAGGCTTGTCCGGACTGCACGGGCTTAAGACACCCGTGGTCAGAGACGATTGCACGCATGTTTATTATGTTTACCCGCTGGATGTGAGTGTGAAGGCACTTGGCATTCCACGTTCCGTGCTGGCGGATGCACTACGCGCTGAGGGCTTATCGGGGATTGGCACTGGCTACCAGAATGTTCACCTACTGCCGATGTTCCAGAAAAAAATCGCCTATGGATCTCGAGGCTTCCCGTGGAATTCCGATATCTGCCGACGGGATGTCAGCTACGCAAAAGGCATCTGCCCCGTCGCAGAGCAGCTCCACGATGAGACTTACCTGGGATTTGCGATGTGCCTTCATGAGCTTAGCGACGATGATGTTCGTCTGATTATTGACGTATTCCACAAGGTCTGGAATAACCTGGACACACTGCGTAATGCACAAGCCCGCGCCTGACCCGGCGAGACCCGACATTGTCAGCGCTCTGCCAGCGACACCGCTGCTGGTTGCTTGTCATGATGCAGGGGCTGCTAATCTTATTTTCGGCTGGCTCAGGTATTGGCTGACAACAGGCAAGCTGAATCCCAGCCACCTGCTGCTGGCGCTACAAGGACCCGCCAAGGCCATCGCAGCAAATTCTGGGCTGACCCCACTGGGTCGCGATGTCGCTCTGGATAATCTCTCGATTCCACTAGGCTGTGTTTTATCGGGTACAGGCTGGCAGAGCGACTGGGAGCATCGGGCAAGGCAGCTTGCACGATCCCGAAAAATTTCCTCCATCGCTGTACTCGATCACTGGGTGAACTATGCTTCCCGATTCATTCGTGATGATGGCACCTGCCTGCCTGATGCGCTATGGGTGAGCGATGAGCATGCAGAACGTATCGCCCAGCATTCTTTTCCATCCCTACAGGTGGTGCGCCAGCCGAATCTTTATCTGGATAGCCAAGTCGCC
>OMID01000102.1 GCA_900299005.1 Oxalobacteraceae bacterium
CCGGGCCTGAGGCGGTCAGCCAGGCGGTCAGCCAGGCGGGCGCCCGGGCGCTTTTGTCGGATGTCTCTTACAATCCGACATCCCCCTGAATCAGCCCGACTCGACCGATGAACCCTCGAAGCCTGCTCGTTGACAGTTTTCATGCCGCAGTGGCAGCTGCTGATCCGCTCAAGATCGTGGCCGCTCATCTTCCGCCGCCTCCCTCAGGGCGAACCCTGGTTATGGGTGCCGGCAAGGCGGCCGCGAGCATGGCAAGGGCAGTGGAGCTAGCCTGGCCGGCAACCGCGGCGATCCAGGGTCTGGTGGTCACCCGATACGCGCATGGGATGCTGACCGATCACATTCAAGTGATCGAGGCAGGTCATCCCGTACCTGATGGCGCCGGTGAGTCAGCGGCCGCGCAGATATTGGAGCGCGTCCAAGAGCTCACACCCGATGATTTGCTCATTGCTCTCGTCTCTGGCGGCGGTTCCAGCCTGTTGTCGCTGCCGGTCGAGACAGTCAGCATGGCTGACCTGAAAGCGGTGACCAACTCCCTGCTGCGCTCAGGCGCTCCCATCACCGAGATGAACATCGTGCGCAAGCACCTCTCACGTATTCAGGGCGGGCGGCTGGCGGCCGCCTGCCGCGCTCCCATCCTCACGCTGGTGATCAGTGATGTCACCGGTGATGATCCGAGTGCCATCGCCTCTGGCCCTACTTGTGCTGACCCGAGTACTTATCGGGATGCGTTGGACGTCATTTCCCATTTCAAGGTCGAGGCGCCCGCTTCCGTGATTGCGCATCTCGAGAAAGGTGCTGCGGGGCTCATTCCCGAGACACCCAAGCCTGGTGATCCCGATGTGGCTCATTCTGATATCAAAGTCATTGCGACAGCCCATCAATGCCTGCAAGCTGCAGCGGAGTTTTTTCGGTCCCGTCAGATCACGCCGGTCGTGCTTGGCGATACCGTCACCGGTGAAGCCTCTGAAGTGGCCAAGGTATACGCTGCACTTGTCAGAGAAATCCACGTGCATCACCAACCATTTCGCCCGCCGGTGGCCCTGATCTCGGGCGGGGAATGCACCGTCACCGTTCGCGGCAATGGACGCGGTGGACGCTGTGCAGAGTTTCTGACCTCACTGGCAGTCGAGCTCGACGGCATGCCGGAGGTCTATGCACTGGCTGCTGATACGGATGGCATTGATGGCACCGAAGATAATGCCGGCGCACTTTTGCTACCCGATAGCCCCGCGCGTGCAGCAGCAAAGGGCGTGAGCGCCAAGCAACTGCTGGGCAATAATGATGGCTACAGCTACTTCGAAGCGCTGGATGATCTGCTCGTCACCGGCCCTACACGAACCAACGTGAATGATTACCGGGTCATCCTGATCTTATAACCTGTCCTGTAAAATTTTAATGACTTTGTCTTCCTCGTCTCAAATAGTTCTTTCACACCGGCCTCGTCATGACTTCCACGATTACCCTCACGCGTCCAGATGACTGGCACTTGCATTTGCGCGATGGTGTCGTGCTGCGCGATGTACTTCCCCATACGGCACGGCAGTTCGCCAGGGCGATCGTCATGCCTAATCTCAAGCCGCCAGTGACGACAGCAGCAATGGCAACTGCCTACCGCGCGCGGATACTCGCTGCGCTGCCAGAAGGTATGCACTTCGAGCCACTGATGACACTCTACCTGACCGACAATACTTCAGCTGATGAGATACACCGAGCGGTTGATAGCGGCATCGTCCATGGAGTCAAGCTATATCCCGCAGGTGCCACCACCAACGCCGACGCCGGCGTCACTGATCTGGGACGCTGCATGGCGGCACTCGAGCAAATGCAGGCACTGGGATTACCCTTGCTGGTTCATGGTGAAGTGACAGATGGAGAAATCGATCTCTTCGACCGGGAGGCCGTTTTCATCGACCGCGTGCTAATCCCATTGCGTCGCCAACTGCCTGCCCTCAAGCTTGTGTTCGAACACATCACCACCAAAGAGGCCGTGCACTATGTTCAAGAGGCGGAGGGGCACATGGGTGCCACCATCACCGCGCATCATCTGCTGTACAACCGCAATGCCCTCTTCAAAGGAGGGGTGCGCCCGCATTACTACTGCCTGCCAGTACTCAAGCGTGAGACGCACCGACAAGCGCTGATCGCCGCCGCGACCTCCGGCAACGCAAAATTCTTCCTTGGCACCGACTCGGCTCCTCACCCGAAAGGCTTGAAGGAGCATGCTTGCGGCTGTGCAGGCTGTTACACCGCGTTGCATGCCATGGAGCTCTACGCGCAGGCCTTCGATCAGGCCGGTGCCCTGGATAAGCTGGAGGCTTTTTCGAGCTTTCACGGCCCTGATTTTTACGGTCTTCCGCGAAACACAGACACGGTTAGGCTGGAGCGAACCGAATGGCGCATCCCGGATGAGCTGCCAATGGGCGATTCCACAGTTGTTCCCCTTGATGCTGGCCAGTCGCTGAACTGGAAATTTGTCTGAGTCTGCCAATTGATGGATTTTTCTGCCATTGACTGGCAGCGTCCTTGGCTTTCGCATGTGAGCGAACTCGGACGTTCACTGGCCGTAGCGCCAGATTGGCAAGCTGCCGCAAATACGCTTGCCCGCGAGAGAAGGCTCACGAACGCTGCCGGCTTACCCATCGTATTTTCCCCGCAAAATTTACTACCCAAATCCGTTGGGTACGAGTTGCATATCAGCCAGACCGGGCAGATACCCACCCGAGATAATCTCCATGATTTTTTCAACGCATTGATCTGGCTGCATTTCCCGAACAGCAAACGCGTGCTGAACCAGCTACAGGTGGAAGAGATTCATCGTCAGTCAGACAGAACTCTGCGAGGAAAACAGCGCGATGCCGCCACGGTGTTTGATGAGAACGCTGCAATATTCATCAGCCAGGACCCGGCATTGACCGAATGGCTCAAGAGGCGGCAGTGGAAGAACTTATTACACTCGCATGCGACGAGATTTCACCAGGATTGCAAGATACTCTTGTTCGGTCATGCACTTATCGAAAAATTAATTCATCCCTACAAATCCATTACTGCGCATGTCTGGTGCCTATCCGAGCAGCGTATCTTTACCGAGAATCAGACTAATGACGCCATGTCCTCGATCGATGAGAGCGTAGCCAAATCATTAGCCTCTGGCTTTGTGAGCGGCGACTTTTGCCATTTGCCGGTACTCGGCATACCGGGATGGTGGAATGGCCAGAATGAAGATTTTTACGCCGATGCGGAGGTATTTCGCACTTCGGATGCGCAAAGCCGTACCCGCTGATAAAAAACCCGCCACACGGCGGGTGAATACAAGCAGGCATCGCGCATCATGAACCAACAGGCATCAGAATCCCTTTTGAAGGCCGATAATGACCGCGTTCGACGTGCCGGGCTGTGTGAGAGTAGGATCTCCAGCGAGATCACCCAGCGCAGAATAAGACGAGGGAACGCCATCGGTGGCGCGGTTGAATGCCGCATAAAGATTCATGCTCTTCGACATGGCATAGATGGCAGAGACATTCATGATTGTCGGACTACCGGGGCCATCATTGCGTGCGTAGTTAACACCTACGACGCTATTTGGCGAAAATTTCATTGATGCGCCTACCGTGTAGGTATTGGTTGTCTCCCCGTTGTGCGGATTGAAGTTCACATAGTTCGCCGCCACCTTCAGCACACCGACTGGCACACTGGCGCCCAATAACCACTGTCGATACTGCGCATCGCGATCTGATATGGCAGCAACAAGATTCAATTCACCTATGCTATAGCCGATATTGGCTGATGTGAATCGGTTCTGCGCGAACGACCCAGGAACACCACCCAGCGCGTACATCACGCTTACTGTGCCCCCTCTGAATAATTCAGTTGGCAGACTGTAGGTCACTGAATTGGGGATAAAAAAACCTCCCGTGCTCCCCAGAGCTGGATCAGCGTCCGTCCCACCAGAAAATACCGGTACTGTATCCCCGGCGCGGTTTAGCACGGTACCCGCGCGATGCATCTGTAGTGCAGGAACATAAAAATTATTACCGGCAAGCGCCAACGCCGACGTGTAGGCAGCAATAAATGGTGACAGGTTCAGGCCTGCGGTCACCGACCCAAAGTTACCGCTGAGTCCAACGTTTGCCATTCGATTAAACAGACCGTTGGTCCCACCATTTGCTGTGTCACCATTACCAGCATTGAACCCGCCTTCAAGCCTGAAATGTGCTTTCATGCCACTGCCAAGATCTTCCGTGCCTTTCAATCCCCAGACTGACGGAGCCCAGTTGCCCTCGCCAAAGCTCGTACGCCGACTTGACTCCGCACCGATACCACTTGCACTCACCACCGAGGCGTCGATGTTGCCGTACAAAGTGAGTCCTGCCTCTGCGAACGTCGTGCCACTCGCCAGCAGCCCGATGATCGCCAGTACAAGAAGTTTTTTGTTCATTACGATCCCTCCAGTGGTTGACAGATATGTCGAGAGTGTGGAGAGATGCGGTTTCCGCAGGACGTGCACGCTCAAATTGCGTGCATAAGATCTTTGTCAGCGCTCAATCGTCCATGTGAGAGCTAATTGCAACAGAGAGTCGAGCGCATTGTCCTACGTTGCATCTGATGGCTTAGCGGGTTCTGAACCGCCAGCGCACAAGCTCCTGGTGGTGCTACCAAGAAGCCGAATTTTTGCGACAGGCGGGTGGTGATCAGGAGCTCAATTCACAGCAGAGCGGAGTCGCTGTTTGGTGTAACTGGTTGTGAGGTAAAGGCAAGAAGACAGCGCCGCGTAGAGAGTTGGCTTTCAGCTATCAATGCGACAACGCGTTATGTCTCTCTCATCGAGACTCTGTCATCTTCTTGATCTCTTGTTCCGAAATTAAAAAAAGCCACCTGGCAGTGGCTTTAAATGAATGCAGTGCTGAGTTAATTAGTCGATGTTTTTTTCGTTTCAGCAGAAGTCTTGCTGGCTTCAGCCTGCTGACTATCTTTGCCCCCTTCCACGCCAGCGACTTTGCCAGTCGATGCTGATGATTGTGCTGACTTCATTTTTCCTGAACAATCATTAGCCAGCGCGAATGGACTCAGTGCGAGCAAGGCTGCCAGTGCGAGATATTTCACAGTCACCTCCTTTCGTGGTTGAGAAAAATAATCCGTATCAAATGCCCAGTATCTTCTTTGCTTCGCCCAGCGCTTTCATTGAATCACTGTGCTTGCCATCTTTATGAGCTTTTTCACCCTCAGCACGCAGGGCTTTGACTTTATCCAGATCGGCGCCGGCGACTTTAGTTGAGCCGAGCGCAGCATCGATTGCTTTCATCTCATTTGGGCAGTTGTGCGCAAGCGCGAGGGGGCTAACTGCCAACAAAACACAAAGCATTAACGTTTTCATAAAACACCTCCGGGGTTGATAGGGACTGCTACCGACATGCCAATACGATAACTTATTAAGTGCTGACCAGTCTGTGATTGGGCTGATTTGCGCTTGGCACCGCAATGCAGGCTCGCCGCGAAACTGGATTTATTCAACGTTTACCTGTCAAATAGTAGCGCGAATAGTCCAGACTATGTTTTCAGACTGAATCGTAGTTCACGACACACGGCCATCAGCCCGCGCTGGTGGCAGCAACCCGCTCTTTGGGCTCGCGCGCAGGTGTCATCTACGCATTGCGACGTTCGGAGTTGAGGGCGCTGAGCGCAATTAAATGGCGTTGTTGTTGTCATTTCGATTAAATAACAATCAAGTCCATATTGCCAAGGAGAGAACCTGCGCCAATCACCGCAATGTCAACGGGCTTGGCTTTCGTAGCTGGACCATCAGCGTCGTAAATGAGCTTGCCACTGCTACTGTCAAAGGCAATGAACCCGGAAGCCAGCGCATCCTGACCCGCCTTGAGCCCTTTGAAGATTTTGCTGCTCAGCTGAATTTTGTCCACGCCCGATTGGAAGTCGGTGATCGTATCGATATTCTTGGCATCAGGCTTGGTACTGAATACGAACACATC
>OMID01000103.1 GCA_900299005.1 Oxalobacteraceae bacterium
GCCGAGGCGGCGAAGGTGGGGCATCTGATCGCCGATGTACTCGACAACCCGCATGATGCGGCCACCATCGAGCGCGTGAAGGCCGAGGTGAAAAAACTCACCGATGCGTTTCCGGTGTATCAGCATTAAGCCGGACTGACAGGAGGCTGTTCCCATGCGTTGTCCGTATTGCCAGCACGAAGATACCCAAGTGATGGATACGCGGGCATCCGACGAGGGTGACAGCATCCGGCGTCGTCGTCGCTGCAATCACTGCGACAAGCGATTCACCACCTACGAGCGTATCGAACTGACGATGCCTGTCATCGTCAAAAAAAATGGTAGCCGCAGCGAGTTCGAACACGCCAAGCTCAAGGGCAGTCTCATGCTGGCACTGCGCAAGCGCCCCGTGTCTGCCGATGCAGTTGATGCTGCGATACACCGCATCGAAGAGAAGCTGCTGTCCTCAGGCGAGCGTGAAATCAATTCCGGGCAAATCGGCGAGTTGGTCATGCGAGAGTTGAAGCGCCTGGACAAAATTGCCTACATCCGCTTCGCCTCGGTTTACCGCAGCTTCGAGGACGTTGCCGAGTTCCGGGATGCGATCGACGCTATCGACGAGATCGATACCGAACGCCAGCCGATTTCAGCCGCCCACGACAAGCGCGCTCGTTAAGCCTGCTGGCTGGGGTCAGGCCAGCGCCAGCGATCCCGGCTATTTTTCAAAAAGATAAGCCCCTGCCTTCAGAACGCTGGTGCACCCATCGGACCCGCCACGGAGGGACCGGCCCGAGTCAAGGCGGCCATCTTGGGGGCTAAAGAAATTACCGCAAGCCCTTGATTTTTCGTGGCCTAGTGCCGCGTGCTGCGCGCGCTCGCCCGACCCGCCGGGAGGACTCAGGCTTGTGCTGGCCGGGTAGCAGGGCTCTTACTCCGATGGCGGCAAATATTTCACATCTTCCCCGGATTGTTTTATGTTTATAGGGCAATGAGCGCAATCACATGGAACGCGCTGAGACAGGCCACGCGGCAGGTCAAGCCAGCATCGCTGCGCTACGTGGGCTGCAAAATCAAAGTCCGGGCATTGGTTCATGCGGTGCCGGTGCAGTGGAGAGAGATGAAAAACCAGTAGTGCATCCATAGAGGGAGAGACAAATGAACGCAGTAAAAATCGGGTGGATTCCTCTCATGATTCTGCTCGCCGGTTGCTCGAGCAAATACGACGACTGCATAGAAAAGCAAAAACAAGACTATCGCACCAGTAATCCCAGTGCGAGTTACGGGCAAGTGCAGAGCAGGCAAGCTGATTTCGAGCTGATGTGCTCCAAGTTCAAAAACAAGTGAGACCCACGGTGCGACTCCACCGTCATCGTTGATAAACGAACGGTCGGACTAAAATCGTAAAAAAAGAGGCGGTTTGTTAGTGCCTGTCTAACTGACGCTGCACTGGTTCCTGATATCGATCATGGTGCCATCCCTGTGTTGATTAAAACGGAGGGATTCACCATGAGGATCGTCCACCGAGCCCTTGGTATTTCGCTGGTAGAGGTCATGGTCACGCTGGCGCTCCTGGTTGCAACCGCCGGGGGCATGGCGCGTACCTACGCCCACGTCAGGGCGAGCGCGAGTCAGGCAACCGCGTTGCAGGCGGCATGGCGACTGGCCGGAGAACTGGCCGAGTGGCTGCGGTTGCGCGGCGACGCGCCGCTGGGAAAATTGCCCGACGACCCTGCATCTCTGATTGCCTTGTCTGCTCGCCAAAGCGATTGCTACGGCAATGCCTGTCGTCCGCCGGAAGCGGCCCGGTTTTTTCTGCAGGATTGGTATCGTCGCTTGCGTACCCAGCTGCCTGGTTTTCGCCTGCTGGTTTGCCAAGGCCCAGGAGCACCGCCTCTCTCGCCGAGCCAAAGTAGCGTTGCGTGTGCGGTCCAGACACCTCCCGGTGGGGTCTGGTTCCGACTGTGGAAGCCGCAGCCGGGCTCTGGAACCGCGCGGGCCAGTGGAGTAGAGCTCAGCGTGAGCAGAGCGCCATGAGCGGGCTCTGCTCGCCGATTGGCCGCACCGGCAGATCCCTGTGTGCGCGGAAGCGCTGGCAGGCGGCGCTGTCCTTGACGGAGACGATGCTGTCGATCAGCCTGAGCATGCCGCTGGTGCTGGGCGCCATGCAGCTGTTGTGCACATCGGTGGCCGAGCAGGCGATGTCGCATCAGTCCCTGCGGATTGATCAGGATGCCCAGTTTGTCCTGAATCTCATTGCGAATGCAGTTCAACTGGCAGGCCATCATGATCCTTACGAGCTGCCTTCGTTTTCTGCATTACCTCGCGTGCAGGGTCTGGATGATGCGACGCTTGGGGCGAGGACGAGTATCGAATCGGGCCAATCGGGAGCGGGGCTGTTTGGCAGTGATGTGCTGATCGTTCGTTTTTCAGGTGCTGGCCCCGGCATTCATGCACTGATGAATTGCGCGGGCATACCGGTGTCCGCCAGCGTAAATAACGAGGCCACCAGCGTCACGCAAGCACAGGGCGACAGTATTTTTTACGTCGCCCGCGGAACGGGTGGAGAAAATGAACTCAGATGCAAATACCGCACCGCGAGTGGCTGGGATTCCGAGGCACTGGTGCAGGGAGTCGAGAGTTTTCAGGTCTTGTATGGCCTTGATCATGACGGCGACGGACTGCCGGAGCAATTTTTGCGCGCCAGTGCTATTTCTGACGCAATGCCGCGGGGCGTATCAGCGGTATCCCTGTGGAATAAGGTCGTTGCAGTGAAAATTTCCCTGCTCATGCGTAGCGCCCAGCGCGTGCAGCAGCCTTTGACGCCGGTGACCTGGAATCTGTTTGGTGATGTCTATTCCGCACGTTATGCGACGACGGACCGAGGCACCCGGCTGTCCAGCGACGACTTTACGGGAGAGTCGCGGCATCGTCTGCGACGTTCCTATGAGCAGCTGATTTTCATTCGTAATCCTCTACCTTTAGCGACCTCCGAATGAGTAGGGGTGTCTCTCGGCAAATGGGTTTTGCGCTGCTGCCTTGCGCCTTGCTCCTTGTGGTTGTGCTGCTGGCGCTCGGTGCTTCATTGCGCTCTGCTCGGCAACAACTGGCTGGCACCTGGACTTACGCAGATCAACAGACAGCGCGTCTGCTGGCAGAAGCATCACTCTCAGAAGGTGAGCAACATCTGAGATCGGCCTTCTTATGGCCGACGAATCACGAGGGATCGCAGATGGCTGCGTATCCATTTGCGCTCTTATGCAACCCGGCATCGGGAGCACATCAAGGCTATCGGCTGGGGCTGCTTCGCGCTGATGATCGCAGCGGTTTGTGTCAGATCACCGCGACCGGAACAGGTCTTATCGCCGAAACACGCGTCAGTCTGCAGGCAGAGTTCGAATTACACGCATGCCCGCCAGGTCAGGCCACTACCC
>OMID01000104.1 GCA_900299005.1 Oxalobacteraceae bacterium
AAGTAATAGTTGGCGAAAGAATCGAAATCGAATGACCCGTTTCTTTGTTCTAGCAGGAGGCGGATGTACGGTGGCAGGTCGAATCAATCTGATCAAACTTTAGTGAGGGTAAAAATAAGGGTAAAAGTACAACTTCAAACCGAAAGAATGGCTTATCCATTGAGCTTTCAGGCATGATAGGAATCCCCCTCTCCCGCCAAGTGATACTCCAAAGAATGCCCGCAAGCGCTGGCAAAACCCCGTACGTTTCCAGCAAAGCCAGTCTCACGCTGCGCTTGATCTTTTCTTAGTCGTTACCGCCTGCGCGACTGATCTCCGGGGTCGGGTCAGGGTAAAAAAACATGCCACCCTAAAATGGTGCATTGATGCTGATGGACACCTGCATGAAGAGGTTCAGGCAGACGTTGGCACCGTATTCTGCGCGGCGCTGCTCATGAGCGCGGTGTAAGCCCTCGACCGCAGCCCCGCTAGGAGGCGCTTGCCGAGGGCGGTGAGTAGGAAACAGGGCCCGCACCCTGGCGACATCAGGGCGGGTAGCAGACGCAGCGCCCGTCGTTCACTCGGCCCCACAGCGGACGAATTCGCCCACAGGTACCCGACGTTTCAGGTTGCCTTGTCATGCAAGGGTATCAAGGAGTGCTCTTGCCCTCGTCGCCGCCATGGTTGCCGTGATCATCGTGGTTGTCGTGATCATGATCACTGCCATGATGCTGAGGCGCCTGCTCGTTGATCCGCTGCTCGAGTGCTTTCTGGTCCTCGGCAAACGAATCCACCAGATTTTTATATGCAAGCCGAACTTCCATTGCCTCTGCGACGCTGTCATCTACCGGTGTGGGGGTGCGGTCGCGTTTCATTTTTTTTGTCACGGCGGGGCTCCTTGTTAACGTTATTGTTGAATTATGGTTAATGCCTAACTGCTGGATTGCAAGGGTTCATCACCATCTGGGCTGCAGGTCTGGCTTAGTTGGTGATGCATGAGACTTCGGTAGTGCAGATAAAAAAGCCGCAGGTCGTTCCTGCATGAGACGCCAGTTTGCCACGTTCAGCGCAATAACTGCGCGCCTTATTCCAGCCTTCGCCAGAAAAATTCAGGGTGAAATACGAGTAAGAAAACATATCGGCGTTTGTAGGGCTTTTCAGTGATGCACATCCGGCAATCATGATCGCTGCCAGACCCGCGCCGGCAGCGAGCCAGCAACGGCGATTGGCAATCTGGCATCGTGTGTTCATGGGCGAGTCGGCTTGGCAGCGTTGGGGGCAGCGCTGAAATTAAAAAGCAATCTTGCCATGGTAGGCGGAGACGTGAGTCAGCGGGTCTGCCCACGCTTGTCAGGGCAGGCCAGAAGATTATCGGCGGCCCGTGATGGCTGCTATCATTTGCCCGCTACTGCTGATCTACCAGCTCACCAGCACGACGGGTGACGGGGCTCGGGACAGGGGTAGGGGAGTAGGCACTCTCCTGGTGCAGGGTGTCATGAGAACACAGATGAACGCTAAAGATTTCTCCAGGCTTTTTGGTGGCTTCTCGACCGAAAAGCGAGTCAAGCTGATCAAGGCCCTGCTCGAAGCCGGCCCGGCGGGCCTGAGCCTGCTCGACCTCTCACGCAAGACCGAGCTCTCGGTCATTGACATCGGCATCACGGCCGAGGCGCTCTTGCTGATCGATCTGATCGACATTGCCATCAAGGGCGAGAACAAGGTACTCACCGCCAATACCGAGCTAATACAGTCGCTCTTTGAGAAGGCCTACGACGCGTTCGGCTCGGGCAGGGACAAGCCGCAGGCGCTGGAGCCTGCGTCTCTGCCTGACACGGCAGATGCCGAGACTGGAGACGCCGAGACCAGAGACGCTGAGACCGAAACGGGCGCCAAATGATGGGCATGCGCGCCAGCATTCCTTGTACCCTGATAACCTGATGCGCAAGTCCGTCATCGTCGTGTTGACCCTGCTGGCGGGCTCGCTGCTGGCTTTGGCAGCGTACACCTGGCTGGCGCTGAATTGGTCGTACTCGTCAGGCGAGCGCGCAGGTCTGCTGCAAAAATTTTCTCGTAAGGGCTGGATCTGCAAGACCTGGGAGGGCGAGCTGATGCTGACCGCCATGCCCGGCGCAATCCCCGAAAAATTCGAATTTACCGTTCGCGACGACCAGCTCGCCGCGGAGCTCTCCGCCCATGCGGGCCAGAAGATCATACTGACCTATGCCCAGCACAAAGGCTTGCCCACTACCTGCCTGGGTGACACCGAATACTTCGCGCAGCGGATGCAGCTGTTCGAGGACAAGTAGTCCGATTCCGGGCCGGGTGAACCCTCAGCGTTCAAGCCGCGTGACCCGATCGCCGTTTTTCAGAGAGGGCGGAGGGTAGAGAATTACTTCCGTGCCGCTGTCTGGCCCCTCTCGCAGCCACGCCCGACTTGCGTTACGGGTAATCATGTCGACTTCCTTCAACTCGGCGTGACCGGCACGGACCATGAACAACGCATGCCTCGCGCCAAAAGGAAATATCGCTCCGATGGGCGCGCTCAATGCCTCCTCGGCAACCTGCACCGGAATGCGCACGCCGACTCTGAAACCATCACCCATCGTGGGCCACTGCTCGGCCGGAGACAAAATATCCAGCACGACATTCACGCGCTGTTCCTCCACACCCAGCGCGGATACTTTGGTAACAGCGGAGGGCTCGATTCGGCGCACGCTGGCATCAAGCGCACCACCGCCCCAGTTGAGCAATTGCGCCCGCATGCCTTCGCGAACCTGTGCTGCATCCTCGGTGAGCAGGTCCACGACGGCTTCCAGTCGGCGGGTGTCGCCGATCTCGAGGATCGGCGTGCCAATGGGGATCACGACCTCGCTTTGCTGGGGCAAGCGCAGCACGCTGCCACGGGCGGGCGAGCGCACCGGCCAGACGGTGCGCGTTTTGCGCGCTGCCCGTGCAGACTCACTCAGCAAGGCCTGGGCCTCGGCTAATGCATGCCGGGCCGCCTGTGCCTGATGCTGCGCGCTGCGGAGTTCTTGGTCGCGCAGATCAAGCGCTAGCTGTGTTGTATCCCTTTGCGCCGACGAGATGAAATGCCGTTCATGCAGCGCTTCGTCGCGGCGCGCATCGGTTTGCGCCTGCATCATTGCTATCCGGGCACGGTCCACCACCGTCTCGGCGGCGAGGGATTGTGCTTGCAGTACGCGGATGCGTTCGCGCTGGATTTGTACTTCGCGCTCGTCGAGCAGCGACGGTGACACGGGACTGAGGAGCGCAATCACGTCGCCTTGTTCAACAACGTCGCCCTCCCGTAATGACAGGCGTGACAGCTCTCCGGAAAGCGGTGCCGAAACGATGTAGCGATCGCGCAGCCGCGTCCAGCCATCGTCTTCGACACTGCGCTCGAAGCGACCCCGCGTCAAGATGTCTGTTTCCACCTCCAGCGGGCGTGGGCTGAATGCCCAAACCAGGGTGCCAATGAGTACGAGTGCGCCCAAGAGGTAGAGTAATTTTTTTTCATGGATAACCGGGGGTGCTTGGAAGATGATTAGTCATGGGCCTTCAATACCGCCACCATATCGAGACCCGCAATATGGCGACTGACGATCCCTGCGCTGACTGCGGCCGCTAGCACGATGCACAGTGCCGCATACGCATAGGTAGGCGGGCTGATGACCAGCGCAAAATAAAATTCGTCGGTCTTGGTCATGTGGACGATTGCCGATGCCAGTACATAGCCTGCGATCAGCCCCAAGGGCAGCGCAGTCGCCATTGCAATACCCAGCTCACCTAGCAGCAGCGCAGATACCTCGCCCCGAGTAAAACCGAGCACGCGCAAACTGGCCAGCTCCCATGCGCGCTCTGCCAGCGCGATGCGTGCCTGGTTATAGACCACACCGACGGCGATCACACTGGCGAACAGCGTGAGCACGGTACTGATGATCAGCAGGTTTCGCGCCGTGATGCTTTGGATATTCGCCAGTATCACGGCCTTGCTCATCGCTGTGGCGACCTGAGGTAGCTCGCGCAGTGCGTCCAGCAGAGATGGCTCGCTGCCACGCAGGACAGCCAGTGTCAGCTGATTCACGACATCACCCTCACCTAGCAAGTGATTGAGGCTGCGTCTTTCCATGTAGGCGCTCATGCCCATCATCTCGCGTACTGTTCCCGTCACGATGACTTCTATCGTCCGACGCTGACCTTCTTGCACTTCAATGCGCAGGGTATTGCCGGGCTTGACATGAAGTCGATCGGCGAGACGGTCGGTCAGCAGCAAACTGCCGGCAGGGGGTGAGTGCACTCGGCGCTCCACATCGAGAATGCGGTGCAGTTGTGGTTGCGCCGCCTTGCCCTGAATTACACCGCGCCACTCATGCTGTTGGTTGACCAGTCTGACGTTAACGGAACGCGCAGCTTCAACCGCAGTGACTTCGTGAAAATGCAGAAACGACTGGATAACCGAGGCCGGACGAGGGTCGATCAGAGACACCGACACATCGCCGCGCAGCGCATGACGGAACTGGGTGTCGATCAGCAGCGCGATCGAATCTCGCGAGAAAGTGCCTGCGATCAGCACCGCCATCGAGGCCATGATGCCGGCGATGGTGAGCACGCTGCGCCACCGGTGGCGGTGCATATTACGCAATATCAGGCGTGGACCCGCAGAGAGCTTCAGCTTGTCTGCCAGCGGTTCCACGAACGAGCGTCGGTAGATGCCCGGTGACGGCGGGCGCATGGCTTCGGCAGGAGAGAGCTGCAGGCTCGCGCGCAAAGCCACTCCTGCCGCCATGGTGCCGGTGAGTAGCGTGGCCACGAACGCAATCAGCACCAGTGCCGGCCTTACCCGGTAATGAAATGCCGGGAAGTGAAACACCGGTTGATACAGCACCGTTAATTGCTGGCCAAGCCAGTGACCGATCAACACGCCGGCGATCACGCCGGCCAGCACGATGAGCGCGACCTGTTTCAGGTAATGTAGGGTAATGTCGATGTCCGGATAGCCGAGTGCTTTGAGTGCGGCAATCTGCTCCCGCTGCAAACTGATCTGACGGCCCAGCACGACATTAAGCAAAAACGCTGCAACGGCGAGGAAGATCGAGGGCAGCACGGTGCCCAGTACGCGTTGCTCGCGGATTTCTGCATCGAGCATCTTGTGCGACAGGTGATCGGTGCGGCCATAGGCCCGAATGCCGCCATAGGGCGCGATTAGCCGGCTCACCTCATCGATGACCTGCGCTTCTGATGCGCTAGGGGCGAGCCTCAGGGACAGGTGGTTAAATGCGCCTTCCATATTGCTGGCACGCGCAAGGACTTTGGCATCCGCCCAGAACACCCCAAAACCGCGCAGATCAGGTGCGCCGATCAGCCCGGCAAAGATGGTATCGGGCGTTAAGGCGATGCCGGCGATGAGTAAAGACTGGCGCTTGCCGTTCAGTAGCGCGGCAAGTATATCGCCCGGTTGTAGATGGCGAGCGCTCGCAAAACCCTCGGATACCAGCACTTCCAGTCGGCCCGAGACCGTGCTGTTGCCCGGCATTCGGCCACTACGCAAGTAGATGCGGTTGAGTTCGGGCAGCTGGTCGAGATCAATGCCAATCAGGCGGCCCGTGATGGGATCCGAGACTCCGGGAAGGTGGATGGGGGCTAGCAGGCTGACGGTTGTCTCGGCTCTGGAGATGCCGGGCAATATCGCCACGCGCGAAGCGAGCGACTGTGGGGCGCGTTTTAATTCGGCGAACACATCAGCGAAGTGATACCGCGCGTAGGCGAGATCGCGCGACCAGGCAAGTGAATCTTGTGCACTGAAGGTGGTAATAAAGCCGGCAACCGCACTGGCGACCACCAGCGCCAGGCTGATGGCCTGACTGCGAATCAGCCACAGATCGCGCAGCAGCTTGCGATTCAGTGCTTTCACCAGGACAGTTCCGAGGGCAGGAGTTTTCTCTCTGGCGTGATGATGCGTTGTATGCGGCCATCGCCCAAGTGCAGCACGCGGTCGGCCATGCCGGCGATGGCCGCATTGTGTGTGATGACGATGGTTGTCGTACCCATGCTGCGATTGATTGCTTCGATCACTTCAAGAACCTGCTTGCCGGTCTGATAGTCGAGTGCTCCTGTGGGCTCGTCGCACAGCAGCACTTCCGGCTGCTTGGCAATGGCGCGGGCGATGGCGACCCGCTGCTGCTCGCCGCCGGAGAGTTGCGACGGAAAATGATCCATGCGCTCGCTTAGGCCGACACGGGCAAGCGCCTCCTCTGCCGACATCGGATGCGAGGCAATATCCGTGACCAGTTGTACGTTCTCGCGTGCGGTCAGGCTGGGAATCAGGTTGTAGAACTGGAAGACAAAGCCCACATGCTCGCGACGATAGCGGGTGAGCTCGTTATCCGTTGCGCCGTCCAGAGAATGGTCTGAGAAGCGCGCGCTGCCACAGCTAGGGCGATCCAGTCCACCGAGAATGTTCAGTAGCGTGGATTTGCCGCTGCCGGAAGGGCCCAGCAGCACGATGAATTCGCCTCGGGCGATATCAAGATCGACGCCACTGAGCGCGACGACGGTGGTATCACCCATCGTATAGGTTTTGCCCAGGCCGCGCGTCACGAATA
>OMID01000105.1 GCA_900299005.1 Oxalobacteraceae bacterium
AGACATGGGTCCCAGCTTTCGCTGGGACGACGGGGTGTAGGTGGCTTGAGGGGTGGGAGACGCTGGGTTGACGACGTGCGCCATGGATGTACAAGGCGGTGGCGTTGCCGCGCATTGTCATGCGTCCACTATGACAGCAGGGCCGGGTAGAGATCGAGCCAGTGGGGGTTACTTTCTTCGATGAGCGAAATCTTCCAGTCTCGCTTCCAGGCTTTCATCTGCTTTTCGCGCTGAATCACCGAGATGATCGAGTCACATTGCTGGAACCAGACGAGACGATGTACCTTGTACTGCCGGGTAAAGCCAGGCACAAAACCGGATTTGTGTTCATAAACACGCTTTATCAGATCACGGGTAACGCCAATGTACAGTGTCCCGTATTTTTGGCTCGCGAGGATGTAAACATAAGGCATTCGAGTTATCGGGCATGGGTCCCAGCTTTCGCTGGGACGACGCGTTGTTGAGGGCTTGAAGTGTGGCAGAACCTGCGCTGACTTCGGAAGTCAGAGAGGCGCTTGACCGATGAGCGCTCCGTCGTCCCAGCGAAAGCTGGGACCCATCACCACCAACCTCTCACCGCGACTAAGCCAAACTCATCTTCCACAGACACCCGTCGTCCCAGCGAAAGCTGGGACCCATCACCGCCAGCCCATCAATGCCTGAAATGCCGTGTCCCCGTCAGTGCCATCACAATCCCCTGCTCATCGGCAGCATCGATCACTTCCTGATCGCGCAGAGACCCTCCCGGCTGAATCACGGCTCTCGCACCTGCGGCAACGACCACGTCCAGACCATCGCGAAAAGGAAAGAAGGCATCCGAGGCTACTGCGGCGCCCGCCAGCGATAAACCGGCGTTCTGCGCCTTAATCGAGGCGATGCGCGCTGAATCAACGCGGCTCATCTGACCGGCGCCAACGCCAAGCGTCATGCCGTTGGCACAGAAAACAATGGCATTGGATTTCACGAACTTAGCAACGCGCCACGCAAACATCATGTCCTGCAGCTGCTGAGGTGTTGGCTGCTTACGGGTGACGATCTTCAGCTCGGGTAGCTGCACGTTCCTTGCATCAGGCGATTGCAGCAGAAGCCCACCACCGACCCGCTTCATGTCGTAGGCATTGATCGCCTGCGCTATCGGTATCTGCAGCAAGCGTACGTTCTGCTTTGCTTCGAAGATTTTCAGTGCGTCGGCACTGAAGAACGGCGCGATCAGTACTTCGACGAATTGCGTGGCCACCGACTCCGCTGCCTTGCCATCCAGCTCACAGTTGAAGGCGATGATGCCGCCGAATGCCGAGGTGGGATCTGTCTGGAAAGCCTTCGCGTATGCCTCGGCTGCATCCTGGCCAGTGGCCACGCCGCAGGGGTTCGCATGCTTGACAATCACGCAGGCATGACCCTCAAGCGTCTTTACGCACTCCCACGCAGCGTCAGCATCCGCGATGTTATTGTAAGAAAGTTCTTTGCCCTGCAGCTGGCGATAATTAGCCAGCGCGCCATCGGCGGTCTGCAGATCCCGATAGAAAGCGGCGGATTGATGCGGATTCTCTCCATAACGCATGTCCTGCACCTTCTCGAACTGCAGGTTCACGATGTCCGGATACGCAGAGCGCGTCTCGTGAGCCAGATCAGATCCGAGTGAACTGAGGTAATTGGTGATCGCGCCGTCATAGCGGGCGGTGTGAGCAAAGACTTTTTTCGCGAGCATGAAACGGGTCGAGTCACTGACTTCGCCTTTGGCAGTACGCATGTCACCCAAGACCTGGGCATAGTCGGAAGGGTCGCAGATCACGACAACGTGCTTGTGATTTTTCGCCGACGACCGCAGCATCGCCGGACCGCCTATGTCAATGTTTTCGATCGCATCTTCCAGCGAGCATTGTGCCCTCGCGACCGTCTGCTGGAACGGATATAAATTGACCACGACCATATCGATCGTCGGTATCTGATGCTCGCTCAAGGCCTCCCTGTGGGCTGGCAAATCACGTCGCGCGAGGATGCCTCCGTGTATTTTGGGATGCAGTGTCTTTACTCGTCCGTCCAGTATCTCCGGAAAACCCGTGTAGTCGGCCACCTCCGTGACGGGCAAACCGTTTTCAGCCAACAGCTTTGCCGTGCCACCTGTCGAGAGCAGCTTCACATTCATCGCGACCAGCTCACGCGCGAATTCGAGCACGCCTGTTTTGTCGGATACAGAAATCAATACTTGTTTGATCATCAGGATGTCCTGGATAAAAAGTCAACAAGCGAAGCAAAGTCGTGTCCTGACCGTGCTTCGCTTGTTGGCCTTAACAAGATAGAAAAAACTCAGAGCAGGTCGTGCTGCTGCAGCTTTTTGCGCAAGGTATTGCGGTTGATACCCAGCATTTCGGCGGCGTGTGACTGGTTGCCTTCGGCTCTTTCCATCACCGCTTCGAGGATGGGTTTCTCCACGGTGAAAATCACCATCTCATAAACATTCGATGGCTCTTGCTCCCCCAGATCCCGAAAGTATTTCTCGAGACTTTTTCTGACAACTTCCTGAATAGTATCTTTGCTCATGCTGAACACTTGGGGGAGATGAATTGCCTTATGCCGCGAGCTTTTCAGCAGCGGGCCCGTATTGTAACCGCTCCCCCAACGCGAGCTGCGACTCGAAAAACGCGTCGACTGCCGACAGCTGGGCATCACAGGCATCAATGCGATTCATTCGTTGTCTGAATTCCTCACCCCCCGGCAAATCACGCACATACCAACCGATATGCTTTCGGGCGGTACGCACGCCAAGATATTCGCCATAAAATGCGTAATGCGCGCGCAGGTGCGCCGCCATGAGGGCACGCACCTCGGCAATCTGCGGCGCAGGCAATAGCTCGCCGGTGGTGAGGTAGTGATCGATCTCGCGAAAAATCCAGGGTCGGCCCTGCGCGGCTCGCCCTATCATGACCGCATCGGCACCGGTGTAGTGCAATACGTATTTAGCCTTTTGCGGGCTGTCGATATCGCCATTGGCCACGACCGGCAGTCGCGTCGCCGCCTTGACAGCCGCAATGGTGTCGTATTCGGCTTGTCCGCTGTAACCATCCGCACGCGTGCGACCATGCAAAGTCAGCATGGCAATCCCACTCTGCTCGGCGATGCGCGCAATGCTCAGCGCATTACGATGTTGACGATCCCATCCGGTACGAAATTTCAGGGTGACCGGTACATGAACAGCCAAGGCCACAGCTTCGAGCAGCGTGCCTACCAGCACTTCATCGCGCAGCAATGCCGATCCACACCAGTTGTTGCACACTTTTTTTACGGGACAGCCCATGTTGATGTCGATGATCTGCGCACCGCGATCAACATTAAATCGCGCAGCTTCCGCCAGTAGCACAGGATCAGCGCCGGCAATCTGCACCGCCTTGGGTGCCATTTCACCTTCGTGGTTGATGCGCCTTGACGTCTTCTCGCTGGCCCAGACACGCGGATTGGAAGCCGCCATCTCGGACACGGCGTAGCCAGCACCCAGTTCCTTGCACAACTGGCGAAAAGGCCGGTCTGTCACGCCCGCCATGGGCGCAACGAAAACCTGATTACGAAGTTGATAGGGGCCAAGCTGCATGAGAAGAAAAACAATGCGGTTGATGGCGAAAACCACGCCGGGTCAAACTGCACAAGCGAAGGGTGCCTATTTTATACGCAACCCCGGAGATGTCAGCGAGGGGCGAGAGAGGCGAGAGAGACGATAGGGGCGAGCGGGCCTCAGGCGGCAGGATGGGTGCGATCAATTTCGTCCAGGCCAGCGGCTTCAAGATGCGACATGTCCGCCCATTGCTCGACAGTGAAACGAGAACCATCCCAGCGTAATCGGTTGATGGCTGCATTGATGGTTTCGAAATCCCGTCGGGCATTGACCGGCATGCCCGTCGCTTCACGGTACACACAATCGAGCACGCCGCCGTGCGTGACGACGATAATCCGACCTTGAGAATGACGTCGCGCGATGCGCTCGAGTACCGTTACCGAGCGATGGTGAAATTCCTGCAAGGTTTCCGCCTCTCGCTCACCCGCCGGGAACCGCCTGTGCAAGTCACGCGCATGCCAGGCGGCGAAATCTTCCGGATAGCGTTGCGTGATCTCTTCATACATCAGGCCCTCAAAGGCGCCATAGCAACGCTCGCGCAAGTCGGCATCAAGTCGCACGTCCATCTGGTGGGCGTCGGCCGCCGGTTGCGCCGTCATGCGCGCGCGCATCAGGTCGCTGGCATAAATGGCATCGGGTTTTTCTGCCGCTAGCGCCAGGCCGAGTGCCCTTGCCTGACGCAGACCCTCTTCATTAAGCGGGGTATCGACATGTCCCTGCATGCGTCGCAGGCGGTTCCAGTCAGTTTCTCCGTGACGTATCAGCAAAATTTCCATGAACGGTATCTCAGTGAGCAGGGGGTACTTGCAGCCAGAAAGTAACCGGACCCTCATTGATGAGCGCCACCTGCATGTCAGCGCCGAAACGCCCGGTCTGAACGAGGGGATGCAAGGTGCCTGCCTGACGGACTGCGTAATCGAACAATCGCCTTGCCTGGTCAGGGGGCGCTGCGGGCGTGAATGATGGCCGAGTTCCGCTGCGCGTGTCAGCCGCCAGTGTGAACTGCGGCACCAGCAACAAGCCTCCGTTGACCTGAGCGACATTCAGGTTCATTTTGCCTTGATCATCATAAAAAACGCGATATGCCAGCAACTTGGCGAGCAGGGCATCGGCTTCTTTTTCGGTATCGCCACGCTCGGCGCACAAAAACACGAGCAGACCCTGATTGACCTGTCCGACAATCTCGCCTTCGACCCTGACGCTGGCCTCGGCCACTCTTTGCAACAACGCGATCAAGAGCGTGTCACGAGAGCGTGACCCGGGCGAATTTGCGCTTGCCGACCTGAACCACAAACGAGCCGGCATCGACCTTGAGCGCTTTATCACGGATGGTCGCGCCGTCAATGCGCACGCCACCTTGCTCCACCATACGCAGCGCTTCGGAAGACGATGCACACAGATGGGCTTGCCTTAGCAACTGACCAATACCCAATGGCGCGCCGCTCAGCGCGACTTCCGGGACTTCATCGGGAATGCCGCCACGGGCGCGGTGGTTGAAGTCAGCAAGCGCCTCCTGTGCCGCCTTACGGGAATGAAAGCGTTCGACAATCTCTTGCGCGAGCAGCACCTTGATGTCGCGGGGATTACGCCCTGCCTCGACATCCGCGTGGCATTGCGCGATCTCTGCCAGCGAGCGGAACGAGAGCAGATCATAGTAGCGCCACATCATCTCATCGGAGATGCTCATCACCTTGGCAAACATGGTGTTGGCGGGTTCGGTAATACCGATGTAATTGCCCTTGGACTTGGACATCTTCTCGACGCCATCCAGGCCTTCGAGCAGCGGCATGGTCAGGATGCATTGCTGGGGTTGACCATAATCCTTTTGCAATTCGCGTCCAACGAGCAGGTTGAATTTCTGATCGGTGCCGCCGATTTCGAGATCGGACTTTAGTGCCACCGAATCATAGCCCTGCATCAGCGGGTAGAGCAGCTCATGCACCGAGATCGGTGTGCCCGCCTTGTAGCGTTTGGTGAAATCCTCGCGCTCGAGAATACGCGCCACGGTATAGCGGGCCGATAGTTCGATCATGCCGCGCGCGCCAAGCGGATCACACCACTCCGAGTTGTAGCGTATTTCGGTGCGCTGGGGATCGAGCACCAGACTGGCCTGCGCGAAATAAGTCTTGGCGTTGGCCTCGATCTGCTCACGGGTCAGCGGCGGACGGGTGACATTGCGGCCCGAGGGATCGCCGATCATCGACGTAAAATCCCCGATCAGGAATATCACGGTGTGTCCCAGATCCTGCAACTGGCGCATCTTGTTCAGCACAACGGTATGCCCCAGATGCAGATCGGGCGCGGTCGGATCCAGTCCGAGTTTGATGCGCAAGGGCTGCCCGGTTTTCTCGGAGGCGGCCAGCTTTTGCGCAAATTCGGACTCGATCAGCAATTCTTCAACGCCGCGCTTGACGATAGCCATCGCATCGCGCACTGAGTCAGAGAGCGGCAAGTCCGCCGCATGCGCGACTGCAGGGGTCGGGGTAGCGGACGCCGGCTTGAGGTTGGCGTTCATAAGTTGTTGTATCTAATCAAAAATTTCGCGGTATCGCGTTTGCTATAATGCGCGCTTTGCCCCGCATTGCCTCGCAATGCCGTTGTCGGGCTCAGCCCGGCCGAAGCGCTGCTTGCCGGCCGGTCAAAACGACGGATTTTAGCGTATCGAATGAGCCTGAGAGACAAATTCCCACCCCTTGCACATCGCCTGCTGGCGAGCCTGCGCGCCATACCTAACGCCAATCTTCTGACCGTCGCCGCGCTGGGCCTGTCATTGATCGCCTTCGGTGCAGCCGGCGTCGCCCCCTACGCGCCGGACGCGTCCGAGCTACCGGTAACGATCAAGGTAGAGGAACTCGGTTTGCCCGACCTGACAAACCAGATCGACGCCTTGCACGCAACCGAGCGGCCAGAGCGTTTTGTCGCCGAAGAGCGTGTGCGTGCCGGCGACAACCTCGCATCGCTGCTCGATCGTCTGGGCGTGGCCGACCGCGAAGCCGCCGCTTTCATCCGCACCCATGCCGACGCCCGCGCCCTCGCCGGCCTGCGCCCCGGGCAGCGGGTGCAAGCGATCGTGACCGCCCAGGGGCAACTGTTATCGGCCAGTACCCTGATCACTGATCCGCAAGCAGAACACCGTCTGTTCATCGAGCGCGCCGGCGCCGGCTTCATCGCCCGAAAAGAACCCGCCCCCCTGGAGCGACACATTGAGATGCGCTCCGCAGAAATACGCTCTTCGCTCTTTGCCGCCACCGATGCTGCGCAAGTACCCGATCCCGTGGCCATGCAACTGGTGGACATTTTCTCGTCCGACATCGATTTCGCCTCTGATTTGCGTAAGGGTGATCGTTTCGAGGTGATCTACGAAACCTTCTGGCAAGGTGGCGAGTGGGTGCGCAGCGGCCGTGTGCTGGGCGCCTCGTTCCGGAAGGATGGCAAGACGCATCAGGCAATCTGGTTCGGCGATGCGCGCAGTGAGCAGAGCGGCTACTTTGACCTTGAGGGCCGAGCACTGAAAAAAGCCTTCCTGAAGTCACCCCTGCAGTTCTCGCGAGTGACTTCGGGCTTTGCCATGCGCGTGCATCCCATCTCCGGACTGTGGAAGCAGCACAAGGGCATCGACTTTGCAGCACCCACCGGCACGCCGATTCGCGCCACGGGTGATGGTCATGTGGAATTTGCCGGCAGCCAGGGGGGTTACGGCAATGTGGTAGTGCTTCATCACGGCGGCAGTTATTCGACGGCATATGCCCACATGAGCCGCATCTCGCCGGGCATTCGCAAGGGGGGCAAAGTGCTTCAGGGTCAAGTGATCGGCTACGTCGGCACCAGCGGCTGGTCAACCGGTTCGCACCTGCACTATGAATTCCGCGTAAACAACGATGCCCGCGACCCGAACTCCATTGCCGCACCCCAGGTGCCTATGCTGACAGGCGCGAGCTTTCAGCAGTTCCGCCAGCAGCTGGTCGACATCACGCATCGCTTCCGTCTGCTCTCGCCAGAGACAACGCAGCTCGCCTCGCGCTGATGCTGATACGCGCTCGCGAGATCTGGCTTGCCAAATAGCCTCTGATGGTCGCCAAACCTAAACCTTTTTATATCGGCCTGATGTCCGGCACCAGCCTTGATGGCGTCGATGGCGTCGTCACCAATTTCGGTGAAGCCTCATACGCCGCCTACCTGCCCTTCCCGTCTGCCCTGAAAAACGCGCTGCTGGCGCTGCAATCGCCGGGCAGCAATGAGATTCATCGCGAGGCATTGGCCGCGAACCAACTAGCCCATGGTTATGCCGCTTGCGTTGCCGAGTTGTTGCGCGGCTCGGGCGTTTCTGCGGATCAGATCCGGGCAATCGGTGCCCATGGGCAGACAATCCGGCACTTGCCGGCAGAGGGTTACACCCGGCAGATCAACCAACCCGCTTTGCTGGCCGAACTGACAGGTATCGATGTGATTGCCGATTTTCGCAGCCGCGATATTGCAGCCGGCGGACAAGGCGCGCCGCTGGTGCCGGCGTTTCATCAAGCGGTTTTTGGCAGTCGATCGCATGCGCGGGTCATCGTGAATATCGGTGGCATCAGCAACATTAGCATTCTCGGTACCGATGGCTCGGTCAGCGGTTTTGACACCGGTCCCGGCAATGTATTGATGGATGCCTGGGTACATCAACATCAGGGCAAGGCCTATGACGCTCATGGTCAATGGGCAGCCTCAGGCCAGGTGATTGATACGCTGCTGGCCCACCTGCTAGATGAAGCATTCTTCAGGCAGGCACCCCCCAAGAGCACCGGGCGCGACCTGTTTCATCCGGGGTGGCTGAAGGCAAAGCTGGCGGCCTGGTCCGATGCAAGGCCGCAGGATGTGCAGGCCACATTGGCCGCGCTGACTGCGCGCTGCATTACCGACGCCATTCATACTTACGCTGGGCAATGTGATGCGGTGTTCATTTGCGGCGGCGGCGCCCACAACACGCACCTGATGCAAAGGCTGTCCGAGCATATCGCTCAGCCCGTGGAAAACACGTCGTCGCTCGGGATCTCACCAACCCATGTCGAGGCGTTCGCGTTTGCCTGGCTCGCGCAACGGTTTTGTGACCGACAGGCGGGCAACCTACCCTCGGTAACTGGCGCGGCGGGCGAGCGCCTGCTCGGCGCGCTGTACCCCGCCTGAAACACCGGCGATCAACAACAAAAAAGCGCGGCGAGCCGCGCTTTGCGTGGGCCGAGCACTGCGCTCAAGCCGAGAACGACGAACCACAACCGCAGGTCGTGGTGGCATTCGGATTCTTGATGACGAATTGCGCGCCCTCGAGATCATCTTTGTAATCAATCTCCGCACCCACCAGATACTGATAACTCATCGAATCAATCAGAAGCTGCACACCGTTCTTGACCATCGTGGTGTCATCCTCGTTCACGATTTCGTCAAAAGTAAAACCATACTGGAAGCCCGAGCAGCCACCACCCTGCACAAACACACGCAGCTTCAGGTCGGGATTACCCTCTTCCTCGATCAGTTGCGCGACTTTGCCTGCAGCGCTATCCGTAAAGATGATCGGTGCCGGCATTTCAGTGGGTGCGTTCATGGGGTTGCCTCCTGCGGGTAATCCAGTAGCCAGGCATTATAACGTTTGCCCGGCTCAGGCGAGTTTGAGCATCACGGCCGGCAAACTGCCGGGGTAAGACGCGTCGCTTGCGCTGGCTGGTGCGGTGGGACACAGCTGACCCACAACGATAGCACCGGGGCGCATGCTCAACGACACATAATGAATATCACCGATTATGCGCGCACGGGAGAGTAATTCAACCCTGCCACTGACGTGGAGATTGCCGTTGATGCGTCCGTCAATCACCACGTGCGCCGCCCGGATGTCTCCGCAAATCTGGCCGGCTGAGGCCAGCACGAGGTAGCCCTGTCCGGGGAGTCTGCCGCTGACATCGCCGCTGACCTGACCATCAATCCTGAGTCCGCCGTTGAACAGCACCTGGCCCTCGATGTGGCAGCCGCGGCCAATCAGGGTATCGATAGCTCGCCATGTCCCTGCCTCTGCCATTCGCCTCCCCCGTGATACGGCGTCCTTTTTGCGCGCCCGAACAGGACCAGCGTATCGCGGCATCAGCGCTGCCGCTTTGGGAATTCCCGCGTTGTGTGTGCGCCGGACCCGCTCTTGCGCGAGTGCTTGAGGGTCAACAAACCTAAAGCGCCCTCGTCACTCAAGGGAGGATCGGTACCTGACGAAGCCCTGTCGTCTCGTCGAGGTCAAACATCAGATTCATGCACTGCACCCCCTGACCGGCCGCACCTTTGACGAGGTTGTCCTCAACAACCAGAATCACCAGCTGATCGCCGCCACCGGGGCGATGCACCGCAATACGCAGCATGTTTGACGCTCTCACCGACCGCGTTTCCGGATGACTGCCCGCGGGCAGCACATCAACGAAAGCATCATCGCGATAGTGCGCTTCGTACAGGGCCTGAAAATCAGTCTCGCGCGCTTCCGGCAGCAGCGTGGCATACAAGGTCGAGTGGATGCCGCGTATCATCGGCACCAGATGCGGCACAAAGGTCAGGCCGATCTTGCGGCCGGCAATCGCTTCCAGGCCCTGCACAGTTTCCGGCAGGTGACGATGTCCCTTCACGCCATAGGCCTTGAAATTATCCGAGGCCTCGGCCAGCAGCGTGTGCACCTCCGCCTTGCGCCCGGCACCGGACACCCCCGATTTGCAATCGGCAATCAGCGCCGATTCATGGACGAGCGGCTTACCCTGACTCAGCAAGGGGGCATAGCCCAGCTGCATGGAAGTGGGATAACAGCCGGGCAAGCCGATGACTCTGGCCTTGCGGATGGCATCACGATTGATTTCGGGCAGTCCGTACACCGCCTCTGCGAGTACCTCCGGACACGAATGCGGCATGCCGTACCACTGCTCGAAAACGGCCGTGTCTTTCAGACGAAAATCCGCAGCAAGGTCGATGATCTTCACGCCCGCGCTCAGCAACTCTCGCGCCTGCGACATCGCCACCCCATGTGGCGTGGCAAAGAACACCACATCGCACTGATCGAGTCGCGCTTTTTCGGGGGCAGAGAAAGCCAGCGCAACGTGGCCACGTAACGAGGGGAACATCTCGGCCACCGGCATGCCGTCTTCCTTGCGCGATGTGATGGCCAGCAGCTCGGCTTGCGGATGGGCTGCCAGCAAACGCAGCAACTCCACACCCGTATAGCCCGTGCCCCCCACGATACCTATCTTGATCATCTCAATCTCTCCTGCAAAAACCACGGGCGACCCTTGCTGCCAGATCAAACCCGACGCAACACCACACTGAAAGAAGCTGAAAAAAAACCGTCGGGCGCGAACCCGACGGCTTCAGTAGTTTGCCGAAACGACGGATTAACGCTTCGAGAACTGCTTCGCGCGCCGCGCTTTGCGCAAACCGACCTTCTTGCGCTCGACTTCGCGTGCATCGCGCGTGACAAAGCCGGCCTTGGAGAGCTCAGGCTTGAGTGCGGCATCGTAGTCAATCAGTGCGCGGGTGATGCCGTGACGCACTGCACCGGCCTGACCGGACTCGCCACCGCCATGCACATTGACCATGATGTCAAAGCGATCAACATTGTTGGTGAGTTCTAGCGGCTGACGAATGACCATCAGGCCGGTCTCGCGCGAGAAATACTCGCTGGCGGCCTTGCCATTGACCGTGATCTTGCCACTGCCGACTTTGATAAATACGCGAGCCACTGCACTCTTGCGACGGCCGGTTCCGTAGTTGTAGTTACCGATCATGTCTGTTCCTTAGAGTTCGAGGGGCTGCGGTTGCTGGGCGCTATGCGGATGGCTGTCATCGGCATACACCTTGAGCTTCTTGATCATGGCATAGCCGAGGGGGCCCTTGGGCAGCATGCCCTTGACGGCCTTCTCGAGCGCACGGCCCGGATGCTTTTCTTGCAGATCGCGGAAATTCGTTTCGTAGATACCGCCGGGATAGCCTGAGTGACGGAAATACTTTTTATCGATGCTCTTGGCACCGGTCACGCGTAGCTTGCGCGCGTTGATGATGACGATGTAATCACCGGTATCAACGTGGGGCGTAAATTCAGGCTTGTGCTTGCCACGCAGCCGGCGTGCCACTTCGCTGGCGACACGTCCGAGGACTTTGTCCGTTGCGTCAATCACAAACCAATCGCGCTGGACTTCGTGTCCTTTAGCGGAAAAGGTTTTCATGGTGAATCCTAAAAAGAGAAATGCTCATTACCGGCGGTTCCGCAGCCGACCTGCGGACGCAACCTTGTTATGTATTTTCCCTTGAGCACATCAGGGAACCGGAGATTATAGTGTTTTCAATGACTTGGCGTCAATTGGCCTAGCGTAAGGCGATGACGGGCAGGTGGTTGGGGATTTGCCCGGAGATATCCCGATGCATGCAGAACCATGC
>OMID01000106.1 GCA_900299005.1 Oxalobacteraceae bacterium
ATGGAGTACTGGAGCGTCAATTCCGACGTTACTTTGCTGAAGCTGATCGTCGCAAGGGCAACACGGGCGAAACACTCCTCCAATTGCTCGAGACTCGCCTTGATAACGTGGTGTATCGCCTAGGGTTTGCATCGACTCGTGCTGAGGGCCGCCAACTGGTCTCACACAAATCAATCACTGTAAACGGTAATGTGGTCAATATCCCCTCTTATCAGGTCAAGGTTGGCGACCTTGTCGCAGTGCGTGAAAAGGCGAGAAAGCAGGTTCGCATTGCTGAGGCGTTGTCGCTTGCCGAACAAACCGGTTTCCCGATCTGGGTGTCCGTCGATGCCAAGAAAATGGAAGGCTCTTTGAAGACCCTGCCGGACCGTTCTGACTTCAACCAGGAAGTCAACGAGTCCCTGATCGTCGAGCTGTACTCACGATAATTTCTCCGGCGTCGGCGCGTTCCGCGCTGGCGCCATTCGATATGCCATCAGCCTTATCGGTGTAACGAGCCGAGGGTATTGAAAGGATATTCATGCAAAACAATCTTCTAAAGCCTCGCATTATTGAAGTTGAACCGCTCGGCCTCGGCCACGCCAAGGTCGAGATGGAACCATTCGAGCGTGGCTATGGCCATACACTGGGCAACGCGCTGCGCCGTGTTCTGCTGTCCTCGATGGTCGGCTATGCACCTACCGAAGTCACTATCGCGGGTGTCGTCCATGAGTACTCTTCGCTGGATGGTGTGCAGGAGGATGTCGTTGACATACTGCTCAACCTCAAAGGGGTTGTGTTCAAACTCCATAGCCGTGATGAAGTAATGCTGTCCCTCAAGAAAGAAGGGGAAGGTGCGGTGCTGGCGTCTGACATTGATTTGCCCCATGACGTCGAGCTGATCAACCCAGATCACATCATTGCGCACCTGACCCCGGGCGGTAAGCTTGATATGCAGGTGAAGGTTGAAAAAGGTCGTGGCTATGTTCCCGGTAATGTCCGTCGCTTGTCCGAAGACGCAAACAAGTCGATCGGACGCATCATTCTTGATGCCTCGTTTTCGCCGGTCAAACGCGTTTCATACTCTGTCGAATCTGCTCGTGTCGAACAGCGCACTGACCTTGACAAGCTGGTGATGAATATCGAAACCAATGGCGTCATTACCCCGGAAGAGGCAATCCGCCAATCTGCCCGCTTGCTGGTCGATCAGTTGAATGTGTTTGCAGCACTAGAGGGTACCGAGACTGCCGCTGAAGCCCCCTCGCGTGTGCCGACGGTCGATCCGATCCTGCTGCGTCCGGTGGATGATCTCGAACTCACCGTGCGGTCGGCAAACTGCCTCAAGGCAGAAAACATTTACTACATAGGCGACCTGATCCAGCGCAGCGAGAACGAGCTGCTAAAAACGCCAAACCTCGGACGCAAATCACTGAATGAGATCAAGGAAGTGCTCGCCTCACGTGGTTTGACGCTGGGCATGAAGCTTGAGAACTGGCCGCCCGCCGGGCTTGACAAATAATCAGGAGAATTTCCCTCCCCTCGTTAACACTATTTACCGGCCCGCGTAACACCGGAGCTTCACTTCCTGAAGCATCGGTTCATCGATAGAAGAGCTGGATGAAAAACTCTGAAAAGGAAATGCCATGCGCCATCGTCACGGTCTCCGTAAACTGAACCGCACCTCATCTCATCGTCTTGCCATGCTGCGCAACATTACCGTTTCGCTGTTGCGCCACGAAGCAATCAAGACCACGCTGCCCAAGGCCAAGGAGTTACGCCGCGTTATCGAGCCTATCATCACTCTGGGCAAGAGTGACACCTTGGCCAACAAGCGTCTCGCATTCAATCGTTTGCGCGACCGTGATATGGTTGTCAAGCTGTTTGCCGAGATTGGTCCGCGTTATGCTAATCGTAACGGCGGGTATCTTCGCATCTTGAAAATGGGTTTCCGTGTCGGCGATAAAGCACCCATGGCGTATGTCGAGCTGGTCGACCGCCCCGAGTCTGCCTAGTCCGGAGCTTCACGAAAAGCGTCCTGCGACGCAAGGCATCGTAAATAATCACTACGAACCAAAAAAGCCAGGCTCGCCTGGCTTTTGTACTTTTCGCGCTCGGGGTGCCGGTGCGCTTTGTGGCAAGCTCATAAGCCCAACTTTTCATCGTACCTTCCATGTCCATCCTCAGCGTTAATGGTCTGCACAAATCCTATGGTGAGGGGGATGCGTGCTTGGATGTTATCAATGGGCTCTCTTTCAGCTTGCGGCGAGGTGAATGCTATGGTTTGCTGGGGCCCAATGGGGCCGGAAAGACCACAACGCTGAAACTTTGCCTTGGTCTTGCGACCCCAGACCGGGGAGAGATTTCTCTCGCTGGCCATGCTGTGCCTGTGGACGCTCGTATCGCGCGACAGCGGGTAGGCGTCGTACCTCAGATAGACAGCCTTGATCCAGATTTCACGGTCGAAGAAAACCTACAGGTCTACGCTCGCTATTTTGGTCTTCGTGAAAGCGAGACGGAGGCGAGAATGCAGTGGCTACTGGATTTCGCGAGCCTGACCGCCAAACGTCATTCGCGAATTGCTGAACTCTCGGGTGGGATGAAACGTCGCTTGATGCTTGCACGCGCACTGGTGAATGACCCCGACCTGATTTTCATGGACGAACCCACTACAGGACTCGATCCTCAGGCAAGACATCTGATTTGGGAGCGCCTCAAGAGCCTGCTTGCCTCTGGCAAGACGATCCTGCTTACCACACATTTCATGGATGAGGCAGAGCGCTTGTGTGACCGATTGGGTGTGCTCGACCATGGTCGAATGATCGCCGAGGGTGCGCCACATGAATTGATCGCAGAGCATATCGAACCGCAGGTGCTCGAAGTCTATGGAGACAACGTTGAGGAGTGGGCGCAGCAGATGCGGCAGACGACTGATCGGATGGAGATCAGCGGCGATACCGTATTTTGCTACGTTCATCAGGCGGAGCCTTTGCTGCAAAGCTTAACCATGAGAGGCGGGCTGCGTTATCTGCACAGGCCAGCCAACCTGGAGGATCTGTTCTTGAAACTGACCGGACGCGAGATGCGAGACTAAGACCGATGACTACCCGCTGCTATCGCCTGCCCGCGTTCAGTCTCCGCTTCATTCCTGTCTGGCGGCGCAATTTCCTAGTCTGGCGAAAGCTGGCAGTGGCGAGCGTGATAGGCAATATTGCCGAGCCCCTGATCACGCTTATCGCATTTGGCTACGGACTAGGCAGTCTGGTACAGCGCATCGATGGCATACCGTACATCGAATTTCTCGCCAGTGGCTCGATCGCCATGTCCGTAATGATGGCCGCCTCATTCGAAGCGCTGTATTCCGCATTCTCACGCATGCATGTGCAAAAAACCTGGGAGTCATTGCTAAATACACCACTTGAGTTGGATGATATTGTGTTGGCCGAGATGCTGTGGGCTGCCAGCAAAGCGATGATCTCCGGAATTGCTATCCTGGGCGTCTTGTTCTTACTGGGGATCGGTCTGTACCCGACCACGCTCTTTGTGCCGTGGGTGCTATTCTTGATCGGTATGACCTTTGCTTCCTTGGCGCTGGTCATGAACGCTATCGCGCGGGGTTATGACTTCTTCACCTACTACTTCACCTTGCTGCTGACGCCGATGATTTTTTTGTCCGGCGTCTACTATCCGGCGCGCCAGCTGCCGATCTGGTTGCAGGCGGCGACCGATTTTCTACCGCTCAGCGCCGCCGTGCAGCTTGTGAGACCATTGCTTCTGGGCCGCCTGCCTGAACAAGCTGTGGCGCATTTGCTGGTGCTCATGGCTTACTGTGCAGCGGGCTTTTACCTGGCGACCGTGCTTACCCGACGACGCTTACTGCAATAAATTTCGGACGATATGCAGCGTGATGGAACCCATACTGCTCGTGCTCACCAATCTCCCTGATTCGGAGTCCGCCCGTTCGCTCGCCTGTCGGCTGGTTCAATCCAGACTAGCCGCGTGCGTCAACCTGATGCCGGGCGTGCAATCAATTTACCATTGGCAGGGAGTCGTTGAGCAGGCGACAGAGGTCACGCTTCTGATCAAGACAACACAACGGCAGTACCACCAGCTGGAGCAGGAGATTGTCGCGAACCATCCCTATGAGGTGCCTGAGGTCATTGCCTTGCCTGTCACAGATGGGCATGCACCCTATTTGCACTGGGTGATAGCAGGAGCTTCAGCAGGAACTTCAGCAGGAAGTTCATCAGACGTGCCGAGTGATCATGCGTAAATCGCTTCACTGGCTACTCGTGGGATTACTGATCATTCTCATGCTCGGTACCACGGCCACCGCTGAAGAGGAATTCCTTACCCCTGAGCAGGCATTCCATGTCAGTGCGCGTCTGATGAACACCAGCACTGTCGTAGTGAATGTCCAGATTGCCGACGGCTATTACATGTACCGCGATCGCTTTGGATTCAAGGCCGAGGGCGCTGTACTGGGTCAGCCTGATATTCCACGCGGGAAAATCAAATTCGATCCTAATTTCGAGAAAGATGTCGAAACCTTTCGCCAAGGGGTGGAGATCTCGATTCCCGTTCAGGCGAGTGCTGCGTTCACGCTTACTGTGGCTAGCCAGGGCTGCTCCGACAAAGGCCTTTGTTACGCTCCGATGACGTCGGTAATGCAGCTTTCTCACTCGGGTATCCCCGCCTCCAACGCGGGAACAGGCGCCTCATCTTCTGATGCTTACAGAGACATGAGGCGTGGCATTGCTCAAGCGGTACCCGACACTGAAATGGGCCGTATTGAAGCCTCGCTCTCTAGCCGAAGTCTGGTGGTGATTTTGCCCTTGTTTCTTTTGCTGGGTATCGGCTTGTCGTTTACCCCGTGCGTGCTGCCGATGGTGCCAATACTCTCTTTCATCATCGTTGGTGAAGGTGTGCAAACTACGCGTCGTCGCGCCTTCTTGCTATCGCTTGCGTATTCGCTGGGCATGGCACTCGTGTATACCTTATTGGGCATCTCTGCCGGCCTGGTCGGCGAGGGTTTGTCCGCAGCGCTGCAAAGTCCGTATGTCCTGACAGGCTTTGCGTTCATGATGGCAGCCTTGTCTTTGTCGATGTTCGATATCTATCAGTTGCAAGTGCCGGCTGCTGTGCAATTGATGCTGACCCGTTTCTCCGAGCGGCAGAAGGGTGGCAAACTAGTCGGCGTATTCATCATCGGTGCCGTTTCCGCGCTGATTGTCGGGCCGTGTGTTGCTGCGCCGCTGGCGGGTGCGTTAGTCTACATCAGCCAGACACGCGATGTGTTGATTGGCGGTAGCGCACTGTTCGCCATGGCCGTCGGAATGAGCGTTCCTCTGCTACTGGTGGGTCTGTCCGCCGGTACCTTGTTGCCGCGCGCGGGTCATTGGATGCAAGTCGTGAAGCCGTTCTTCGGCGTGCTGATGCTTGCACTTGCGCTATGGATGGTGAATTCCCTGATCCCTAGTTGGCTTCTCATGCTTGGCTGGGGGGGGCTCGGTGTGGGGTACGGCATTTTCTTGATAAGAGGCGCCAATCTTGGACTAGTCGCGAAATTCGTCGGTACGATGTTCATGCTGCTGGGCTTGATCGAATGGGCGGGGTTGGCCACGGGTAGTCGCGATCCTTGGGCGCCTCTAGCCGGACTGTCTGGAGAGAGAGTGGCCAAAGTAGCGTTCACCAGAATCAAGACCACAGACGAGCTCGATCGTGCGCTCGCCGCAGCGGATGGAAAGCCCGTGCTGTTGGACTTTTATGCCGACTGGTGCGTGTCTTGCAAGGAAATGGAGAAGCTGACCTTCACTGACCCCGAAGTACACGCGACGATGAACCGTATGGTGCTTCTGCAAGTGGATGTGACCGCTAATGACGCCGATGACAAGGCGTTACTCAAGCGCTTTGGTTTGTTCGGGCCACCCGGCATTCTTTTTTTTGATGCTCAGTCCCAGGAATTGCCGGCTGCGCGTGTCATCGGCTTCCAGAACCCTAGGCGTTTTCTTGAATCGCTGCGCAGGGCCAATGCAGATACCGCATCGATCGAGTTCGCCAAATAGCGAAGAAGCGCTGATTAATTAAACATCGTAAGATTTCTTTTTTGGGAAATAGCTGCAAGCCGTTGATTTGGCCGGCTCCCGCGTCAAACAGCGATGATGGCTCGCCATAACATGGGGTTTTCGTCAGCGTCTCCCTGAGTGTTATTCACAAAGCTCGATATGGTATTTTTCAGCTTTATTTCGAGCGGCTATAGTGGCTGTTCACCATCAACCAAAGGAGATCCAGATGACAATAAGACTTGGCGATACCGCGCCTGATTTCGAGCAAGATTCTTCTATTGGGAAGCTCCATTTTTATGCGTGGGCGGGCGACTCTTGGGTCGTGTTGTTCTCGCACCCAGCCGATTTCACACCAGTCTGCACGACCGAGCTGGGCCTGACGGCAAAATTGAAACCTGAATTCGACAAGCGCAATGTGAAGGCGATTGCACTGTCTGTTGATCCTGCGGACAAGCACAAAGACTGGATCAAGGATATTGAGGATACTCAGAAAACCGTGGTCGGGTTTCCTATCGTCGCCGATGCCGATAAATCAGTGTCTACCCTGTATGACATGATTCACCCGAATCAGTCTGAGACGGCCACCGTCCGTTCGTTGTTCGTTATCGATCCGAAAAAGAAAGTACGTCTGATGATCACTTATCCGATGAGCACAGGTCGTAATTTCGACGAAGTACTGAGAGTGATCGATGCACTGCAGCTAACCGACGGCTATACCGTGGCCACGCCAGGTAACTGGAAGGATGGTGATGATGTGATCATCCCGCTGTCCGTGCAGGATGAGGCCGTGATCAAACAGAAATATCCGAAGGGTTATTCGGCGCCGCGGCCTTATCTGCGGATTACACCCCAGCCAAACAAATAACCTCAATCTGAGAACCTGTAATAGCGTCCGCGTATGCGGACGTTTTTACATCCGGAGTTTCGTCCCACGGACGTCATCGAGACAACATGTTTCGTCGCTGTGTAGAGCAGATTTATCCTTTTGATGCCAAACTCACTCCGTTCGGGATTTCATGTCTCGCTTGTTTTGGCTGTTTGTGAGATGTCTGTCCTATCCACCCGCCGGTGATGAATATGCTTTTCGCGGGAGATGGGGTGACGGATCGGCTTGCTGTCTACAAGTCGATCATTGGGGTCGTTAAGCGATTGAGATGATTTATCCTCTGTATGGATCTCTGTGATTTCGCTATTAACCGATGCCGAAGGTTGGGCAAGACCCACAGAATCACTTTGCAGAATTCTCCTTTTTCCCTCAGTGGGCGGCGGAAATGAATTTTTTTTCGGCGCCACATAGTCAGTCTCGATGAGGCTAGCGCTATCGTCCGTCTCGTTGGCAACCCGCATTAACAGCCCGCTCTCGCTGGCCTTGGAGAAGTTTTTGGCAAGGATGTTATAAGACAACTCTGTCTTGCGATCATAATCGAGCCTTATGTCATCAAAAAAATTCTTTTTCTTCGCCACTAGTAAACTCGAATCTGCATTTTTAATAGTTCGCATACTGTGTGCGAACTGAGTCGTAGTAAGATCTTTATTTTGTGCCATGCAAAATTTTCTAAAATCCTCGAGTGTTTGACTTTTGCTTCGCGCAACCCCTTGTCTTTGAAAATTATCGAGACTGTCTTTATGTGCGACAAAAAATACAATCATATTTTTTGTCGAGCCGTCTTTGCATTTGATTTGCTCTTTTTTGCTGCCAATAATTAGTTCATCCGAGTTGGTTTGTAACTCTGAAAATTGTTTTTGCGGATTTATTTGAAATGCAAATTTTGCGGAAGAAGTTGTCACAGGTCCTCCTAGTTGAGAATTTGCCTTGTCGCGCCGCCATCGGCTTACGAACTCATCGCGAGGTCTTGCTCAGTTGCAGCGCCTCAGATCAGGATATTTGTGGTTAAAAACCGACGAATTTGTTTGTGTCGAAGTGAAACGCAAATAATCCTCCAGATAAGTGACTCATCTGGAATTTCTGTTCCGTCTCGTGTTGCTGGTGAGTAGGATCGTGGCGCTACACGACCACCAGGGTGATCTTGATCCGTAGAACCGGTCGGGGTCGCGGGTAGAGTGGGCTTGCCCGCTGGTGTGGTCGGTAGCCGGGGAGCGAGCTAGTTAGGCGAGGTCAGTAATCGCGCGACATCCCTTGCAAAATAGGTCAGCACGCCGTCTGCGCCGGCACGCTTGAAGCACAACATCGCTTCCATCATGATCTTGTCATGGTCGACCCAGCCATTCTGGGCCGCAGCTTTGATCATCGCGTACTCGCCGCTGACTTGATAAGCATAGGTAGGCATCCGGAATTCATCTTTAACCCGTCGTACGATGTCCAGATAAGGCATGCCGGGTTTGACCATCACCATGTCCGCACCTTCGGCAATATCCAGCGCTACTTCCCGAAGCGCTTCGTCGCTATTGCCTGGATCCATCTGGTAGGTGGCCTTGCTGCCCTTGCCAAGATTGGCCGCCGAGCCGACCGCATCACGGAATGGGCCATAGTAGGCTGAGGCGTACTTTGCCGAATACGCCATGATACGTGTGTGGATATGCTTGTTGGCTTCGAGCGCTTCTCGTATCGCGCCGATCCGACCATCCATCATGTCCGAGGGTGCGACGATATCCACACCAGCTTGGGCCTGCACCAGTGCCTGACTGACCAGCAGGGGCGTAGTCTCGTCGTTGAGTACATAGCCATGCTCATCCAGAACGCCATCCTGACCATGGCTGGTGTAAGGATCAAGGGCGACATCGGTCAGGATGCCCAGTTCCGGGAAGTGCTTTTTCAGCTCGCGCACTGCACGCGGGACCAAGCCTTGCGGATTGGTCGCTTCGATGCCGTCCGGTGTCTTCAGCGAGGTATCAATCACAGGGAAAAGTGCCAGCGCAGGAATTTTCAGATTCATGCAATCTTCGGCGACTGGTAGCAGTTGGTCCACCGACAGGCGTTCCACACCGGGCATCGAAGCGACTGCCTCCCGCTTGTTTTTACCATCTAGAATGAACACGGGATAGATCAGGTCAGCTGGCGTGATAACGTTCTCCCGCATCATGGCGCGGGAGAACGCGTCGCGCCGCATCCGTCGCATGCGAATGGCAGGAAACAAAGGCTGAGGGTGTAGTGACATGGCAATCGGTATCAAAGGGTTGTGCGATGGTGTGTTGAAAACGAGCTTCCGGTACCTGTGAATGTCTGCCACTGGCCAGGACTTCGCGATGCGAGGTGAATCCCGAACTTTTCCAACTGCCTGCCCTCAGACTAACAGGTGACTGTTCACCTCCCGCTTCTCCTCCCTGAGCGGGGCCGTTCTGCCAGAGGGTGGCTCGGCGTTGAACCCTGGAGACCTTCCCCTTTCTCCAGGGGTTTTTTTATGCGTTTTCCTCTGAGGGTGCGGCATTGGTTGCCGCCGCTTCGCTCAGTCCCAGCAGTGCGCGAACTTTAGCGTCAGCGTCACCGATTCCGATCCGCTTGGTCGCCGAAAACAACTGCGCGGTAAAAGGAAGCGGCATGCCAGTCTCGTCAACATAACTTGACAGCACCGTGTGTGCAAGTCGCAGTGCATCAGCGGCCTCGCTTCGGTTCAGCTTATCTGCCTTGCTTAATAGGCAATGAACGGGCTTCCCGGTGCTGGCGAACCACTCGAGCATCTGAATATCTAGCTCCGTGAACGGCCGGCGTGCGTCCATGATCAGCACCATGCCGACGAGAGGATCACGAACTTGCACATAGCGGCCCAGCAGCTCTTGCCAATGATCTTTGGCCGAGCCGGAGACCTCTGCATAGCCGTAACCCGGCAGATCGACAAGGAACGCGCGTATTTCCTCGGTGCGCGTCGGGTCCTTGCGATGCTGACCCACCCGCGCGCCACCTATGGAGAAAAAATTGATGTGTTGCGTGCGGCCCGGCGTTTTGGACGCGAATGCCAGATGCTTTTGATTGCACAGCAGGTTGATAGCCGTGGATTTACCCGCGTTTGATCGTCCTGCGAAAGCAATTTCCGGGACTTTATATTTTGGTAAATCTCCGAGCCGGTTAACGGTAGTGAAGAATCGGGCTTGCCAGAGAGCGGACATAAATCGTTGCCAGAGCGGCATTGGGTCAGGCGACGGTCACCCATTGTAGTACAATGCAGGGTTGTTATTAACTCAAAAAACAGTGGTCCAATCGGACACATTGGGCTGCAGTTCAAAAAATCCTATTTCAATTCCCGGGTGTTTGAATGAATCGTGCTCTACCGTCGTTCGTGAAGTTCGTCTCCATGGCTGCTCTGGCCCTCGCATCGATGACTGCGGCCTCTGAGAACAAGGCACAGCCTGCTGCAGATGCCAACAAGGGCGGCGCTCTGTATGCCAATGGCGATGCATCGCGTGGCATTCTTGCCTGTGTCGCTTGTCATGGCAATGCCGGTAATTCAAGCATCACGCAAAACCCCAAGCTTGCCGCGCAGCATGAGGCGTACCTTCAAAAGCAGCTGTACGATTTCAAGGGCCCCGCACGCAACAATGCCGTGATGACTGCAATCGCCAAGGCGCTGAGCGATGAAGACATCCGCAATTTGGCTGCCTATCTTGAGCAGCAGAAGCAGCAGCCCGGCGCTGCTAAGAACAAGGACACCATTGAATTGGGCAAAAAGATCTACCGAGCTGGCATCGCCGAAAAGAACGTGCCTGCCTGCGCTGCCTGCCATGGCCCCACCGGCGCTGGCATCCCCGCGCAGTTCGCGCGCATTGGTGGCCAGCATCAGGATTACACAGTCGCTCAGCTGACTAACTTCCGTACGGGCGCCCGCGCAAACAGCACGCAGATGACAGCGGTGGGCAAGCGCATGTCCGATGAAGAGATGCAGGCAGTTGCCGACTACATCGCCGGCCTCAAATAATCTGTCATCCGGAATCGTTTCCGGACCAGATCGGATTATTGAACCAAGCGTCGACAGTGAGCGGCGTTAATCGAAGGGGGTGGCTGCTGCCGCCCTTTTTTATTTCGCGAGCCCTTGGGCGCCCGCAGTCAAGAGACAAGACAGGTAAGCATACGGGATGAGCACGAGTACAGAAGGCATTGTTTTACAGACCCGCCGACGCTGGCTTTCGGACGTCGTTGAACTGCTCTCGTCGATGCGGTTTGCGATCAGTCTGCTGACAGTGATATCGATTGCCTCGGTGATCGGCACGGTCGTCACCCAAAACGAGCCGATGCCGAACTACGTAAACCAGTTCGGCCCGTTCTGGTTTGAGATCTTTGCGCGTTTTTCTATCTACTCGGTGTACTCGGCCTGGTGGTTCTTATTGATCATGGCCTTTCTTGTAACCTCCACATCGCTGTGCATTGCTCGCAATGCACCCAAGATGATTGCCGACATGCGCAGCTGGCGTGATCATGTTCGCGAACAATCGCTGCGAAATTTCCATCATCATGTCGAGTGGCAGAGCACGGGGGAGCCTACCGCAGTGGCGCAAGAAACTGCGCGCCGTGTTGCAGCGGGCGGTTTTCAGGTCAAGCTTGTCCAGAAAGCTGACGCCGTATTGGTGACTGCCAAGACGGGAGCCGCAAACAAGCTGGGTTATATCTTCGCCCATGCGGCCATTGTGATCATATGCATCGGCGGTTTGCTCGATTCCAATCTGCCAATTCATCTGCAGCGATGGCTGTTCGATAAACATCCCTTCGTCGGCAACGGCATCATTGCCGAGATTCCGGCCAAACACCGACTGGGAACGAGCAATCCCACATTTCGCGGCAACACCTTCATTCCAGAGGGTGCGAGCAGCAATACCACGATACTGCCTATGAGTGAAGGCGTGATGATCCAGGAATTGCCTTTCACGTTACGCCTGCAGAAATTTATCATCGATTTTTATCCAACTGGCATGCCAAAACTCTTTGCCAGCGAGGTGGTGGTCACTGATCATGAGACAGGAAAGACTTTCCCGGCGACCATCAAGGTCAACGAGCCGCTGGTTTACAAAGGCCTCGCTGTGTATCAGTCCAGCTTCGAAGATGGTGGCAGTCATTTGACGCTAGTTGGGCATCCCATGAGTGGTGTGAGTCATCAAAGCTTTCAGCTCGAGGGAGAGGTCGGCAAGTCCACGCCCTTGCTGGGCAGTTCAGGCGCGGAATACACTATTGAATGGTCAGGCTTCCGTCCTTTTAATGTCGAGAACACCTCGGCGGCCAATGGGCAGGACGTGCGTGCCGTTGATCAGGGCAAGAGCTTCAATGAAAAATTCTCTGTCAAACTTGATCAGCAACTGGGTTCCGCCGCTAGTAACAAGAAAAACAAAGATCTTAAAAATGTCGGTCCTAGTGTGCAGTACAAATTACGCGACAAGAACGGACAGGCGCGCGAGTTCAACAACTACATGCTTCCTGTGACTATCGATGGCGCGGAAGTCTTTCTCGCCGGCCTTCGCGATTCGCCGGCTGAGCAGTTCCGTTATCTACGCATTCCCGCAGATGACAAAGGCACCATGAATGAATGGATGCGTCTGCGCGCTGCCCTGGCTGACACCGACCTTCGCGAAAAAGCCGCACGTCGCTACGCGGAGACAGTACCTCTGAGTGCGGGTCCGAACTCGCAACTGCGCGAGCAGCTCAAGGCGTCAGCCCTGCGTAGCCTGACTGTGTTTGTTGGCGATCGGGAGTCGACCGGCTATGTCGCGATTGCACGCTTCATCGGCAAGCTGCCCGAGGACCAACAGGAAAAAGCCGCCGACATTTTCATGAAGATACTCAACGGCAGCCTGTGGGAATTATGGCAAATCGCGCGTGAAAAGGAGGGTCTTCCGGCGATGGTCGCTGATGAAAAAAATGGTCGCTTCCTTCAACTGGCCACCAATGCGATGGCCGATGCCTTCTTCTACGAAGCGCCCGTACTCTTGCAGCTAAAGGGGTTTGATCAGGTCAAAGCCTCGGTCTTTCAGATCACGCGATCCCCTGGAAAGAACGTCGTTTATCTGGGGTGCCTGCTGTTGGTACTGGGTGTGTTTTCGATGCTGTATGTGCGCGAGCGACGGCTCTGGGTCTGGATTCGGCCCTCAGGCGATGGTCAAAGTCACGCACTGATGGCGATGAGTACCCAGCGCCGCAGCTTGGATTTCGACAAAGAATTCGAGCGCCTGAAAGCACATCTGCCGCACTGACGACCGGCCGTGATCGCTGCCGGGATCCAAAGCAAGGTGGCGACTGCTGCACTATACTTCTTTTAATTGCTAGTCAGGCGACGTCTGAAAGACTGCATCAGATGCCGCTGTCCGGAGAAACGCGATGGAACTCACCCAGAACCCCAGCTATGAAGAAAGCCCCGGTTTTCTGAAAAACCGTAGCCTGTTCGATTGGATTTTTGCCGCGCTGCTGATGGCCGCTGCGCTGTTTGCGCTGAACCGCTATGGCGAGTTCATGGATATCTACGAAAAAGGTATCTTGTTGGCCGCAGTGCCCACCTTTGCGGGTCTGGGCTGGTACTGGCGGCCGGCGCGGCTGTTGATGCTGCTTATTGGCGTCTTGTCCATCAGTGCCATTTCGCTCTACCACAGCGATCTCGAGATGGCGCAGTCACGCTTCTGGCTCAAGTATTTGTTATCCAGTCAGTCCGCGATTTTATGGATGAGCACGCTGTTTTTCCTCTCTACCCTTTTCCACTGGGGTGGATTGCTTGCGCGCTCTGAATTTGGTGGTGCCATCGGAAGCAAGCTCTGCTGGGCGGCGATATTGTTGGGTTTTACCGGCATGATGGTCCGCTGGTATGAATCCTATCTGCTGGGCGCTGATATCGGGCATATCCCTGTCTCGAACTTGTACGAAGTTTTCATCCTGTTCTGTCTGATTACTGCGCTGTTCACGGTTTTTTATGAAGGCAAGTACGAGACTCGTCAGGTGAGTGCCTTCATCCTGCTGATCATCTCGGCTGCCGTCGGTTTTCTGCTCTGGTACATGACCAGTCGAGATGCACATGAAATCCAGCCACTGGTACCTGCACTACAGAGCTGGTGGATGAAAATCCATGTGCCCGCTAACTTCATTGGTTATGGTACGTTTGCCCTGGCTGCCATGGTCGGGATTGCCTACCTGCTCAAATCAAAAGCGGTTTTTGAAGATCGTCTTCCCCCGCTGGAAGTGCTGGATGACATCATGTACAAGGCGATTGCGGTGGGTTTTGCTTTCTTCACAATTGCCACCATCCTTGGTGCGCTGTGGGCGGCAGACGCTTGGGGTGGCTACTGGTCTTGGGACCCAAAAGAAACCTGGGCACTGATCGTCTGGCTCAATTACGCGGCCTGGTTGCACATGCGTCTGATGAAGGGCTTGCGTGGGCAGGTCGCCGCGTGGTGGTCTGTGATCGGATTGCTGGTGACGACATTTGCGTTCCTGGGGGTGAATATGTTCTTGTCGGGGCTGCATTCCTACGGTGAGTTATGAGACGGCTGCCGGCTACCTGAAGGGTTTGTTTCATTCAGCGCTCGCGGCGGCGATACGGGTATAGGCTTTTGGGGCGCTCTCACGGAGTATGCAATGCTGATCAGATGTGCTCACTTTGCCAAGCCTGCAGCGTCCGAGATCACGCCCCGCCATCTGGCTGAATCGCGCCGGTTGTTTCTGAGCCAGCTAGCAGCGGGCGTACTGAGCGCAACGGGTGTTGCCTTGGATGCGGCTTCAGCCGAGGGCGGCATGCGGCAACTGACGGCGCCGGCCAACCCCGCATTTACGGCAAAGGACAAGCCCACCCGTTTCGACGATGCGACGACGTACAACAATTTTTATGAGTTTGGCATGGATAAGGGTGATCCTGCGATATACGCGGGCTCTCTCAAGACCCGTCCATGGACTGTGCGCATCGACGGCGAGGTGAAGAAACCCCTGACCTTGGACATTGACGCGCTCTTGAAGCTCGCACCACTGGAAGAGAGGCTGTATCGCCTGCGCTGCGTCGAGGGCTGGTCGATGGTAATCCCTTGGATTGGCTATTCATTTGCCGAGTTGATCCGCAAGGCTGAGCCAACGGGCAATGCGAAATTCGTTGAATTCACCTCGCTGGCTGACCCCGCCCAAATGCGGGGTGTCAACAGCCGCGTTCTGGACTGGCCCTACACTGAGGGTCTGCGCATTGACGAAGCAAATCATCCGCTTACCTTGCTGTGTGTCGGCCTGTACGGTCAGGTACTGCCGAATCAAAATGGCGCGCCGGTGCGGATCGTCGTTCCCTGGAAATACGGCTTCAAGTCAGCCAAGTCCATCGTGCGCATCCGTTTCACTGAACAGCAGCCCCGGACCGCATGGGGTCGTGCGGCACCTGAGGAATACGGCTTTTACTCCAACGTCAACCCGGAGGTCTCACATCCCCGCTGGTCGCAGGCGACCGAGCGGCGCATCGGCGAAGATGGGTTATTTACCCGCAAACGCAAGACTCTGATGTTCAATGGGTATCCTGAGGTCGCCTCGCTCTATGCGGGCATGGATCTGAAAAAATTCTTCTGATCCTGCTCATGCAGACACTTTTACTGCAGCACCTGCGCTCAGTGAAGCTGGCAGTGTTTGCGGCCGGGCTTTTGCCTCTGTCGCGGGCAGTGTATCTTGGCTTTCAGGATAAACTAGGTGCCAACCCTATCGAGTTCGTGACCCGTGCCAGTGGCGACTGGACGCTGTATTTTCTTTGTCTGACTCTGGCGATTACGCCTTTGCGCCGGTTAACGAGTCTCCACGTACTCCTCAGCTTTCGGCGTATGTTGGGCCTGTACACATTCTTTTATGCTTGCTTGCATTTCCTTTGCTTCCTGTGGTTCGATCATTTTTTTGATCTGGAAGAGATGTGGCGCGATGTACTGTAGCGCCCGTTCATCACCGTGGGTTTCGTTGCCTTTGCGCTGCTCGTGCCGCTGGCGGCGAGCAGTCCGGGACGCGTGCGCCGCTGGCTTGGGCGCCGCTGGTTGCAGCTGCACCGGCTGATCTATCTGATCGCCGCGCTGGCCATTTTGCATTTCGGGTGGATGAGGTCTGGCAAAAACAATCTGGACGATCCGCTCCTGCTGGGTGCCGTCGTTGGCATACTGCTTTTATCGAGGCTTGTGTTTCGCTGGCGTGAGCATCAATGAAGGAGCCAGTCGGGCTGATGCTTGTTCAGATATTTTCCAGTGCGAACAGATCAGAAGGTTTTTCCCGCCGACGTATCAGCCTGAACTGATCACCCTCGACCAGCACCTCTGCCGCACGCCCGCGTGTGTTGTAGTTCGATGCCATTGTCATGCCATAAGCCCCCGCAGACATGATCGCCAGCAGGTCGCCCGGCGCAACCGCCAGCGATCGCTCACGCGCCAGCCAGTCGCCAGATTCGCAGACAGGGCCAACGATGTCGTACACCCGCGCGGGCGAACGCGGCTCAGATAACGGCAAAACCCCATGCCAGGCTTCGTACATGGCCGGACGCATCAGGTCATTCATGGCGGCATCCACGACGGCAAAATTCTTGCTGCTGCCATGCTTCAGATAATGCACCTCGGTGACCAGTACGCCGGCGTTTCCAACGATGGAGCGGCCCGGCTCGAACATTATCGTCATTGGACGCCCACCATGTCGTTCGGCGCGCCAGCGATCAATGCGGGCGAACAAGCGTGACAGATAATCTGCGACCGCGACTGGTTTTTCATCGTCATAGGTAATACCTATGCCGCCGCCAATGTCAAGATGATGCAGGTCGATACCTGCATCCTGCAACTGGTCGGCCAGCTCGATTACCTTGTCGAGTGCCTCGAGCAGGGGCGCGTCATCCAGCAATTGCGAGCCAATGTGGCAGTCAATGCCGGTCACGTCGAGGTGGGGCAGCGATCCGGCAACGCGATAGGTGGCCAGCGCATCCTCAAAAGCGATACCGAACTTGTTTTCTTTTAGGCCGGTCGAGATGTAGGGGTGCGTTTTAGGATCAACATCAGGATTCACGCGTAGCGACACGCGCGCACGCTTGCCCCCCGAACCCGCGACCTCGTTGAGCCGGTGCAGCTCGGGAATTGATTCAACGTTAAAGCAGAGGATGTCCTCTGACAGTGCGAAGCGCATCTCCTCCCGCGTCTTGCCTACGCCGGAAAAGATCACTTTGCGCGTGTTGCCGCCGGCTGCAATCACTCTCTCCAGCTCTCCGCCGGAGACGATGTCAAAACCCGAGCCCAGTCTGCCCAAAAGACTCAACACGGCAAGATTGGAGTTGGACTTTACCGAATAGCAGACCAGCGCACCCTGATCACCCCGCCCATGCTGGCGACAGGCGTTAGCGTAAGCCAGAAAATTCTCTGTCAGGCTGGCGCTGGAGTACACATACACGGGGGTGCCGAACTCAGCGGCGATGCGATCAAGCGGCACCTGCTCGACATGCAGTTTGCCGTTCACATAAACAAAGTGAGACATGGTCAATCAGGGCTGGCGCGATGAAGGTTCTGGCTGGTCGACATTTGACGAGGGTGCGGTGGGCCGAGGCTTGTCAGGCAGGTAAAGCGGCCCTGTCTGGCCGCAAGCAGTCGCGCTGGCGATCAGAAACGTCGCTAGAATCATGCGCAGCGTGGTCATGACCAGATATTCACGAGATTCACAGAGTAGATAGAACGTATCTCGTCAGGTCGCCGGCGGCGCTGACAATACTTTGCCGCACGTCTGCATGGTTTGCGGTATTGTCGCCCTGCCATCATCCTGACGAGATAGGTCCAAGGTCTTGGTAACAACACGAGGAGTGTAGCATGACAGAATCTGAGTTCTTGGCCGCGGCAGAGGCCGTTCTGGACAATATCGAATCGCGCCTCGAGCGGGCAGCCGATGCAGCGAATATCGATCTGGAGTGCAGCCGCAGTGGCAACGTGCTGGAGATAGAATTCATCGAGCACAACTCGAAGATCATCGTCAATACACAGGCGCCTATGCAGGAAATTTGGGTTGCAGCACGCTCCGGCGGCTTTCACTACAGGATGACTGGCGACCGCTGGTTGGATACCCGAGATGGCTCGGAGCTGTTTGCCGCACTCTCATCGTTGGTTTCAGCGCAGGCCGGGATGCCACTGATCTTCTGAGCGTGCGTCAGAATAATTCGCTCTTCTGCCCCTCTTCATGTTTTTCTGTTGGCGGTTTGGTCTCTGGAGGTGCTTGCGGTGTGACGCCTAAGGAATTCACGCTCCCGCCGCCCTCCGAATATTCCGAATACATATAATCGCCACCCGCTGTCGTGATCCCCTGCGGCAGTTCACGCTCCTGCGCGGGCAGCGCCTGCAGGGCTTTTTGCATGTAGCCAATCCAGATCGGCAACGCCAGTCCGCCGCCTGTCTCTCGATTACCCAGATTCCGGGGCTTGTCAAAGCCTATCCAGGCCACGCCAACCAGCTTGGGGTGATAACCCGCGAACCAGGCATCGATTGAATCATTCGTGGTGCCTGTCTTGCCCGCTATATCGCTGCGTTTCAATGACAGCGCGCGCGTTGCGGTACCGTGTTTGATCACGTCTTTGAGCATGCTGTCGACAAGAAAGGCATTACGCGAATCGATCACCCGCAGGCTTTCGTCGCCAGCTTTCTCGGGGTTCACCTCAAACAAAGTCTTGCCATTATTGTCGGTGATTTTCGAGATCAGGTAAGGATTCACCTTGTAGCCGCCGTTGGCAAAAACAGCATAGGCCCCTGCGAGTTGCAGTGGCGTCACGGCACCAGCGCCCAGCGCCAGCGTGAGGTAGGGCGGATTTTTTTCGGGGTCAAAGCCGAACCGCGTCACATATTCTTGCGCATATTGTGGCCCGATTTTTTCGAGAATCCGGATTGACACCATGTTCTTCGACTTCGACAAGCCCTTGCGCATCGACATCGGGCCTTCGTATTTGTTGTCGTAGTTTTTGGGTTCCCATGCCTGGCTACCGGTCTGCGATGCATCGAAGGTAATCGGTGCATCATTGATGATGGTGCCGGGTGACAGACCTTTCTCCAGAGAGGCCGAATAAATGAAGGGCTTGAACGAAGAACCCGGCTGACGCCAAGCCTGCGTGACATGATTGAACTTGTTGCGACTGAAGTCAAACCCGCCCACAAGCGCGCGTATCGCACCATCCTCCGCGCTTGCCGATACGAATGCCGATTCCACTTCGGGTAACTGGATGATGGCCCAGCCCTGTCCCTCCTGCATTACTCGAATGATGGCGCCACGGCGTATGCGCTTGTTGGCGGGCACTTTGTCGGTCAGAGAGCTGGCCGCTTGCCCCAAGCCATTTTCCGGAATCGTGATTTCCTCTCCAGAGGCCAGTAGTGCTCGAATGCTCTTTGGTGCGGTTGCCAAGACGACGGCGGCGACCATGCCATCGCTGTCCGGATGCTCGGCCAGTTCAGATTCGATCGCCGCTTCTGCTTCGCCTTTATCCGCCGGGATGTCCATGTAACCCTCGGGGCCGCGATAGGCCTGACGCTTTTCATAGTCGAGTACCCCGCGTCGTAGCGCGAGGTAAGCCGCGTCCTGATCTGCCTTGGTAATGGTGGTGAATACATTCAGGCCTCGCGTATAGGTATCTTCCTTGAACTGCTCATAGACCATTTGCCTTGCCATCTCGGCGACATATTCGGCATGCACACCGAATTCGTTGCTGTCCATTTTTATTTTCAGTTTTTCATCGCGCGCCTGCTCGTACTGTGCCGTCGTGATGTAGCCAAGATCGTGCATACGCTGCAGGATGTACTGCTGACGTCCTCTGGCGCGCTTCGGGTTTACTACTGGATTGTTCGCGGAGGGCGCCTTTGGCAGCCCGGCCAGCATGGCTGCCTCTGCGACAGTGATGTCCGACAGTTTTTTACCGAAATAAATTTGCGCGGCTGACGCAAAGCCATAGGCGCGCTGACCCAGATAGATCTGGTTCATGTACAACTCAAGAATCTGATCTTTGGTCAAGGTCTTTTCTATCTTCCATGCCAGCAGTACTTCGTACAATTTACGTTTGATGGTCTGCTCGCTTGAGAGAAAAAAATTACGGGCGACCTGCTGTGTGATGGTCGATGCCCCTTGGCGGGCACCGCCCAGTGCGTTGTGAACCGCCGCCCGAAGAATGCCCCAGTAATCGACACCGCCATGCTCGTAGAAGCGATCATCCTCAATGGCCAGTACAGCTTGCTTCATCACCTTGGGAATATCTTTGTAGCGGACCAGGCTGCGGCGCTCTTCACCGAACTCACCGATGAGCATGTTATCGGCCGAAAAAACTCGCAGCGGCATCTTTGGCTGGTAAGTCGCCAGCGAATCAATATCTGGCAGATTCGGATACGCCATCATCATCATGAAGCTGACCAGCAGCACGCCGATCACGGCCACGCCGGTAAGCAGACCAAAGAGGCTCAGTGCCAGCTTGACAGGGGCGGGCAGTGGAGAAGGGCGAGAACCGGAGGGCGCATCCCCTTGCGGTGTAGGTGAGTTCATTCGAAAGCAGAAAAACTAAGCGAGTACCTCGCTTGACAAGAGTCATTATAGCGGCTCGCTCATCCGACAACTTCAGACGCTGAGCTCGGTTAGCTCTGAGTTTGCAGCGTGCCCGTCGGCGATTGCGTCAGGATTTGACAACGAGACCTCAGCGTTGCTTTACACGGAGAAAAGTCGCTTGCTAGCATCCGCCAGTTTTTAAAAAGACAATCTGCGATGGGAAGCGTGCTGTGGAAATTGGCTGGCGACAGTGTCTGGGATGGTTCTCCGGTAAGCGTGCAGCGCCCGTGCTGGGAATTGATCTCAGTGCTGATGCGGTTCGCGTGATCGAGTTGTCCGCAGTTGGAGGGCGCTGGCGTGTTGAATGTTATGCACGAAGGATGTTGCCCCATGGTGCTATCAGGGACGGGAATATCGTTCATTCGGCACTGGTGTCTCAAGCGTTGCTTGAGGCATTGACCGAATCTGGTACCCCGGTACGTCGCGCAGCGCTTGCTTTGCCATCGGGGCTGGTCATACGCAAGGTTCTTCGGCTACCCGACGATCTGTCCGACGAGGAGCTGGAATCCCAGGTAGAGGCGGACGCGGAGGATACCCTGCCTTTCTCCCTGGATGAACTCAGGCTGGATTTTGCAGTGATCGGACCTTCCGCAGATGATCCGGGCAAGATCGATGTGATGCTGGTCGCGGCACGCAAAGAAAAAATCGATGAGCGGGTGTCATTGGCCGAGTCGGTCGGCCTGCAAGCGGTTGCCGTTGACGTAGAGCAGCAGGCCTTGCTGGGGGCGGTGGCGCTCCATGACTGGCATGCTGCCAACCCGCCAACACTAGCGCCAAATCATTACGTCGATCAATCCATTGAACAATCCAGCTATGTGCTTTTGAAACTCGGTCGCGACGCTAGCCATTTTTCCGTGGTACGCGGAGGCCAGATCGCCTTCGAGCGCGAATTGAGCCTGGGATTGCATAAGCTGGAGCAGGAGATCAGTCGTCGTCCCGAACAGGCGGCAGCGCTGGCAGAGGCGTTTCACGACGTGGCATGCCAGGAGATACGGCGGGCGATGCAGCTGCACGCCAGTGGTGCTGAGCATGCCGGCCCGGAAACGGTGCTGCTCGCAGGACCAATCGACCACCTGCCCATGTTGCCCGCAGTGCTGGGTGATCGTCTGTCACTATCGGTTCAGCTGGCGAATCCTTTCAGCGCTATGGCATTGTCACCCACCATTGATGAAGCCTTGCTAAGAGCGGATGCATCGTGTTGCCTTCTCGCCTGCGGACTGGCGACACTGCACGCGACGTCATGATTCGATTCAATTTTCTTCCCTGGCGTGAGGATCATCGACGCCAGAAAAAGCAGCTGTTCCAGCGCCAGCTTATGCTCGGTGGATTACTGGGACTGAGCATTCTCTTAGTAGTCTGGTTTTTCAATGAGCAGCGAGTACAGATCCAGGCCGAACGCAATGCCCTACTGACATCGGAGATAGCGCTACTGGATACGCGTTTGCATGAGATCGCCAGCCTCAAACGCGACATTCAGGCATTGCAGGCTAGGCAGCGTGCGGTCGAGGCGCTGCAGCGCGATCGCCACCAGCCGGTTCAACTCCTTCAAGAATTGGTGACACATATCCCCGAGGGCGTCATGCTGAAATCAATGGCCCAAGGCGATCGCTTGATGCTCTCGGGGTATGCTGTCTCGAATGGACGTGTCTCTGAGTTACTGCACAACCTCGCCCCTGAGCGTACATCAATGCCCATTGAGCAGCCAGAGTTGGTGGAGATCAAATCCACCAATCTTGGCGAGGGCAGAGAGAGCCGCAGACTGTTCGAGTTTTCCGTCGCCTTACCCCCATCGAAACCCGACTCAGCGAGAGGTCGTCGATGAATGGTCTGCAGGCATTCTCTGTGCGTTACCCCGAGGCTTGGGTGGGGCAATTCAGCGGCCTGCGCGAGCGACACCCGGGACTCTGGCCGCGATTACCCCAGCTGTTATTGCTTTTGACATTCATTCTCGCTGTGGTCGCGGCGGGTGCCTGGCTGTGCTGGATCGGCCAGTGGGAAGAACTTGAACTTGGGGCGGCGCAAGAAGAAAAACTCAGAATTGCCTTTCGCGAAAAAGTCATCCAGTCCAAAAACCTTGAGCTACTTCGTGCACAGAAAGCGCGTGTTACACAACAAGTTGCAACCCTTGAGCGTCAGTTACCAAACCGGTCGGAAATGGATGCCATGCTGCACGAGATCAATCAAGCGGGTATCGGTCGCGGGCTTCAGTTCGAACTGTTCAAACCGGGACAACTGCAACTTGGCGAGCATTATGCGGAGCTGCCGATAGACATTCGACTTTCAGGCGATTATCACGCGCTGGCTGGTTTCGTCAGTGACCTTGCCAACCTGCCGCGCATTGTCACCATGGATCACATCACTATCACGCGACAAAAAGAGCGTTTGTCCTTTCAGGCCATTGTTCATACCTACCGCTATCTTGATGTCGCTGAGAATCAGCAGTTGGTCGACAAGCCTGCGGATGCGGTCACGCAGAAAGGTCGGAAACCATGAGTGGGCAGCGAGGGTGGTCAGTAATTTACCCGCTGCTTTTGTTTATCGTCGCGGGGTGCAGCAGTCCTCGAGACGAAGAATTGCATGCATGGATGAAGAAGGTTCGCAGCGATGCGCCGCCCGCCATCGCATCCGTTTCTGAGCCGTCGGTGCTGCAGCCAATCACTTATCACGCTGCTGATCAAGTGGACCCTTTCAGCCAGATAAAAATTACCGTAGCTGCTTCCGCCACATCGATCAATGGCGCACTACCTGATCCACAAAGAGCCCGAGAGCCCCTCGAGTCCTATCCGCTCGACAGTCTTCGAATGGTGGGTAGTTTGCAGCGGCGTGGGCAGGCGTTGGCCCTAGTGCAGGCAGACAAGGTGCTCTATCAGGTGCGACGGGGAGATCATCTGGGACAGGACCAGGGAAAGGTGATCGATATCTCCGAGTCCGCCATCGATATTCAGGAAGTCGTGCAGGAAACTACAGGGACTTGGACGACGCGCAAAGTGCAACTATCCATCCACGGCGGTCAATGAGCCCTTTCTCTCATTCCCTTCTTTGGAAAGGCCTGTGGATATTGGGTTTCATGATGCACGTGTGCCTTGTTCGCGCTGAACCAAATGCGATGACTGACATACAAGCTGCGCGCGACGGAAATCAGGCACAGTTGAAATTAACATTCAAGCAAGTACCGGTAGCGGAGCCATCAAGCTTCTCGACCACCAGTCCACCTCGGCTGGTGCTGGATTTTGCAGATACGCAAAACGCCACCGGGCGCACCCGGCGATTGCTGGACATTGGCGATTTACGCCATGTTGATATCGTGCAGGTGGCCGGACGTACCCGTCTGGTGATCGCGCTCAAGCGCTTGATACCCTTTGCTAGTCGCGTGCAGGACAACACGCTCATTCTGAATTTTTCTGACAAAGCGCTGTTGACGTCTGGCGCATCGGCTGCCAGTGCAATCGCGGTTGAACGCAACGCACTACTGGATGTTGATTTCAGACGTGGTAGCCATGATACCGGGCGAGTCATTATTGACTTGTCCCAAGCTCAGGCTGCAGTCGACATCCGCAGGCAAGGGCAATCTCTGATCGTTGACTTCATGAAAACCCACCTGCCGGATGTGTTGCGCCGGCGACTCGACGTCAGGGATTTCGGCACGCCGGTGCAAAGCATTAGCACCAGCGCTCAGGGTGACATGGTTCGGCTACAGATCGACGCTGCCGAGCAGTGGGAGCACACTGCCTGGCAGACTGATAAGCGGCTTGTCGTTGAGGTTCGACCATGGCGCGCCGATGATGCAAAGACTGCGGCCAACGGGCGAGGCTATCGTGGTGACAAGTTATCGCTGAATTTTCAAAATATCGAAGTGCGTGCCTTGCTGCAGGTGATCGCGGATTTCACGGGTCTGAACGTGGTGGCCAGCGACAGCGTGACCGGGCAACTGACTCTGCGGCTCAAGGATGTCCCTTGGGATCAGGCGCTGGATATTGTGATGCAGGCGCGCGGACTGGACATGCGCCGCCATGGCAATGTGCTCTGGATCGCACCCAAGGACGAGCTGCTGACAAAAGAACGGCTTGAGCTTGAGCAGAAAGCGCAGATTTCCGAGCTGGAGCCATTGATCACCGAAACTTTTCAGCTGAATTATCAGAAGGCCGATGCTTTTAGGCAGGTGTTCGGCTTGGACGGGCAGGTGGGGCGCGGGAGTATCCTGTCACGCCGCGGTAGCGCATCGGCAGAGCCGCGCACCAACAAGCTCTTTGTCACCGATACGCCCAGCCGGCTTGAGGAAGTACGCAAGCTGATACAGCTGACTGATGTGCCTACGCGGCAGGTGATGATTGAGGCACGTATTGTCGAGGCAGATGACAGTTTCAACCGGAATCTTGGCGCAAAACTGGGTTTCATCGACATGCGCAGCGGTAATGCGAAGGGAACGACGGGCATTAACCTGCCCGGTTCAACACGACTCGCCGTGACGGGAAACTATCTGGGCGTGGGCGAGCAGACTCTGCAGGCAAAGGTCTCGGACAAAAGCTTCATCCCGAACACGCAACTGGTTGATCTCCCTGCGAACGCCATAGGTACGGCGAGTGCGGCGAGTATTGCGGTCAGCCTTTACTCGGCGGGTGCTAGCCGCTTCTTGAACCTCGAATTATCTGCACTCGAGTCCGAGGGCAAGGGCAAGATCATTTCCAGTCCCCGTGTTGTCACTGCAGACCAGCAGGCGGCCGTGATCGAACAAGGGGAGGAAATTCCCTATCAGCAGGCGACCAGCAGCGGTGCGACATCAGTGCAGTTCAAAAAAGCCAATCTGAAGCTTGAAGTGACACCGCAGATCACGCCTGATGCCCAGATCATTCTGATGGTCGATGTGGCAAAGGATTCGCGCGGCACACCGGTAGGTAACAGCTTTGCGATCAATACCAAGCACGTCAAGGCCAATGTGCAGGTGGAGAATGGAGGCACGGCCGTCTTGGGCGGAATATTCACACAGGATGAACAGGAGAGCCGGTACAAGGTACCTTTCTTTGGCGATATTCCTCTGATCGGTCACCTCTTCCGAAAGACTAACCGTTCACGGGTACGCTCCGAGCTGCTCATCTTCATCACGCCCAGAGTGATTACCGACCCGACAGCCATGCAGTGATGTCGCCCTGCCAGTCTGGCGATCTGGTCAGACTGGCTCAGGCAGGCGAATGAGATAAACTGTCATTTTTCCTGCGGAAATTCCGGCGTTCGTGCACGCCGCCGGCTGGCATGCTGAATTCAACAACAAATATCTTTCTGGTCGGACTGATGGGTTCCGGCAAAACGACCATTGGCCGCGCGCTGGCAAAGCGCCTCAACAAGCGCTTTATCGATGCCGATCATGAGATTGAGGCGCGCACGGGTGCGTCGATCCCTTTGATTTTTGAAATCGAAGGCGAGGCGAGCTTCAGGCAACGAGAGGCAGATGTAATCCGTGACCTGACTGCGCAACAGGGTATTGTGCTGGCGACCGGTGGCGGCGCTGTGCTCAATCAAACCAGTCGCCACCTGTTGAAGGAACGTGGCGTTGTTGTGTACCTGCGCGCCTCAGTGAGCAGCATTCTTCAACGAACCAGCCATGACCGCAATCGTCCACTGCTGCAGACCGCTGACCCCAAGGCCCGGATAGAAGCCTTGTCTCAGCAACGAGGTCCGCTCTATGATGAAGTGGCTCACATTACCGTCGAGACAGGTCGTCCGAATGTGCAGTCGGTTGTGCAGAATATTCTTGCCCAACTTGATAAGTATCCTGTTGCTAGTGGCGAAATGCCTGCTGCGTCCAGCGATGAAAGCCCCGTGGATCATTCATGACACCAGCGACCGACATTTTTGCCGAACTCAACGTTGCACTTGAGGACCGCAGCTACCCCATCGTCATCGGTCGCCGCTTGCTCGAGAACAGCGATTTTGCGCGTCTGGTACCGGGCAAGCGGGTAGCCATCGTCACCAACACCGTTGTCGCTCCGCTGTATTTGGCCACGCTTACTGCCATGCTCGAAGGCGCAGGCAAGCGCTGCATCGCCATCGTGCTGCCCGACGGTGAGGAAGAAAAAAACGTCGATAACCTGATGCGTATCTTCGATACGCTGCTGCAGAACAAGTGTGATCGTAAGACCACCCTGCTTGCGTTGGGGGGCGGCGTGATTGGCGACATGACCGGTTTTGCGGCAGCCACTTATATGCGCGGCGTGCCTTTTGTGCAGGTGCCCACGACGCTGCTGGCCCAGGTCGATTCCTCTGTCGGTGGCAAGACAGCGATTAACCATCCGCTGGGTAAGAACATGATCGGCGCTTTCTACCAACCTCAATCCGTGCTGGCCGATACCGCCACACTGATGTCGCTGCCCCTGCGTGAGCTCTCCGCAGGGCTGGCTGAGGTTATCAAGCATGGCGCGATTATTGATGCCGAATTCTTCCGTTGGCAAGAAGATCACATGCCCGAGCTGATGGCGCGTGACGATCAGGCGCTGGCCTATGCCATACGTCGCTCGTGTGAGATCAAGGCTGATGTTGTGCGACAGGACGAACGCGAAGGCGGGCTGCGCGCAATCCTGAATTTTGGTCACACCTTTGGCCATGCGATTGAGGCAGGTCTTGGCTACGGCGAGTGGCTGCATGGCGAGGCCGTTGGCTGCGGCATGGTGATGGCAGCTGATTTGTCAGTCCGAATGGGCTACCTGGAGCCAGCGGATCGTGAACGCATCGTTGCGCTCGTGCGCGCTGCGGGGCTACCTATCGTCGCCCCGGATCTGGGTGTTCATCGTTGGTTGGAGCTGATGGAAGTCGACAAAAAGAACGAAGACGGCAAGATACGTTTCATTCTGTTGAAGCCGCTTGGTAGTGCAACGATGACAGGTGTGCCTTCTGACCTGCTGGAGGCAACGCTGAAAGCCTGCGTCGTCCACTGACGCCGATCGAAGCGGCATGATAATACAACTTTCATGATGCCTGACTTCGACGCCTATCTCGCCCCCTATGCTGCGCGCATGTCGACCTCGCGTGGGCGTACTGTCAACGAGACTGCCTCAGCGACACGCAGTGAGTATCAGCGCGACCGCGATCGCATCATTCATTCCACCGCGTTTCGCCGTCTGGAGTACAAGACCCAGGTCTTCGTCAACCACGAGGGAGATCTGTTTCGAACCCGTCTGACGCACAGCATTGAAGTCGCACAGATCGCACGTTCGCTCGCACGTAATTTGATGTTAAATGAGGATCTTGTCGAGGCGATCTCTCTGGCGCATGATCTCGGGCACACACCTTTCGGCCATGCGGGTCAGGACGCACTGAATGCCTGCATGAAAGATTACGGAGGCTTCGAGCACAACCTGCAAAGCCTTCGTGTTGTTGATACACTGGAGCAGCGCTATGGTGCATTTGATGGCCTTAACCTGACCTTCGAGACGCGCGAAGGCATACTCAAGCACTGCTCTTTATCCAATGCGCAGCGGCTGGGTGAGCTGGGACGCCGCTTCATTGAAAAGAAGCAGCCCAGTCTGGAGGCGCAGCTGGCTAATCTGGCCGATGAGATCGCCTACAACAATCATGACATTGATGATGGACTGCGCTCAGGCCTGCTGACCGAGCAGCAAATGGACGAGGTCAGTCTTTTTGCGCGCTATCGCGCCGAGGTCGAGCGTCTGTTCCCCGGCATCGGCGGTCGCCGGGCGATCAATGAGACCGTCAGGCGAATGATCAATGCACTCGTAGAGGATCTGATAAAGACCTCTCTTGCTAATATTCATGATGCTGGCGTGAGTTCAGTGGATGAGGTGCGCGATGCGCCGCCTCTGATTGGTTTTTCAGAGGCGATGAAATCCCAAGCACAGGAGCTGAAGCGTTTTTTACGAACAAATCTGTATCAGCACTACCTAGTTAACCGCATGACCAGCAAGGCGCGTCGTATCGTGACTGATTTGTTCGACATTTTTATCGACGGCCCACAGCTCCTTCCTTCCGATTATCAGCTGTCGGGCCAGGATACACCGGAGCAGGCACGCAAGGTCGCCGACTATATCGCCGGCATGACGGATCGTTACGCGATGCGTGAGTACCGTCGTTTGTTCGCAGTTGACGAAATATGATGCGAAATTAACCCAGATCGCGCAGCGGATGTGCGTAGTCGGGCCAGGCTGGCTCAAAAAAACGCTCGATCATGGCAGCATTGACTTCGCCCAGCGTTGCCGGATTCCATTGCGGCGCATGGTCCTTGTCGATCGCCAGCGCACGCACGCCCTCGATCACTTCGCCGTGTTCGAAGCAACGCCTTACCATCGTGCGCTCCATGCGCAGACAGTCCGAGATATCCATGGAGGCGGCGCGCCGCAATTGTTCCAGAGTCACGCACATCATCAGCGGCGATTTCTTTTTCATCGCCGCCAAGGTTTTGGAGGCAAATTCTCCGGAATCTGAAGCGAGTGATCTCATGATGTCCGGGACCGTGGTGCCAGAAAAATGATGCTCGATTAATTCGCGTGATACCGCCAGTGACGATGTTGAGGGATCAGCTTGCTTGGCAAACGCAGCGGTGAAGTTGCGAATGGTCTAGCGGCAATCACCCTCAGCTTTGACGGTCAGCGCATGCAGCGCAGGCAGCTCTGAAGAGGGCACGAACACATCAGCAAGATTTGCATAGAGCGCGTCGGCAGCGCCAATGATGGCGCCACTCACACCGAGATACCACCCCAGCTTGCCTGGCGCGCGTGAGAGAAAATGGCCGCCACCAACATCGGGAAACAGGCCGATGCCAACCTCAGGCATCGCCATCTTGGTGCGTTCTGTCACAATGCGCAGTCGTGCCTGCGGCCCCGCCTGCGCGATGCCCATGCCCCCGCCCATGACGACGCCATCCATCAGCGCAACATAAGGTTTGGGGTAATGATGGATCAGATAATTTAGAGCATATTCTTCGGTAAAAAAGTCTTCGATCAGTGCGCCGCCACCGGTTGCGCTCGCGATCCCCTTTTGATGAAAGAAACGAATATCGCCCCCCGCGCAGTAGGCTTTCTCGCTCGCGCTGTGTACGAATACAGTGCGGATCGCGGCATCATCTCGCCAGCGGCGCAAGGTAGCGCTCATCGTGCGCACCATCTCCAGGGACAGGGAATTGAGTGCTGCAGGACGATTCAGCGTGATGACGCCGGTGTGGCCGCTGACGTGGGTCTGGACGAATTCGCTCATGTCTCAATGCGGGCGTGTCGCGCTGTCAGGCTGCGGTGGACGGTCACCCTTGTTCTTGGTTGAAAGAGCAAAGTGTATCGGTATTTTCACCGACGAGATGGGACATGCAAAAAGGCGGTTTCCGGTCGGTGAAGCCAGCGGAAAGAGAGAAAAAACAAGGGCGCCGATGCGCCCTTGGGGTCTCCCGGCAAAATCTGCGCCGGGCGCGGGTGTGGAGGCCGTCAGGCTACTTCTGTTGTAGGCCCCTCGTAGCGGCGGATGCCTTCATGCTGATGGTCTTGTATCCGGCCCTTGTGCTTGAGCACCTGGCGATCCAGCTTGTCCATCAGCAGGTCAATCGCGGCATACATGTCCTGGGCTTCGCTCTCCACATGAAAATCCTTGCCGCGGGTATGCAGATTGATCTCTGCGCGCTGGCGTTTTTCTTTTTCGGTCAGACTATCAACAGTGAGGGTAACCGAGATATCGATCACATTGTCGAAATGTCGCTTGATGCGTTCCAGTTTGTTTTGCACATATTCCCTCAGCGAGGGTGTCAGTTCCAGATGGTGTCCGCTGATTTTCAGGTTCATACACAGCACTCCTTGGCATAGCGTCGCTGGAGGATCCGGCACGACCGCCGGCCGGACGGAAAGCAGCAACGGTGAAAAAACTGGAAAACGGAGAAGACTACAAGGACTTGCGGAGATTAACGGGCGGTATCTTGAGGGCTTCGCGATATTTGGCTACGGTCCGCCTCGCAACGACCATGCCCTGTTCGGCCAGCATGTCCGTGATCTTGCTGTCGGAGAATGGATTTTTCGGGTCCTCGGCTCCTATCAGTTGTTTGATCAATGCACGTATCGCCGTTGATGATGCCTCGCCGCCGGCTTCGGTCGCCACATGGCTGCCGAAGAAGTATTTCAGTTCATACATGCCATGCGGTGTCAGCATGTATTTCTGAGTGGTCACGCGAGAAATCGTGCTCTCATGCAGGCCCAGTGTATCAGCTATTTCACGCAGCACAAGCGGTCTCATGGCGACTTCGCCGTGGGAGAAAAAGTTCCGTTGACGATCTACTATCGCCTGCGACACCCGCAGTATGGTGTCGAAGCGCTGCCGCATGTTTTTGATCAGCCATTTGGCTTCCTGCAGTTGTGATGAGAGCGAGCCCTCGCCTTTGTTTTGCTTGAGGATATTGGCATACATGGCATTGACCCGAAGCTTGGGCATCACCTCACGGTTGAGGCTGACCTGCCAGCCATTCCTTGCGCGTTTGACAATCACATCCGGCACGACATAATCCGAAGCATCCCCGGCATAGGCAGCGCCAGGGTGCGGGTTGCAGCGGCGGATGATGACTTGTGCTTCGCGCAAATCCTCATCGTCGCAATCCAGTGCCTTTTTCAACTTGTTGAACTCGCGTTGCGCGAATAGTTCAAGGTGATTTTCTACCAGCACAAGAGCCATGCGGCGCGTCACAAATGGGACTTTGTCCATGCGCCTTATCTGGATCGCGAGGCACTCCGATGCGTTGCGCGCACCGACACCGGCAGGATCGAAACTCTGCAAGAGTTTCAGCGCCACCATCAGTTCCTCGGCCTCGATCTCTAGCTCCTCAGGCAGGCGGGCATGGATCTCTTCCAGGGATTCTTCCAGATAGCCATTGTCATCTAGCGCATCGATCAGGAGTTCCACCAGGGCGCGGTCACGACGGTTTTCTACCGTGACGGAGAGCTGTTCCCGCAGATGTTCCCGCAGGGTCAAGTGATGCGCTTCGAGTTGCGGTCGACCATTGTCGTCCTCGGGTGCCTTGGATGATCGAGCCACATCGTCGAAGCTCCATTCCGCTTCGTTGCCCGGGCCGCCTTCCTCACTGTTCCCTTCACCGCCACCTTCGCCAGCCTGGGGGGTTTCAAAGCCACTGTCGGCGGGCTCGCCGGCTTCGCCCGAGGGCAACTCGCCGGATGACGCTGACAGTGGAGCCTGACCAATCGCGCCATCACCCAGAAGGCGAACCGAATGATCAAGCGGGTCGTCTATTCGCTCCAGCAAGGGGTTATCCGCCAGCATGCTCTCGAGCTCCTGATGCAGCTCCAGCGTCGATAATTGCAGCAGACGGATAGATTGCTGCAGCTGAGGTGTCAGCGCCAGATGCTGCGATACACGAAGCTGTAGCGTCTGTTTCATCGCGAGGACTACATCCTGAAATGTTCGCCAAGATAGACCCGGCGAACGGATTCATTGCCGATAATTTCCTCCGGATTACCGGAGGCCAGTACGGATCCCTGATTGATAATGTAAGCGCGATCGCAGATGCCCAGCGTCTCACGCACATTATGGTCTGTAATCAGAATGCCGATACCGCGCTCTTTAAGGAAGCGCACGATGCGCTGGATCTCGATCACCGCAATCGGGTCAACACCGGCGAATGGTTCGTCGAGGAGAATGAATCTAGGATTAGTCGCCAATGCGCGGGCGATCTCGACACGGCGACGCTCACCACCCGAGAGGGACAGCGCCTGGCTGTCGCGTAATTTATCTATCTGTAATTCCGCCAGCAATGCATTCAGACGCTGCTCGATCTGCGAGCGCGACATCGGCTTGCCACCGTTTTTCTGCAGTTCCAGCACAGCGCGAATATTGTCTTCGACCGAGAGCTTGCGAAATACCGAGGCTTCTTGTGGAAGGTAGGACAGCCCGCGCTCGGCGCGGCGGTGTATCGGCAGACGGGAGATGCTCTCGCCATCGAGCAGGATTTCTCCCCCCTCAGAGGGAACCAATCCGACAATCATGTAAAACGACGTCGTTTTTCCTGCGCCATTAGGTCCAAGCAAACCGACCACTTCGCCGCTGGCCACGTCGAGCGATACATCGTGCACGACTTGCCTTGCGCCGTAGCTCTTTTGCAGGCCACGGACCTTAAGCATGCTGGCCGGAGTTACACTCATTCCTTGATTTTCTCCTGATTGCGCGGCTGTAGCGTTGCTCGTACGCGCCCACCGTTGGGTTTGCTCTCGCCGGAGACGGAATTGGTGACTGAGTAAAATTCGACGCGGCTATCGTAGGAAATAAATTCGCCCTCAACCTCATCTGTCACGCGGGATCCATCGAGCATTTTTACTCTCGCCTGCTTGAATAATTTGGCGACTTCGGTTCTGGTATCGTATTCGATGCGGTCGGCAGCGCTGCCTTCTATCCACAGGTCCTTGCCGCCGTCGCGCTTCTGGCGGAACGTTGTTGCGCCGCCCGAGGGCGCGTAAAGCGTGGCATATTGATGGCCCGCCTGATCCTGACGCACCAGCAGCTTCTCGGCATGCATGATCAGTGTGCCGCGCGTAAGCACCACATTGCCAATGAAGGTATTGGTCTGCTTGGCTTCGTCATAGAACATTTGATTGGCTTCGACATTCGTCGGTTTGTTGAAGTCGGCCTTCTCTGCTTGAGCCGGCTGTGTTCCATGCAAGAGAACGATGGCGGTGATGCCGGCGAGTACGGTGAATAGATTTTTTTTCATTGTTTGCGCATCCTGGGTATGCTTGTTCAGCGCGGTGGTTCATAAAAGCCGGTCACCTTGCTTTTCAGGGTCAGCTGACGTTTGTTATTGTCGGCTACCATGCCGGTGCCCGATAGACGCGATTCGCCGAGGTGCGCCACTACTGGCTGGTCGGTTTTCACCAGATCCTCGTCGAGTAAGGCCACCATGTACTGTGACTCGAGCACCAGAGCGTCTGTGCCGCGCGCCTGCGGCCGCTCCAGCCGGACGCCATCATAGAAGTGCATCTCGCGTTGCTGTTTGGTGATCCTTGCTCGCTGGGCCTGCAGTGTCATGGGACTGTTTTTCGTTGAAAAACTGCGCACCATGGGCCGTTCGATGACGCTGCTGTCATCCGCCGGATAGTGCACCAATTTCTCGCCTGTGATCAGGTACTGCGCCTTGCCATTAGGTGCCAGACGCGTGTAGCTGAAATCCTCGATGACATAATCCGGGTCCGTACCTGCTGTTTGTGGTTGCGCCTCATCGTCGCCACGAAGAGCCAGCTCTAGCGCCCAAAAACTGAGAGCAGCCAGAAGAGAGCCGAACGCCAGCACCAGGAGCGCAGGATATCGGCGCCGAATGTTCTCGTTCATGCCAGGTAAGGCGCGAGCGCCGCCTCGTACTTATCCTGCGCGCGAAGGATGAAATCGCAGACTTCGCGTACGGCCCCGCGCCCACCGCCTGCGCGGGTCACGTAGTGTGCGCGCCGGGTTACTTCAGGATGCCCGTTCGGCACACTGACAGCGAAACCCACACGCAGCATGACAGGCAGGTCGATGACATCATCGCCCATAAAGCCACATTCTCCATGAGGCACTCCAGCTTCTTCCGCCGTTCTCTCGAATGCCGATCGTTTGTCATGCACACTCTGCAGTAGCACGCTGATCCCAAGATCTGCTGCCCGTCGCGTGACGATCGGAGATTGGCGCGCACTGATAATTCCGGTCTTGACCCCGTTTTGCTGCAGCAGCTTGATCCCGTGGCCATCGAGCACATTGAAAGTCTTGATCAGCTCGCCCTCGGGACCATAGCGCAATCCGCCATCGGTCAGCACGCCATCAACGTCGAAGATCATCAGTTTCACGCGTCTAGCGCGCTGTGTGGCTGAGAGTGGGGCGATGTTCATGCTCAGATCACCTTTGCTCGGGTGAGATCATGGATATGCAGAGCGCCCACCAGCTTGCCATCGAGTTCTGCTACCAACACCTGATTGATTCGGTGCGCCTCCATCAGCTCCACCGCATCCACAGCCAGCTGTTCCGGCCCCACCCGGCGCGGGTTCTTGCGCATCACATCGCTGATCGGCGTTTTGGAGAAATCCGTGCCTTGCTCGATCAGGCGCCGCAGGTCGCCGTCCGTGAATATGCCGAGTACATGGAAGTGATCATCGACGATAGCGGTCATTGCCATCCCCTTGCGTGTGATTTCCAGCAGCGCAGCTGGCAGCAACACGTTGGCTTTGACTGCAGGGATGTCACTACCGGTACGCATGACATCGCGCACATGGGTGAGCAACCTTCGCCCGAGTGCGCCGCCGGGGTGAGACCGGGCGAAATCTTCCTCACGAAATCCCCGGGCATCCAGCAGGGCGACTGCCAGTGCATCCCCCATGGCCAGCGTCGCTGTCGTGCTGGCCGTCGGTGCGAGATTGAGCGGGCACGCTTCCTTGGCCACAGCCACATTCAAATGCACGTCGGCGAGTCTGGCCAGCGAAGATTCAGGTCTGCCGGTCATCGAGATTAATTTCGCGCCCAGTCGTTTGATGACGGGAAGGATCGCCATCAACTCTTCGGATTCGCCCGAGTTCGAGATTGCAATGAAGGCGTCGGCATTGGTCACCATGCCCAAGTCGCCATGCGCCGCCTCACCGGGATGTACGAACAGCGCTGGCGTGCCGGTGGATGCCAGGGTGGCCGCGATCTTGCGCGCGATATGACCCGACTTTCCCATGCCGGAGACGACCACTCGACCGCTGCATCCCAGCAGCAGCGCAGCGGCGCGGGCAAATTCATCGTTCTCGCTATTGGAGAGGCGGTCTTTCAGCGCCAGAATGGCATCGGCTTCGATTTGCAGCGTGTCCCGGGCCAGCTGCAGCGCACGTAGCGCGCGACTGTTGTCAAATTGCTGCGAGAATGTTTTCTCATGGGTTACACTCATGAGCGGAGTATAGCCCAATATTTAAAGCAAAAAACCTGCCAGACACAAAAGATCAGTGCCCACCTTCAGCAACAACATGATGCCAGTTGATCGCGCAGGAATCCCTCTGGGGAATCGCTGGGTAAATCCCGTCGCAGGGTAAGCCAACATCGCTGTGCGGCACGGGAACCCGTCACATCAACGACTCGCCGCCCGTTTTTACGGGCGAGAGCTTGCGGTTTTTACTGAGCACCTTCTTGGCCTATGAATTCACCGCTGGAACTGACACTGATCTTGCTCGTGGCCGCGGTGCTGGGTGTCGTGGCATTCAGGATGATGAACCTGCCACCGATGCTAGGCTATCTGTCAGTCGGCATTGCGATTGGTCCTCACGCGCTGGGCTTGGCCTCCAACAGCAATGCCACCCATATGCTGGCGGAGTTCGGTGTGGTGTTCCTGATGTTCTCGATTGGTCTCGAGTTCTCTCTGCCCAAGCTGAAATCGATGCGACGCAGCGTATTTGGACTGGGCATGGCTCAGGTGGTCGTCACTATACTCGTCACGATGCTATGTGGCGGCTTGATGGCCAAGCTGCTGCCAAGGATGTTCGACATCGGATGGAGCGCGTCTTTCTCGCTCGGTGGTGCGTTATCCATGTCCTCAACCGCCATCGTCATCAAGCTCCTGACCGAGCGCCTCGAACTCGAGAGCGAACACGGGCGTCGCATCATCAGCATTCTGCTGTTCCAGGATCTAGCGGTGGTTCCGCTGATCATTCTCGTCCCCTCGCTGGCCAACCCCGGGCCAGATCTCCTCGAAGACCTGCTGATGGCCGGTCTGAAAGCAGCATTCGTGCTGTTCATCCTGCTGTATTTTGGCCAGGGTCTCCTGCATCGCTGGTTTCAGATTGTCGTGCGCCGTCGCTCCCATGAGCTGTTCATGTTGAACCTCTTGCTAATCACGCTGGGCGCCGCGTGGATCACCGAGGTCGCGGGTCTGTCGCTGGCGTTGGGCGCATTTGTGGCCGGCATGCTGATCTCCGAGACTGAGTTCCGTATCCAGGTCGAAGAAGACATCAAGCCTTTCCGGGATGTCCTGCTTGGCCTGTTCTTCATCAGCGTGGGCATGATGCTTGACATGCGGCTGGTGCTGGACAACCTGCTGCTCGTGCTGGTCTTGCTGACAATTCCCCTGATACTCAAGTTCGGGTTGATTGCGTTACTGGCGCGGGCCTTCGGTGCTTCGCCCGGTGTCGCGCTGCGCACGGGCCTTGGGCTGGCACAGGGTGGCGAATTCGGCTTCGTATTGCTCAATCAGGCCGGAGGGTTGTCCTTAGTCGATCAAGGACTGGTGCAGCTGATCCTCGCAGCGATGGTGCTCTCCATGCTCGCAACGCCGTTCATTTTCGCCAACATGGATCGGCTAGTGATGAGGCTGGCGACCAACGAGTGGATGCAGCAATCGCTGAACCTGACCCGTCTTGCCAGCCGCACCATGAAAGAAGAGCAGCATGTGATTATTGCTGGCTTCGGACGCAGCGGACAGAGTCTGGCGAAGCTGCTGGAAGAGGAGAACATTCCCTACCATGCGCTTGATCTCGATCCCGAGCGCGTCATTGAAGCGCAGAGTGCTGGCGCGGAGGTGTCCTACGGCGATGCTTCGCGGCGGGAGAGCCTGATCGCCGCGGGTATTCATCGCGCGGCGGCGATTGTGATTACCTACGCAGATACACAGTCAGCGTTGAAGACGCTGCATTTTGTCAACGAGCTTGCACCCACTTTGCCAGCTATTGTGCGCAGCCTTGGCGATGATGATATTGATGTGCTGCGCTCCGCTGGCGCGGATGAAGTCGTGCCCGAGGCAATCGAGGGCAGCCTGATGCTGGCTTCACATGCCTTGTTGCTCAAGGGCGTGCCGTTGCGGCGAGTGATTCAGCGTGTTCAGACGGCGCGAAGCGAGCGCTATGCATCGCTGCGAGGCTATTTTCATGGTCTTGATGATGTTGCCGACGATGACGAGCACCTTCAGGTGCGTCTTCACTCCGTGCCGCTGCACGACAAAGCCGGGGCTATCGGGCTCTCTCTTGAGCAGCTTGATCTTCCGCAGCTGGGTACTGAGGTTACCGCTGTGCGTCGCGGAAAGACGCGCATCCCGTTTGCGCCAGATACGTTGCTCATGGCAGGCGATGTGGTGGTGCTGCGCGGCGCGGCTGCCGCCTTGGAGCGCGCAGAGAAGCGTCTCCTTGCAAAGTAAGGCTGAACAGCGACACACATGGAAGCTTTTCAACGCATTCTCAGCATTATTTTGCCGGTGTTTCTGATGATCGCCGCAGGCTATGGCTACACGCGGCTGCGGGGTGTGGTGGTTAAGACCGATCTTGCGGCAGTTAATCGTCTCAGCATTGAGCTGCTTTGTCCTTTGCTGCTGTTCTCTGCGCTGGCATCAAAGGATTTTGATTTACTGGCAAATCTTCCGCTGATCATTGCCGGCGCACTCGTGGCTCTGGGTTCTGGTCTATTCGCATGGCCGGTTGCGCGTCTCCTGGGTTACGACCCTCGCACCTTCTTGCCGCCCATGATGTACAACAATTGCGGCAACATGGGGCTGCCGCTGGCCATACTGGCCTTCGGCTCTGCCGGGCTGTCAGAGGCCGTCGCGCTATTCATGGCTTGCAGCCTTGTATACTTTACCTTGGGGATACGGTTGATGGAGAGTGGCCGAGAGGGTTCGCGCCGCGCAAGACTGCGCGTGTTCGCCAGCCCGATGATGATGGCCATGATCACCGGGATGTTGTTCGCGGCGTTCAGAGTGGCGCTACCCGACTTTCTGCTGCAGGCTTTGCGGTTGCTGGGTGAGGCGAGCATTCCTCTGATGCTGCTCGCCCTTGGCGTGCGGATGACGGATGTCAGCTTCAATAGCTGGCGCATTGGCCTGGTCGGCGCGGCCGTGTGTCCGCTAGCCGGGCTGGCATCGGCGGCCTTGCTGGAGCTGGTGATTCCTTTGAACGCGATTCAGCGAGGCCAATTGTTTCTGTTTGCTTCTTTGCCGCCCGCAGTGTTCTGCTTCATCATCGCAGAGGCCTACAAGCAGGAGCCTGAAAAAGTCGCGGCGATCGTGATGATGGGTAACCTGGCGGCACTGGGTTTTGTGCCACTGGGGCTGTGGCTGGGAATGTAAAAAAGCAGGCGGCATGCCACATGAGGCCACGTTACGCCCGCTTTTTCTCTTTCTTAGTCACCAGCATCGGTGCCAGGTATTTACCTGTGAAGCTCTCGGGATGCTTTGCCACCTGCTCGGGCGTGCCGGTGGCAATGATCTGCCCGCCTCCTGCACCACCTTCCGGGCCAAGATCAATGACCCAGTCGGCGGTCTTGATCACGTCGAGATTGTGTTCAATGATCACCACGGTATTCCCTTGGTCGCGAAGCCGGTGGATGACTTTCAGCAGCAAGGCGATATCATGAAAGTGCAGGCCCGTGGTGGGCTCATCGAGTATATACAGGGTGCGCCCGGTATCACGTTTGGAGAGCTCAAGCGATAGCTTGACACGCTGCGCTTCGCCCCCGGAAAGGGTGGTTGCGCTCTGACCCAGGCGTATGTATCCGAGCCCTACATCCAGCAGTGTCTGGAGTTTACGCGCGATGAGTGGTACCGGCTTGAAGAAGGCATGCGCATCTTCCACTGTCATGTCGAGGACTTCGGAAATATTCTTGCCCTTGTACTGCACCTCCAGCGTCTCGCGGTTATAGCGTTTGCCGTGGCAGACATCGCAAGGAACATACACATCCGGCAGGAAGTGCATTTCTACTTTGAGCACGCCATCGCCCTGACAGGCCTCGCAGCGCCCACCTTTGACATTGAACGAGAAACGTCCGGCCGAGTAACCACGCTCTTTTGCCTGCGGCACGGTAGAGAACAACTCGCGGATTGGCGTGAATACGCCAGTGTAGGTTGCGGGATTGGAGCGGGGCGTGCGACCAATCGGCGCCTGATCGACCGAGATTACTTTGTCAAAATGCTCAAGACCATTCACGCTGTCATACGGTGAAGGTTCAGCTTGCGAGCCGTACAGATGGCGCGCCAGCACGTGATACAGCGTATCGTTGACCAGCGTGGATTTGCCCGAGCCAGATACGCCTGTCACGCAGGTCAGCAAGCCCACGGGTAGTGCCAGCTTGACTGATTTGAGGTTGTTGCCGGTGGCGCCGCTGATGACCAGCTGTTTTTTCGGGTCAATCGGTGTGCGACGCTCGGGCACTTCAATCAATCGCGTGCCATTCAGATATTGCGCCGTCAGCGACTCGCGTTGCCTGATGATGTCATCCAGCGTACCCTGCGCAATCACCTGGCCGCCATGAACGCCAGCACCGATACCCATATCCACGATGTGATCCGCGCAGCGGATGGCATCTTCATCATGCTCGACCACCAGCACGGTGTTGCCAATATCGCGCAAATGCTTGAGCGTTGCGATCAGCCGGTCGTTGTCGCGCTGATGCAGACCGATGGAGGGCTCATCAAGCACATACATCACGCCCGTCAGACCCGAGCCAATCTGCGAGGCCAGACGGATGCGCTGCGCTTCGCCACCTGACAAGGTGTCTGCGCTGCGCTCCAAAGATAGATAATCCAGTCCAACATTGTTGAGGAACTTCAGCCGCGAGATGATTTCTTTGATGATGCGGTCAGCAATTTCTTTTTTTGCGCCTTTGAGTTTGAGTTTTTCGAAGAATTCCAGCGTGTCGCGCAGTGGCATTTCAGCGACCTGATAAATCGCACGCTGCTGGGTGCCATCGCCGACTTTCACAAAGCGTGCCTCGACACGCAGACGTGCACCTTCACATTCGGGACATTCTTTTTCATTGATGAATTTCGCCAGCTCCTCCTTCACGGCCATCGAGTCGGTTTCATGATAGCGACGCTCGAGGTTGTTGATTACGCCTTCGAACGTGTGTTCACGTATCACCGTTCGGCCCCGTTCGTTGATGTAAGCAAATGGCACCTTATCTTTGCCCGAGCCATACAGCACGACTTGCTGGGCTTTTTCAGCCAACTCCTCGAAGGGAGTGTCGATATCGAATTGATAGTGCTTTGCCAGCGAGGACAGCATCGTGAAATAAAACTGGTTGCGTCGGTCCCAGCCCTTCACAGCACCCGACGCGAGTGACAGGTTGGGGAAGGCAACGATGCGTTTGGGGTCGAAGAACTCGATATGTCCCAGACCATCGCATTCCGGGCACGCACCCATCGGATTATTGAACGAGAATAGTCGCGGCTCCAACTCTTGCAATGAATAACCGCAGGTCGGACAGGCAAATTTGTTCGAGAACATCTGTTCTTTGCCGGTATCCATTTCCATGGCGATCGCTCGTCCTTCTGCGAGGCGTAGCGAGGTCTCGAAGCTCTCTGCGAGGCGCTGTTTGATGTCCGCGCGGATCTTCACGCGGTCGATCACGACGTCAATCGTATGCTTTTCGGTTTTTTTGAGTTTCGGCAGTGAATCGACCTCATAAATTTTCGCCGGGCCCGAGCCGCTCTGAATTCGAAAGCGCACAAAACCTTGAGCCTGCATCGTCTCGAATAGGTCATGGTGCTCGCCTTTGCGATTGGCCACCACAGGCGCAAGGATCATGAGCTTGGTATCTTCGGGCATGGCCATTACTGCATCCACCATTTGCGAGACGGACTGCGCGGCCAGTGGATTTTCGGGATGATCGGGGCAGAAAGGCGTTCCCACGCGGGCGAACAACAGGCGCAGGTAATCATGAATTTCGGTGACCGTGCCAACGGTGGAGCGCGGATTGTGCGAGGTGGCTTTCTGCTCAATCGAGATTGCGGGTGACAAGCCCTCGATCATGTCCACATCCGGTTTTTCCATCAGCTGCAAAAACTGCCGCGCATACGCCGACAGCGATTCGACATAGCGTCGCTGGCCCTCCGCATACAGCGTGTCGAATGCCAGTGAGGACTTTCCGGAACCCGAGAGTCCGGTGATCACAATCAGCTTGTTGCGTGGCAGATCGAGGCTGATGTTCTTCAGGTTGTGCGTGCGCGCACCGCGAATGCGAATGTCTTCCATGCAGATATCCAGACGTTTGGAAACCGTGCGCATGTCTTTTTGCCAAAATTCCTGGCCAGTGCCCACGGGTCAACCTGTTACTATAGCTGGTTTTCATTACCGGCTCAGGGCCGCGCCACTCGGCGCTTCCCGCCCTTGAGGTTTTCGCTTCAATGTCTTCCCAGATGGACGCTTCTTCAACCCGCATGAATGCCACCGAGATTCGCGCCAGCGTATCGCTCGCTTCGATTTTTGGCCTTCGCATGCTCGGACTTTTTCTCATTCTCCCCGTGTTTGCGATACATGCGAAGTCATTGCCCGGCGGTGACAATGCGACACTGGTGGGGCTGGCCATGGGCATGTATGGTCTGACACAGGCGATAGGTCAGATTCCATTTGGCATTGCGTCTGACCGGCACGGCAGAAAGCGCATCATCATCATCGGTCTTGTGTTGTTCATTCTTGGCGCGTTGATCGCGGCGGTCGACACCCACATTATGTGGGTGATCATCGGTCGCGCTGTGCAGGGTGCGGGCGCGGTGTCGGCGGCGGTGACGGCACTGATTGCGGATTCGACGCGCGATGAGCATCGAACCAAGGCGATGGCATTGGTCGGCGGCTCGATCGGTCTCACCTACGCGGCTTCGCTGGTGCTGGCGCCGCTCATGTACGCGGCCATAGGCATGAGCGGCATGTTTTTGTTTGTCGCCACCTTGGCAGCCATGGCCATCTTCATTGTCGTGTTCGTCACGCCGGCTGCACCACCTCGACCACCAGAGCGAATCGCCTTCATCGATGTCTTGCGTGATGGCGAGCTGATGCGCATGAATTTTGGCGTATTCGCGTTGCATGCGATACAAATGTCGATGTTTGTCGTGCTGCCCAATGCGATGGTCGGTGCAGCAGGCATGCCCGTCAGCCAGCACTGGAAAATCTACTTGCCGGTAGTACTGGTGTCTTTCGTGCTTATGCTGCCGCCGATTTTTTTGGGTGAGAAACGTGGACGAATGAAGCAGGTGTTCGTCTCGGCGATCGGTCTGTTGTTGTTGGTTGAAGTCGGTCTGCGTGCCGCGATCGTGCAATCAGTACTGTCTTTTCAGTTGGTGGTCATGCTGCTGCTTGCTTTCTTTGTCGCATTCAACATTCTCGAGGCCAGCCAGCCATCGCTGGTGTCGCGTCTGGCGCCTGCAGGAGCGCGCGGTGCCGCATTGGGCGTCTACAACACCATGCAGGCGATTGGATTGTTCGTGGGTGGAGCAGGGGGTGGATTGATTGCGCAATACTTCGGTGCGCCAGCGGTGTTCACCGCTGGCTGCTTGCTCACCGTCGCCTGGCTTATAATTGCCGCATCCATGCGAAACCTTCCGCGCCGCGCAAAGCAAATGGCAGCGGCACACTGAGTCAAACGCTTCTTTTCCCGTAATTCCACATTCATTCTATTCGCGCTGCAGTTGCCTTCACAGGAGAAACCTATGGCATCGGTCAATAAAGTCATCATCGTCGGCAACCTCGGGCGCGATCCCGAGACGCGTTATATGCCCAGTGGCGATGCGATGACGAATATTGCTGTGGCCACGACCGATAAATGGAAAGATAAGGGTACGGGTGAGCAGAAAGAAGCGACGGAATGGCATCGTGTGGCTTTCTTCGGCAAGCTCGCGGAGATTGCTGGCCAGTATCTGAAAAAAGGGTCTCAGGTGTACATAGAGGGCAAGCTTCGCACACGCAAGTGGACCGACAAGGACGGCATCGAAAAATACTCTACCGAGATCATCGCCGACACTATGCAGATGCTCGGCAGCCGTCAGGGAATGGGTGGTGGCAGTGCTGCGATGGAAGAGGCGGGATATGGGGGCGGTTCAGCCGCGCGCGCGCCTGCCACCGCGGCTGCGTCCGCCCCTGCGAAGCGCGCGACCACCGATTTCGATGACGACATTCCGTTCTGATCATTCATCGTTCACCGCCGAGCTTGGTCGGCCAGCGATCCGTCGTCGCTTCATTCTCACTGGCGCCTGATGGCCAGATTGCCAAGACTGTCGGTGGCGGGACATCTTCATCATGTGGTTGCGCGCGGCCACAATGATCAGCCGATTGCCATCGATGACCTCGATTTCCAGACTTTTCTGGGCGCGCTGCGCGACTCAGCGCAGCACGCAGGGGTCGCTGTTCATGCCTATGTGCTGCTGCCCAACCGCCTTCAACTGCTGGTCACACCGTCCCAGAGCGACAGCCTCGGAAGAATGATGCAGGCCATCGGGCGACATTACGTTCCCTATTTCAACGCGCGACATCAACGCAGCGGCAGCTTGTGGGCGGGTCGCTTTCGCTCGACCGTGCTGGAATCTGATGCCTATTTCATCCCCTGCGCGCAGCTAATCGAACAGCAAGCGCTGCAGGCCGGTCTGGTTAGCACCTTGTCTGCGTATCCATGGTGCAGTCATGCGCATCATGTTGGCAGTCGGCGCGAACCCTGGATTACTGACCACCCGGGCTACTGGGCTCTTGGGAACACACCATTCGATCGGGAGGTGGCCTACCAGCGGCTCTCTGACACCCCTGTCGCTGCGGCGTTGGTGGCCGAGATCGAGTCGGCGACCTACAAATCCTGGCCGCTGGGTTCGGAAGCCTTCCGTCGCAGCCTAGGCAAGCTGACCGTCCGGCGTCTGGAGCCCGCAAAACGCGGCCGACCGAGCAAGGGCAGCGCGCACGGGGCCGTGGCCCCGGCAGAGACCAAGGTGCGAGGGCGTGGTGCCGGGCGGCGCCGACCTAGCCCTGGCTAAGCCCGTGGCGACGCCTCGTATCGCGCATTGTCCGCGCTGGCGCTATTCTGTCCCTAATTTAATTTGCACTGTTTTGGATACAGGTGAAAATAGTATCCGACCCTATTTTTTTTGATTGCCGTGTCTATTGCATTGCACTATCCTTCATGGCTCACTTTTCTAGGCTGCGGAGTAACGCCATGCAAGCGCAAGGTTTGTACGACCCGAATAACGAACACGATGCCTGTGGCGTCGGTTTCATCGCCCACATCAAGGGACAAAAAAGCCATTCCATCATCGAACAAGGCTTACTGATCCTGAAAAACCTTGACCATCGGGGCGCCGTCGGCGCTGATTCCCTGATGGGCGATGGCGCTGGCATCCTGATCCAGATCCCCGATCAGTACTACCGCGAGCAGATGACCAAGCAGGGGGTCAGCTTGCCACCACCGGGCGAGTACGGTGTGGGCATGGTGTTTCTGCCCAAAGAGCATGCATCGCGGATCGCATGCGAACAGGAAATCGAGCGGGCCGTGCATGCCGAAGGTCAGGTGGTGCTGGGTTGGCGCGATGTGCCCGTCAATCGCGACATGCCGATGTCGCCGACGGTGCGTGACAAAGAGCCCGTCATCCGTCAGATCTTTATTGGCCGCGGTCAGGACATCATGGTGACCGATGCGCTCGAGCGCAAGTTGTACGTCATCCGCAAATCGTCTGGGCATGCGATTCAGGCCTTGAATTTATTGCACGGTAAAGAATTTTTTGTGCCCTCCATGTCGGCACGCACGGTCGTGTACAAGGGATTACTGCTTGCCGATCAGGTAGGCGTCTACTACAAGGATTTGCAAGATCCGCGCTGTATCTCGGCGCTCGCTCTGGTACATCAGCGTTTTTCGACCAACACCTTCCCCGAGTGGCCCTTGGCCCACCCGTACCGATTGCTCGCCCACAACGGAGAGATCAACACGGTCAAAGGCAATTTCAATTGGATGCGCGCACGCGAAGGCGTGATGAAATCGGCCGTGCTGGGGGATGACCTGAAAAAACTGTTCCCGCTGATCTATGAAGGTCAGTCGGACACAGCGTGTTTCGATAACGCGCTCGAACTGCTCGTCATGGCGGGTTATCCGATCGCGCAAGCGATGATGATGATGATCCCTGAAGCCTGGGAAAACCATACGCTAATGGACGACAATCGTCGCGCGTTTTACGAGTATCACGCCGCAATGATGGAACCTTGGGATGGTCCTGCTGCAATGGCCTTCACCGACGGTCGTCATATCGGTGGCACACTCGACCGTAACGGCTTGCGTCCGGCACGTTATCTGGTGACAGACGATGATCTGGTGGTTATGGCTTCCGAGTCAGGCGTGTTACCGATTCCCGACTCTAAAATCGTGAAAAAATGGCGTTTACAGCCGGGCAAAATGTTCCTTATCGATCTGGATGCAGGCCGCATCATCGACGACAAGGAACTGAAAGATACTTACGCCAACGCTAACCCCTACAAGCAATGGATTGACTCCGTACGCATCAAACTTGACGACATCGCGACCGAGGCCGAGAAGCGCGACGAAAAAACCACCCTGCTCGACCGTCAGCAAGCGTTTGGCTACACGCAGGAAGACCTGAAATTCCTGATGGCCCCAATGGCAGTTGGTGGTGAAGAGGCGACGGGCTCCATGGGCAATGACTCGCCACTGGCCGTCATGTCCAACAAGAACAAGCCGCTCTACCACTATTTCAAGCAGCTCTTCGCGCAGGTGACCAATCCGCCGATCGATCCGATCCGCGAAGCCATGGTGATGTCGCTGGTCTCCTTCATCGGTCCCAAGCCGAACCTGCTGGACACCAACAACATAAACCCACCGATGCGTCTCGAGGTGTCGCAGCCCATACTCGACTACAAGGACATCACGCGTCTGCGCAATATTAGCGAGCACACCAGCGGCAAATTCCGTTCTTTCGAGCTGGATATCTGCTATCCCGTGGAGTGGGGTATGGAAGGTGTCGAGGCGCGCCTCGCCTCCTTGTGCGCACAGGCCGTCGATGCGGTGAAGTCAGGTCACAACATTCTGATTCTATCGGATCGCGCGGCCGACAAAACCACGGTCGCCATTCCCGCTTTGCTGGCAACCTCAGCGGTGCATCAGCACCTGGTCAGCAAAGGAATGCGTACCTCGACGGGTCTGGTCGTTGAGACCGGCTCGGCTCGTGAGACGCATCATTTCGCGCTGCTCGCCGGCTATGGCGCCGAGGCAGTTCACCCCTACCTCGCCATGGATACGCTGGTCGACATGGCGACTGGCCTCTCGGGGGATCTATCGGCTGACAAAGCGATTTACAACTTCCAGAAAGCGGTTGGCAAGGGTCTGCTGAAAGTATTCTCGAAGATGGGCATCTCGACCTACATGTCCTATTGTGGCGCGCAGATCTTCGAAGCGATTGGCCTGAACAAGGCCATGGTCGACAAGTACTTCCGGGGCACTGCGTCAAATGTCGAGGGCATCGGAGTTTTCGAAGTCGCTGAAGAAGCCCTGCGCCTGCACAAGCTCGCGTTTGGCAATGATCCCGTGTTGGCCAATGCGCTGGATGCTGGCGGTGAATACGCGTTTCGAGTGCGCGGCGAGGACCACATGTGGACACCGGATGCTATCGCCAAACTGCAGCACTCAACTCGCTCGGGCAATTTCGGCACGTACAAGGAATATGCGCAGATCATCAATGATCAATCCAAGCGTCACATGACGCTGCGCGGCCTTTTCGAGTTCAAGATTGATCCATCGAAAGCCATCCCGATTGATGATGTCGAGCCTGCAAAAGAGATCGTCAAGCGTTTCGCGACCGGTGCGATGTCGCTCGGCTCCATCTCGACGGAGGCGCACTCGACACTGGCAATCGCCATGAATCGCATTGGTGGGAAGTCGAACACCGGGGAAGGCGGCGAGGACGAGGCGCGCTACCGTAACGAGCTGCGTGGCATTCCGATCAAAAAAGGCGACACGCTTGCATCTATCATCGGTCAGGACCGTATCGAAAAAGATATCGAGCTGCTCGATGGCGATTCGCTGCGCTCCAAGATCAAACAGGTTGCTTCGGGTCGGTTCGGCGTCACCACCGAATATCTCACCTCAGCGGACCAGATACAAATCAAGATGGCACAGGGCGCGAAACCAGGCGAAGGGGGTCAGCTGCCCGGCCACAAAGTGTCGGAATACATTGCGAAACTGCGCTTCTCGGTGCCCGGCGTGGGTCTGATTTCACCACCGCCGCACCATGATATCTACTCGATTGAAGACCTCGCCCAACTGATTCACGATCTGAAGAACGTGAACCCCGCTGCGGCTATTTCGGTCAAATTGGTCTCGGAAGTGGGTGTTGGCACCGTCGCTGCCGGCGTTGCCAAAGCCAAGGCCGACCATGTCGTGATTGCTGGTCATGATGGCGGCACCGGCGCCTCACCGCTGTCCTCGATCAAGCATGCAGGCACGCCGTGGGAGCTGGGCCTCGCCGAGACACAGCAGACCCTGGTACTGAACGGCTTGCGTGGGCGTATTCGCGTACAGACTGATGGTCAGATCAAGACGGGCCGTGATGTGGTGATCGGCGCCCTGCTCGGGGCAGACGAGTTTGGATTCGCAACTGCACCCTTGGTGGTTGAGGGTTGCATCATGATGCGAAAGTGCCATCTGAATACTTGCCCAGTCGGCGTGGCCACGCAAGACCCGGTGCTACGCGCGAAGTTCCAGGGCAAACCCGAGCATGTGGTGAATTACTTCTTCTTCGTTGCTGAAGAAGCGCGCCAGATCATGGCGCAGCTGGGTATCCGCAGCTTTGATGAGCTCATTGGACGTGCGGATCTGCTCGACAAGTCGCGTGCGATCAGCCACTGGAAAGCAAAAGGTCTGGACTTTAGCAAGATCTTCTACATCCCCGAGACTGGCGATGAGGCTCGCCATCATGTGGCGATGCAGGATCATGGTCTTGAAAAGGCGCTCGATCACAAACTGATCGCGCAGGCAAAGCCGGCCATCGATCGCGGCGAGAAAGTCTCGTTCATCTCACCGATCAAGAACCTGAACCGCACCGCTGGCGCCATGCTCTCGGGCGAGGTGGCCAAGAAATACGGCCACGAAGGTCTGCCGGATGACACCATACACATCCAACTGCAGGGTACGGCGGGGCAGTCGTTTGGCGCGTTTCTTGCGCACGGCGTGACCTTCGATCTGGTTGGCGAAGGGAATGACTATGTGGGCAAGGGTCTCTCGGGTGGACGCATTATTGTGCGCCCGAACACCGAGTTCCGAGGCCGTGCTGTAGACAACATCATCATCGGCAATACCGTGCTTTACGGCGCGATTGCGGGCGAGGCGTTTTTCAATGGTGTCGCAGGGGAGCGTTTTGCGGTGCGTAACTCCGGCGCGGTAGCCGTCGTCGAGGGAACCGGCGACCATGGCTGCGAATACATGACCGGCGGCACCGTGGTCGTGCTGGGTACCACCGGCCGTAATTTTGCTGCCGGTATGTCGGGTGGCATCGCCTATGTGTACGATGAGGACGGCAGCTTTGCCGCCAAATGCAACATGGCGATGGTCGCGCTTGATCCAGTGTTGTCCTCTCACGAGCAGGAGACGACCGTGTCCAAATCGGCTTGGCACAGTCTGCAGCGTGGTGGCGAGCGTCAGACGGACGAGGCCATGCTCAAGAGCTTGATCGAGCGTCACTTCAAGCACACGGGCAGCACGCGCGCTCGGACGCTGCTCGACGACTGGGGTAACGCACGCAGCAAATTCATCAAGGTATTCCCCACAGAGTACAAGCGTGCGCTTGGGGAAATGTTCACCGCAGCCGGCAAGGCCGCAGAAAAAATCACTGCTTAATACGCAAGTAAAAAAGAAGAGAACGCCATGGGTAAAGTCACCGGTTTTCTAGAATTCCAGCGCCTGCAAGAGGCCAGCGAAGCGCCGCAGGCACGTCTGAAGCATTACAAGGAATTCGTTCTGCATCTCTCGGATGCGGACGCGAAAGTGCAGGGCGCTCGCTGCATGGATTGCGGCATCCCGTTTTGCAACAGTGGCTGCCCCGTCAACAACATCATTCCCGACTGGAATGATCTCGTCTATCACGGTAATTACCGTGAGGCGCTCGACGTTTTGCATTCGACGAACAACTTCCCGGAGTTCACGGGCCGCATCTGCCCCGCTCCCTGCGAGTCGGCATGCACGCTGGGGATCAACAGTGATCCTGTAGGCATCAAGTCGATCGAGCACTTCATCATCGACAAGGGTTGGGAAAACGGCTGGGTCGTGCCGCAGCCTCCGGCGATCAAAACGGGTAAAAAAGTCGCCGTGGTCGGTGCGGGGCCTGCCGGCCTGGCGGCCGCTCAGCAATTGGCGCGTGCCGGTCACGAGGTGACCGTGTTTGAAAAGAATGACCGCGTTGGCGGCCTGCTTCGCTATGGCATTCCCGACTTCAAATTCGAGAAATCGCATATTGACCGTCGTATCGAGCAGATGAAAGCCGAGGGCGTCAATTTCCGCACCGGGGTATTGGTTGGCAAAGAGTTCCCGAGCGAGATCATGAACCTTGCGAAAGATACGATATCGCCTGAGCAGCTCAAAAAAGATTTCGATGCAGTCATTGTCAGCGGCGGCGCAGAGCAGCCTCGTGATTTGCCGGTGCCCGGCCGTGAACTTGGCGGGGTGCATTTCGCGATGGAATTTCTGCCGCAGCAGAATCGAGTCAATGCTGGCGACAAGTTGACCGACCAGATCATGGCGGCCGGCAAACATGTCATCGTGATTGGTGGTGGTGATACGGGCTCGGACTGCGTTGGCACCTCCAATCGTCATGGCGCTGCGTCGGTCACCCAGTTCGAGCTAATGCCCATGCCGCCAGAGCACGAAAACAAAGCGCTGGTCTGGCCCTACTGGCCGACCAAACTGCGTACCTCCTCGTCGCATGAAGAAGGTTGCGAGCGGGATTGGGCGGTGGCTACCAAGCGCCTTGAAGGCAAGCACGGCAAAGTCGAGAGGCTGGTCGCTGCCCGGGTTGAATGGAAAGACGGCAAGATGAGCGAAGTGCCGAACTCCGAGTTTGAAATGAAGGCGGATCTGGTATTGCTCGCGATGGGGTTTGTGTCGCCAGTGAATTCGGTGCTTGATGCCTTCGGCGTCGAAAAAGATGCGCGGGGTAATGCCAAGGCGTCGACCGATGGCGAGGGTTGCTACCAGACATCTGTGCCGCAGGTGTTCGCAGCGGGTGATATGCGTCGCGGGCAGTCGCTGGTGGTGTGGGCAATTCGCGAGGGACGTCAGTGTGCGCGTGCTGTTGATGAATTCCTGATGGGTTCATCGGTATTGCCGCGCTGAGGTTTTCTGCTGAATGTGTGATCAATGCCCGCCCCACGCGGGCATTTTTATTGCCCGAAATGCTATGCTTGGGCACTGGCCATTGCAGGGGTGCGTCTTCCTTCTTCCGTCGCCACCATTGTTTTTGAATTGACAAATCCCACGTGTCCAATTTCGTCGACATTCGAGACCTGCATTTTGCCTACGGCGAGCGCGCCATCCTGAGCGGACTCGACATGCAGTTCCCCAAGGGCAGTGTGGTGGCCGTCATGGGGGGCTCTGGATCGGGCAAGACGACAGTGCTGCGGCTCATTGGTGGTCAGTTGCGTGCGAATTCCGGCAGTATTACGGTCGACGGACAAGAGGTCGGCCGTCTGGATTTGCAAGGGCTGTATGCCCTTCGCCGCCGTATGGGCATGCTGTTCCAGCATGGCGCGTTGTTTACGGATCTGACCGTGTTCGATAACGTTGCGTTCCCCTTGCGCGAAAACACCCCTTTGCCCGAGCAAATGATCCGTGATCTGGTGCTGATGAAGCTGCACGCGGTGGGTCTGTCAAATGCCGCACACCTGAAACCGGCCGAAATTTCTGGTGGCATGGCGCGGCGCGTAGCGCTGGCACGCGCAGTCGCTCTCGATCCGCAACTGATCATGTATGACGAGCCGTTCGCCGGTCTTGATCCCATTTCAATGGGTGTAACGGCCAACCTGATCCGCAAGCTCAACGATGCATTAGGCTCCACGTCCATTCTGGTCTCGCATGATGTGCATGAGTCCTTCAGCATTGCCGACCATGTATATTTTCTGTCCCAGGGGCGCATCGTTGCTCACGGCACCCCGCAGCAGATGCAGGAATCCGACGATCCCTACGTGCGGCAGTTTGTGCATGCCGAGGCCGACGGCCCGGTGCCCTTCCATTACCCTGGGCGCGGCATTGCCGAGCAACTGGGTATGCAGGAAGGCGCATGATCATCGATATGCTCGCCCATCTGGGCGCCAGCGTTCGCAGCGGGCTTGGCGGCCTTGGGGCGGCAGCCCGCACTTTCGCAGACCTCATCATGGCATCCGGCACGGCGCTGCGCCGTCCGCGGCTAGTGACGGATCAGGTGCATTTCATCGGGAATTATTCGCTGATCATCATTGCCGTATCCGGCCTGTTTGTCGGCTTCGTGCTCGGCCTGCAGGGCTACTACACCCTCAACAAATACGGTTCCGAGCAGGCGCTGGGATTGCTGGTGGCGCTATCGCTGATACGTGAGTTGGGTCCGGTGGTCACCGCATTGCTCTTCGCAGGACGCGCAGGCACATCGCTCACTGCAGAGATTGGGTTGATGAAGGCGGGCGAGCAACTGGCCGCCATGGAGATGATGGCAGTCAACCCGATGCGACGCGTGCTCGCGCCACGCTTCTGGGCCGGAGTCATTGCGATGCCGGTGCTGGCTGCGATCTTTAGCGCCGTGGGTGTGCTGGGCGGTTATATTGTCGGTGTGCGACTCATCGGCGTGGACGAAGGTGCCTTCTGGTCGCAGATGCAGGCCGGGGTGGATGTCTGGGCCGATGTGCTTAATGGCGTGATCAAGAGTTTCGTGTTTGGTGTTGCCGTGACCTTCATTGCGCTTTACGAGGGCTATTGCGCAGCGCCCACACCCGAGGGAGTCGCCCGCGCGACCACGCGCACGGTCGTGATTGGTTCTCTGATGGTGCTGTGGCTGGATTTCCTGCTCACTGCATTGATGTTTAGCTGAGGCGAAGATGCAACGCAAATCTCTGGATGTCTGGGTAGGGCTGTTCGTGCTGCTGGGTGCGCTAGCGGTCATGTTCCTGGCGCTCAAAGCTGGCAACATGAGCTCGATGAGCTTTGGGCCCAGCTATTCGCTGGTGGCTCGCTTTGACAATATAGGTGGCCTCAAGCCACGCGCTCCGGTCAAGAGCGCGGGCGTCGTGGTCGGTCGTGTCGAGAGCATAGGCTTCGATGACAAGACATTCTTGGCGCAGGTGACACTGCGAATCGAGTCGCGTTATGCCTTTCCTAAGGACAGCTCGGCCAAGATACTAACCTCAGGTCTGCTGGGCGAACAATACATCGGCCTTGAGCCTGGTGGAGATACAAAAAATTTTGCCGAGGGTGATCGTATCAAGAGCACTCAGTCAGCGATCGTCCTCGAAAACCTGATCAGCCAATTCCTGTACAGTAAAGCTGCCGATGCCAGCGGCGAGGAGAAAAAATGACCATCCACACACGCTTGCTCCGCTGGGGTGCTATCGCATTCATCAGTTGGGTGCTGACAGCCTGTGCCAGCACCAACGTGGCCGGTGCTGGCAGCGATCCACGCGATCCTTATGAGAACTACAACCGCGCCATGTTCGAATTCAACCGTAAAGTAGACGATAATCTTTTGAAACCGGTCGCCACCGGTTATGCTGCCGTTCTGCCCTCCTTTGTACGCACTGCGGTAGGCAATTTCTTCGCCAACATCGGTGATGTCTGGACCTCGGTGAACAATTATTTGCAGGGCAAGCCAAAAGATGGCACCACGGACGCTGTACGTGTCGTCTTCAATTCAACGATAGGTGTTGCGGGCCTGATTGACGTGGCAACGCCGATGGGGCTGCCCAAACACGAGGAAGATTTCGGGCAAACTCTGGGTGTCTGGGGCGCCAAATCCGGGCCGTATGTCGTGCTGCCTTTCTTTGGTTCCAGCACCGTGCGCGATACGTTCGCAAAACCCCTCGATTTGTATGCCGATCCGCTCACTGCCTCCAGCAATGTGCCAGTGCGGGCTAAAAACAGCGGCCGAGCGCTGCGAATTGTTGATGATCGCGCAGCCCTGCTGGATACCGGCACCCTCATGGAGGGCGCGGCGCTGGATCCTTACCAGTTCTTCCGTGATGCGTACTTGCAGCGCAGGGAAAGTCGCATTCGTGACGGCAACGAATAACTCGCGCGCTGCAGCGCGCGTTGCCCGCGGTCGGCCTGCCCGTATTTGGCCCTCAGCGATCTGTTTCGGTATGATTCGGCTTTCCGGGTGCTCCACAGACCGGCACGCCCCTTGATCGCACGGAATCGCTATGTCCCTCCTCAGGAAGTTATCCTCTTTTTTTGTCACTGCGATTTTTCTCCACGCAGGTAGCGCCAGTGCTCAGCAGGAGGCGCCTGATGCGCTGATCAAGCGCGTCAGCACCGAAATACTCGAGCTGGCCAAGACCGACAAGCAGATTCAGGCGGGCAATCAGCAGCGGATCATGGAGGTCGTCCAGGCCAAGGTCATCCCGCACGTGAATTTTCAGCGGATGACTGCCATGGCAGCTGGACGTTTCTGGCGCGAGGCCACGCCGGAGCAACAGGCTGCGCTGACCACGGAATTCCGTGCCCTGCTGATCTACACCTACTCAGGCGCGATTTCGCAAGTACGTAACCAGGTGCTGGAATTCAAGCCCTTGCGCGCTGATGCCGGCGATGATGAAGTCGAAGTTCGCTCGGTTGTGATCCAGCCCCGTGGTGAGCCGATACAGTTGAACTACCGCCTTGAAAAAACGCCGGCTGGCTGGAAAATCTATGACGTCAACATTCTGGGCGTCTGGCTGGTAGAGACGTACAAGGGAACCTTCGCCGCCGAGATCAACAAGGGCGGCATCGACGGGCTGATCCGCGCGCTGGCCGAGCGCAACAAGCGACTGGCTGTGGCGCCCCCCAAGCCTGCAAAAACCTGATGAGCTTCGCTCCCACCTCGATCACGATGGCGGACGCCGCACAGGCACTGCGCGATGGCCTGGCTGAGATCGATCGGGGTAACGCGCAGATTGACCTGTCCCGGCTGCACCAGTTCGACTCGTCGGCGGTGTCAGCGGTACTGGCGTGGAGAAGGGCGGCTTCAGCGCGGGGTACTCTGGTGCAGATCACCGGCTTGCCTGACGGTCTGCGTAGCCTTGCCGTGCTCTACGGCGTGGAGGATCACTTGCGTTCCTGAGCGTTTGCGCAGGCACGTCGGTCCCGGTCCGGAGCGGCTCCAGAGCTCAAATCCCCTATAATCCGAGTCTTTGCATCGTTATCGGCTGAGGCTGGCCCGCACGGCTGGCGCAGGGGTTGCAAAAGCACGCCCGACCGCCGATACCTCGGCACTCTCCACTGATTTGCCACGCCATGTCCGCCATCCGGATCGACAACGTCAAGAAACGCTACGGCGCATTGCAGGCCTTGGGCGGTGTCTCGCTCGACATCGCTGAGGGCGAATTCTTCGGTTTGCTCGGGCCGAATGGCGCGGGCAAGACGACCCTGATTTCCATCATCGCCGGACTGGCGCGCGCAGATGAGGGGTGGGTCCGCATCCACGGCCATGACGTCATCAACGACTATCAGGCTGCGCGCAGACGACTGGGCGTTGTGCCACAGGAGCTGGTGTTCGACCCCTTTCTCACAGTGCGCGAGACACTTCGCATGCAGTCGGGCTACTTCGGCATCCGACGCAACGATGACTGGATCGACGAGATAATGCACCACTTGCACCTCACGTCGAAAGCCAATTCCAACATGCGGGCGCTGTCGGGCGGAATGAAGCGGCGGGTGCTGGTTGCACAGGCGCTGGTGCA
>OMID01000107.1 GCA_900299005.1 Oxalobacteraceae bacterium
AGCGCAGCCTTTGGACGGACAGGCCTTGTGGCCTGTCCGTCTCACTGACCGCCACAAAGGAGGATTACCATGAAGTCTCTGAAGCTTGCCTCGGTGCTGGCAGCGCTCTTGCTGATCGCGGGATCCCCAGCGATTGCAGATCACCATGGCGAGAAAAAAACGCGCGTTGGCACCTGTGAAGACGCAAAGAAACAGCAGGAGTATTTCTGCGACCAAAAAAATGCCTCTACCGATTCGATGGTCGCACTGGGCACGGCCTGCAGAAATGCGAAGCTGAACGTCAAAGAAGCCTGTGATGGGATTGTTCAACCGGATGAGGTCTACAAGTCTTGCAAGATGGAGCAGAAGTGCTGAGTCGCTATCAACACGTGAGTTGACTGAAAACATGCAGTCAGCTTTGAACCAGGTTTGGGTTGTCTCTTGGTCTCATTTCGCCGGTGGCAAGATGCTGCCGGCTTTTTTATGTCTGCGACCCTCATGAAAGTAACAATAAACTTGGCAAGAGACCCTCTGATTTTAGAGTCGTTTGTGTCGTCATTGTTAGCGTTGATGGCAACGGCATGAGGGTAGGTGCGAGAAGTGTCTGGTCCACGGTGGCGCCTGGCTCGATGGGCCGTCGACGACACACTCTGCTTATCACTATTGCGAAGAAGAAGGTATGCGCCATTACCAAACCAGTTTTCGCGTGGCGTGCGATCTTTGATCATCCTCTTGATCAGACAGAAAGGAAGAGCATGGGTGTTCCCGCCGTGTTGCGTCAATCATGGGCCTGCAAATGGATGATGGCGACCCTTGCTATTGCCGCACTGGGTACGGCAGGCACGGCGGCAACTCAAGTCATTCGCTCCAGCGATAAGAAGATCGATCCCAGCGCCGCCTACATGCAACCGGTACCCGGACTGACCCACTCGCAGCTGCAAAAATTCAAAGCGGGCGAAAAGCAGTTCAAAGCGCCATGGGTCGTCTTCCCATCGCTTGGCGGTGAGTGGGGGCTAGGGCCGACGTTTCTTGCGAGTTCCTGCGTTGCTTGTCATTCGCAGGCTGGCCGAGGTCGAACGATGGATGCACCTGGAGCGATAGTGTTCCAGCAGTTGCTGAGACTGTCTATCCCCGGAGTGAGTGAGCACGGCGGACCACGCCCACATCCGAATTACGGTGATCAGATCCAGGTATTCGGTATCAATGTCGGCCTGAAGGAAAACCTCAAGCCCGGCGAGGCCGAACTCTATGTGGACTGGAAAACAGAGCTCGTTGCCTTGCCTGATGGTGAAAAAGTCGAACTGCGCAAGCCGGCAATCCGGTTGGAGAAGCTGAACTTTGGCCCCCTCGACGACACCGTGATGACCTCTTTGCGCAATACGCAAGTTGTGTTTGGCATGGGCTATCTGGAGGCGGTGAGCGAAGAGGATATTCTCGCGCTCGCCAAAATGCAGCAATCGCAGGGACTCAACGGGCGCCCCAATTACGTTCGGGACGACATCAATAATCGCATCGCTTTGGGACGCTTTGGCTGGAAAGCAAACCAGCCCAGCGTGAAGCAGCAGATCGTCGCAGCTTTTCATGGTGACATGGGCGTGACTTCATCACTGTATATTGAAGAGAATTGTCCTCCGGTGCAGACGGACTGTCGTGCCGTACCTCCGGGGAACCGCCCCGAACTCCTCGACTACGCCTGGGATGAGTTGAATTTTTGGTCCGTGGCGCTGGATGCGCCAGCGCCACGCAATCAGGATGCGCAGAATGTGCAGCGCGGTGCGAAATTGTTCGAGCAGGCGCGTTGCGCGCAATGCCACGTTCCCGAGTTGAGGACGAGCGACTATCCGTTCTTGCCCGTGATCGCAAAGCGTAGCTTCCGTGCTTATACGGATTTACTGCTTCACGACATGGGTGAGGGACTGGCTGACGGGCGACCTGATTTCAAGGCTGGGCCCAGCGATTGGCGGACTGCACCCCTGTGGGGCATTGGTTTGTCCCAGCAGGTCAATGGCAGCACAAATTTGCTGCATGATGGCCGTGCGCGCAATGTACTGGAGGCGATACTCTGGCATGGCGGCGAGGCAAAGGCTTCGCGCGATTCATTTGCGGGCTTGACCAAGGCCGAGCGGGAAGACCTGATCGCCTTTGTTCATTCCTTATAAGCTTGCCTAATTCAGGTAACGTCCCGTGACCACGCGCCGAGAAAAGATCATTTACTTCAGTCTGGCGCTGGCGGCTTTCCTGCTGTTTCGTCATCTTGTCGGGCCTTTACTGGGTCTCTCCGGTGGAATTCTCACTGCAGTATCGTATGCGCTGGCGATTTTGCTGGCCACCGCCTATCTATACAAGACCTTGCTGCGTCCCTCGCGCAGCGCTGATGACGAGGAGGTCAGATGAAGCTGTCTATGGTGAGCCGTTTTTTAGGCGTAGCGATGCTGCTTGTCGCAGCGAGCGCGCACGCCGAATGGAAGATGTACGGCGACAATGGTAAAGCCGAGTTCTACTATGATGAACAGAGTGTGACCGTCACGGGGAGTCATGTCACCGTATGGGAGATGCTGAACTACGGATTTCCTCTCAACGGCGTGCTCTCTAATCGCTCTCACAAGGAATATGATTGTATAACCGGTAAATTCCGTAATCTCTCGGGTGAGTTCTACAGTGAGAACATGTTGAGAGGCAATCGCGTCAGCAGCAATGTCGATCCTGAAGATAGCTGGCGACCCGTGATTGAAGGCACGCAGAACCAGATGCTGATGCGCTTAGTCTGCGGTATGAGTAGCTGAGCGGGAGCAGTCAGGGGTGGTCTCACGGCCTGATGATGTGCCCATGCTAAGATTTAACGCGAAGCACGCTGTTCTGAATTTTCCGGTGGTGACATGGCTTGTTTTCAAGGTCTTGCGGGTGCAGCCCTGATCGCGCTGGCGCTGATGTCGACCAGCGCCCACGGCGTTGATGCAGCCCACGTGCCTGCATCCAAGCAAACCAAGGCGGGCTTGTATCTCGATGCGCGAGAGGCCTACGCACTCAAACAGCAGTCGGGGACAACTTCGCTGCTGGTTGATATACGCACCCGAGGCGAGGTGATTTATCTCGGAATGCCTGCTCTCGCCGATGCGCATATTCCTTTTGTTGATCATCCTCCAGGCACACCCTGGGACGACAAGCAGGCGCGCTTCCGCACCGAACCCAACCCGGATTTCGAGTTCGAGCTTGCGCGCCGCCTTGCCGCGCAAGGGCTAGGCAAACAGGATACGGTGATACTGATCTGCCGCTCGGGTGACCGCAGCGCGCGGGCCGTGAACCTGCTCACCGAGCGGGGTTATGCCAAGGTGTACACGGTGATCGATGGTTATGAGGGTGATGCGTTGACAGACGGCCCGCAGGCCGGACAGCGGGTCGTCAATGGCTGGAAGAATGCGGGGCTGCCATGGACGTACAAGCTCGACAAGAGCAAGATGTATCTTCCTCCGAACTGAGAGGGTGCTGCTTGATCCTATCGAAGATCTTCTCAGGACATCGCCCATGATCGCGCTGCTCGAAGCCCGTCGTGCCGGACTGCTCGCTCGTTCACACTGGCTGCCCAATATCGTCGCTGGTTTGATCGTTGGGGTGGTGGCCCTGCCACTGGCCATGGCTTTTGCGATTGCCTCTGGCGCACGTCCCGAGCAGGGTATTTACACTGCAATCATCGGCGGTGGCTTGATTTCCATCCTTGGGGGCAGTCGACTGCAAATTGCCGGTCCCACCGGTGCTTTTATAGCGATCCTCGCCGGCATCACGGCAAAGTACGGTATTGCCGGCTTGCAGGTGGCCACACTCATGGCGGGGGTGATGCTCGCGCTCATGGGCGTCGCGCGCATGGGGGGCGTGATCAAGTTCATTCCAGCGCCCGTTGTCGTCGGGTTCACTGCAGGCATTGGAGTCATCATTTTTGTGGGTCAGTGGAGTGAGTTTTTCGGTTTGCCCAAACCATCAGGCGAGCACTTTCACGAGAAGCTATGGCATTTGCTGCGATCATTCCCGGAGCTGCATCTGCCGACGCTGGGACTCTCCTTGCTCGGGCTGGGCCTGGTGCTGTTGGCGCCCCGCGTGAGAGTGCTGGCGCGCGTGCCCGGCCCTCTGGTTGCGATGCTGGTGGTCACTGCGCTGCAGGGGCTGTGGCAAGTCCCCGGCATTGCCACCATCGGTTCGGCTTTCGGCGGCATACCGACCGGTTTACCAGCATTCGCAGTGCCCGAAATGTCGCTGCCGCAGATCATCACGCTGATCGGTCCGGCTTTCACCATTGCCATGCTCGGAGCGATCGAGGCATTACTCTCTGCGGTGGTGGCCGACGGCATGGCAGGTACCCGGCATGATTCGAATCAGGAACTGATCGGACAGGGCATCGCGAATATTGTGGCGCCGCTATTCGGCGGGTTTGCCGCCACGGGGGCGATTGCCCGAACCGCGACCAATGTGCGTAATGGTGCGACCGGTCCGCTTGCCGGCATCATGCATGCGCTCACGCTGATTGCGATACTGCTTTTTCTGGCTCCGCTGGCCGCATCTATTCCGCTCTCCGTGCTGGCCGCAATCCTCTTCATCGTTGCATGGAACATGAGCGAGGTGAGGCACTTCTTTCAATTACTCAAGACCGCGCCCCTGGCTGACCGGCTGATTCTGGTGATTACCTTCTTGCTGACCGTGTTTGCCGATCTGGTGGTTGCCGTGAATGTTGGCGTGATACTCGCGGTGCTGCATTTCCTGCGCCGCATGTCCGACGCTGTAGAGACGCAAGCAGTGGATGAGACCGAACTCTCTGCCGAGTTGGCGCGCCATGGCATGACCACGCTACCCCGAGGGCTCATGGTGTATGAGATTGCGGGCCCGATGTTCTTCGGCGCAGTAGAAAATTTTGAACGAGCACTGGTCGAGACGCATACCCAGCCACGATCGATGGTGATCCGTTTGCGTCGTGTACCATTCATGGACATCACAGGCATACAGGTCTTAGAGGAAGTGGCAGCCAAGTTGCGCAAGCGGGGTATTCCGGTCGTGCTATGCGAGGCGAACCAGCGTGTAAAAGGTAAATTACTGCGCGCCGGTGTTATTGATGAATCAAACCCCGAAGCGTATGCCGATCAGCTGGTAGCCGCAGTTCAGATGGCATCAGGCGCAATGCCCGCGAGGTAGAGCGTGATGGGCGATATAGGCGTTTAATAAAAATGCCCGGAGCTGCAGCTCCGGGCATGGCCTTCCCTGATCCACAGCCTGCATCGTAATGTGGGCTATCAGATCCGGCAGATCAGGTTTACTGCTTGATTGCCTCGATAGCGATATCGATGCGGACTTCATCACTGACGTTAGGAGCATATTTGCCCATGTTGAAGTCAGTGCGTTTAACGAGGGCGGTGGCGTTGGCACCAATGGCCTCTTTTTTGTTCATCGGATGCTGCATGGCGTGAAACCCGGTTACTGTCAGGGTCACGGGTTTGGTAATGCCTTTCAGTGTCAGGTTGCCCTCAATCTTCTCTGGCTTGTCGCCATTGAATGTCACCTTGCTTGACTTGAATATCGCCGTGGGGAATTTTGCGGTGTTCAAAAAGTCTTCGGCCTGAATGTGCTCATTGAAGAGACTCGAACCCGTATCCACCGAGGTCGTATCAATGGTGATGTCAACCTCACCAGTCTTGGCGACCTTGTCAAACACGATCTTGCCAGTCGTCTTGTTAAAACGTGACATCTGCACCGAGAATCCCAGATGGTTGTAAGAGAAACTCGGGAAGGTATGGTTATTGTCGATGCCGTAGGTCTCAGGCGCTGCAAACGACGACGAGGCAGTGGCTGCAAGAGCAATCGCGAGGGACAGATGCTGAATGATTTTCATGAGGGTTTCTCCTTGTTGTGTATGAGATTGGTTGAATGACAGCGGCTAAAGCTTCAGATTTATTTTCCTCTTGGGTTGGCATGGTGATACGGTGATGCATAACTTGACAGTGATGAAGCCGGCAACGAGGTCGAGCGCCTGCCGCATGCCTGGTCGATGGGGTGGCACCTAGGGGCAGAGGGAATCCATCGTCCACCACGCCAGTATGGCTTTTCCTTGCCTCTCCACCTGTCGATGCGCTGGGCTTCCGACGCCGCTGGGTATTCCGAGACCTTGAGCGTATCTTTCGATCATCAGCGAAAAATTCGTCAGGCCAGCTACTCTGTTGACGAGGTATCGGAGGAGGCATGGCGATGCGTGGGTAACATGCGCGAGAGAATGTCATCCTTATCAAAAAAGTGGTGCTTCAGAGCGGCGAACACGTGGACAAGCAGCAGCACGATCAGCAGCAGGTTCAGGCCTTGGTGAAGTTCCAGCAGCAACTCGCCCAGCATTTTGTCTTTCGGTAGCAGATCGGGTATCGGAAGCACGCCGAACCAGACAGTCTGGTAGCCTTTTGCTGAACTCATCAGCCAGCCTGAGAGCGGTAGGGTCAGCATCAGCAGATAGAGCAGCCCATGCCCGACATGCGCTGCGGCCTGCTGCAGCTTCGACATTTGCCATGGCATGGCTGGTGGCAGGTGGGTTGCGCGCCATGCCAGCCGCACCAGCGTCAGCACGAAGACCATCACGCCTGCCCATTTGTGCCACGAATAGAGTTTCAGCTTCTGTGGTGAGAGCGGCAGATCGCTCATGTAAAAACCCAAAGCCAGCAAGCCGAAGATCATTAGCGCCATCAGCCAATGAAGCGACTTCGCGGTACGAGTGTAGTGCAGTGCAGCTTGCATCATGTCCTCAAGGTCTCAAGGGTTCAATGAACCGGGGTGAAGGTGTACGCATCCATCGCGAGCACATAGTCGTTGATACCTGCGTGAAAACGGTGTACGGCAGCGTTTTTACCGGCCGCACCCAGCGCGACATACAGGGGCAGCAGATGTTCATCGCTGGGATGCGCCTGCGCCGCGCCCGGCGCTTTCTCTCGATAGCCAAGCAGCGCTTCCGTGTCACTCGACTGTAATCGTGCGTACAGCCACGCTGGGAAATCACGAACATAGCTTGGCGTCGTGCCACCGTTGTGTCGCGCGATCATGTAATCGCGCAGATTGTGCGTGATATTTCCCGAACCTATCACCAAAAAGCCTTTGTTCACCAGCGGGGCGAGCGACTCACCCAGCCGATAGGCGTAATCAGGGCCCGCATGGCTTTGCAATGACAGGGGTATCACCGGCACATCGGCGTCCGGATACATCATTCGCAAGGGTACCCATGCACCGTGATCGAGTCCGTCTGACGCAACTTCCCGGACGGGTAAACCGCCCGCCGCGATGGCAGCGGCCACTTCGCGGGCGCCCTCAGGGCAGCCGGTGGCCGGATAGTGGAGCTGGTACAGCTCCGGCGGGAACCCATTGAAGTCGTGAATCGTGCCCAGTTTTTTTGCGTGGCCGACCGTTGGTGTCTCGGTGTCCCAATGCGGACTGATGATCACAATCGCGCGAGGGCGGGGCAGATTTGCCGCCATCTCAACCAGCGCGGCGCCGGCCGCGCCCGGGCGCAAGGCAAAAGTCGGCGCGCCGTGGGGAACGAACAGTGTGGGCAGTTGGGTTTCCATGTCGAAAAGTTTCGCAGGCTTGTGTCGAGGAGCGTACTCTAGGCTGATCAGTCGCGGCTAAATAGTAGACAATAGGCAAATCTTTATTCCGTGATCAGCAACAATGGACCGGTTACAGGCGATGCATGTGTTTGTGCGGGTGGCGGAGCTGGGTAGCTTCTCCGCAGTCGCGCACCAGCTGGGCGTTGCGCGCTCGGTGGTCACCCGGCAAATCGCAGCACTCGAGGCACATCTGGGGGTAAAGCTGATGGTGCGCAGCACTCGGCGGCTGACGCTGACCTCTGCCGGCGCTGCCTATCTCGAAAAGTGCCGGGTGATACTGACGCTGGTCGAGGCGGCCGAGACCGGTGTGGCTGAAGAGCGCCAGACGCCACGGGGTACGATACGCGTGAGCTTGCCGCTGTCTTTTGGACTCAAACGCGTAGCGCCTTTGCTGCTGCAGTTCGCTCGTCGCTATCCCGAGGTGCGCTTGGACATGGACTACAGCGACCGGCGGGTAAACCTGATCGAAGAAGCGATTGATCTGTCAGTACGTATCACCGGCAAGCTTGGTGCGAACGAAGTCGCGCGTCGCCTTGGCACGATACCGATGTGCGTGATCGCATCGCCCGATTATCTTGCCGAGCACGGCACGCCGCGTCATCCGTCAGAGCTGGCGCACCATGAATGCCTGAGCTACACCATGGTCGGAGCGCAGCAGACATGGATTTTCGAGGTGGAAGGTGGGCCTGTGAGCTTTCCCATTCACGCGCGGCTGCACGCGAACAATGGCGAGGCGCTCATCGAAGCCGCAGTGCAGGGAATGGGCATTGCACTACAGCCCGCCTTTATTGCTGAAGCAGCGCTTGTCTCCGGCAAGGTCATTACCCTTCTGGATGATTTCAGATCGCCTGAGTTGGGCATTTATGCGATGTTGACGAGTAACCGACAGGTGCCGTATCGAGTCAAGGTGCTGATGGATTTTCTGGCAGACCAGCTGCGCTGATCTGATAATCCGATCTCAGTGAGAGTGGCGGTGGTGGATGTCCGGGTAGTGCGGATGCTTGTGAGTCATCGCCTCGTGGTGGTGTCTGTGGTTGTGTGGCTCACTGCCATCCCAGTCCGCATCGTGCGCATGCTGGTGATGCTCATCATGGGTGTGCGGGTGTTCATGCACCATCGGCTCGTGGGGGTGTTCATGCTCATGTGTCTCTGTCAAGTGCAGCCAGACACCGAAGGCCATCAGCGTGCCGGCCCACCAGAACTGAGCGCCAGCCGGCTCACCCATCAGCAAGGCCAGCGCAGCCCCCAGGAACGGTGCTGTTGAAAAATAAGCTCCAGTGCGCGCTGTACCCAAGCCGCGCAACGCGAGCACAAACAGCACCAGACTGGCCCCATAGCCCAGCAGTCCGACCACCATGGTGGAGAGCACCGCCTGTGTCGCTGGCCACTGCAATCCCAGCGCTATCGCGATCGCGCAATTCACGGAGCCTGCCACCAGGCCCTTCACGGAGGCAATGAACATCGCATCCGAGCTGGAGACTCTGCGCGTTAGATTGTTGTCGATCGCCCAGCACAGGCAGGCTGCGGCAATGGTCAGCGATCCTTGGTCACCATGATTAGCGGACAAAGCATTGGGTAGCGATAACAGTGCGCCACCGGCCACAATCGCCAGTATGCCGATCACCACGCGGCGATGCGTATGCTCGCGGAATGCAACCCAGGCCAGCACCGCGGTCAGCACGGCTTCGAGGTTAAGCAGCAGCGATGCGGTCGAGGCGGTGGTGGTCTGTAGCCCGTACATCAGCAGCACGGGCCCCAGCATGCCGCCAAATACAATCGCTGCCAGCAGCCAGCGCCATTCGCCACGCGGGAGTCCTGATGCGGACCATCCTTGATCCCGAATCAGTCGCGCGATTCCCAGTCCGAGCCCGCTGCCCAAATAAAGCAACCCGCCCAGCATCAGTGGCGGTACATCGCCGACCAGCACCTTGGCCAGGGGTGTGCTGGCGCCGAACAGGGCGGCCGCCAGCAATGCATGAATCACGTGAGGATGAACTGCAGACATGAGCGCATGGTTACCGTGAGTCTTTGCGGATCAGGCAAGCGCACCTGATGAGTTTTGCTGCCGAGCGAGCCATACCAGCGCAAGACCGGTGATCAGCACCGGTACAACCGAGCCCATGTTCAGCCAGTTCCAGCCCTGAGTGGTGAGCAGCGCGCCGGACGCAAACGATGTCAGTGACATCATCGCGAAAACACAGAAATTGATCGCTGCCTGTGCTCGGTCTTTTTCTTCCGGCCGGTACGCATCGAGTGACAAGGTCGTACTGCCGGTAAAAAGAAAATTCCACCCTACCCCTAACAAGAACAAGGCTGACACGAAGTGATGCAGATCGGCCCCATGGATCGCAATGAGGATACAGCCCAGATTGAGCAGTATGCCAAAGCCCATGATGCTCAATACACCAAAACGTTTGATCAGGGATCCGGTGAAGAAGCCAGGTGCGAACATGCCAATCACATGCCACTCCAGCACCAGCGCTGTATCGCTGAACGGCATGCCACAGACTTGCATTGCCAGCGGCGTAGCGGCCATTAGGAGATTCATGACGCCATAGCTAATCGCCCCGGCCCCGGCAGAGACGATGAAGACCGGCTGCATCATGATCTCGGCCAGCGGGCGACCGTCGTCGGTGTGCGAGGGTTTTTCTGGAACGGGCGGGAATTCGATCAGAGAGATCAGCACCAGCGCAATGATCGCCAGCACACCCAGCGCGAGGTAGGCGCCGGCAAAGGGTACCTCCAGCAGGGCCTTGCTATGGTTGGCGAGATTGGGACCGATCACGGCGCCAATCAGCCCACCCGCCATCACCAGCGATACGGCTTTTTCGCGAAAGCTGCTCTCAGTGAGCTCGGCAGCGGCAAAGCGGTAGAGGTGGCCGTTGGCACTATAGTAGCCCGCCACGACCGTGGTGGCGACCAGCAGCCAGAACCACTGCTGTTGCACCGCCAGGATGCCAAGACCAGCAGACAGCAGTGCGACCAGCAGACCCAGCTGGAAAGAGACCCGGCGTCCCCAGCGCCGCTGGGATTTTGCCACCAGCCCGGTGCTGAGCGCGCCTCCCACCACATAGCCCATCACCGGGAGAGTCGCCATCCAGGCGTAGGGGGCCAGGCTTAAACCGACCAGACCGTTGATCGCGATGAAGGTTACGTTATTGGCCAAGAAAAGGCCTTGGGCAATGGCGAGCAGCCAGAGGTTTTTATTCATGGTTATCTGCCCTGAAAGTCGAAGATTCCCATCATCGTTGCCGGGATACTCCCGACTGGCGTCCAGCCGAGATGGCGATTCTACTGTGCGGACTGCAGCCGACTTGCGGAAAGTTTGGCATAGTGCAAGCAACGTATCTTGCCGATGCAGCTACTCCAGGTAGCGTCAGTCGGCAATCGGAGGCCAGCCCATGAAAGTGCTCTCTTTTTTGCAAGATACCGGTCCGGACCACCTCGGACGTTTTCTGTCCGATATCCTCAGGTTCAATGATACGGCGATTGAGACCACCCACGATTTCATTCAATGGATGTTCCCTCTGGATGAGCCGAGCAGCGCGTCGGCTGCCGCGCCGATTCTGGAAGCGGGCGAAGTCGCGCTGATCAGAAAATCCTCCCTTGCGGCGCACAACCTGAATGATTCGGTGCAGTGGTACTGCGATTTCCTGAACCGGAATGCGCACTGGCGGGTTGCGCATGATCATAATCATTTGCGCATCACGCGAATGATCAAGTCCGTGCGACTGCTGCAGGGTGAGTCGGCAGCAAATGCCTTGCGGGACAAGGTGCTGGCCATGGCGGCTCCCTCGCGAGACAAAATCAGCCAGACTGCCTGGGACTATTGGCAGCGGGCCTGAAGGTCTGAAGACTTTTCCTCGCTCCATTAAAATCAGGCAAACACCACCCAACCACGTTGCCTGATGCTAAAGAGACTGCTTGGCCAGCTACTGCTCACGACCAGCGCGATTGTGCAGGCGGAGACTTTTCTGGGCATGGAACCTCTGGAGCCGCTAAGCAGCATCAAACAGCGATATACGGCGGCCCGCGTCAGCACGGAACCTGCGGACTGGCTTAAGCCAAATCAGTATTTCGGGCGGCTGACGACCGACGAGGTCAGCGGCACGCTGCTGCTCTTGTTCGAGCATGATGACGAGACCCGCAAGAAAAAGCTCATCGAACTGGAAAAGGTGGTCGCCAACCTCCCACCGAACGCTCATGCACGCTCCACGAGGCTGCTGATCCGACAGCAGAAAGAGCATCTCGCAAAGCCGCTGGATGATCGACTCTCGCTGGTGTTGATTCGCTGGATACCCCAGTCGGCGCTCGCCCTGAGTGAGCTCACTGCTCGCTATGGCAAGCCCGATGAGAAGCGCCCAGGTGATGCCCATCGTGGCCCAACCTATGTCTGGAGCAAAGGCGTGACCGCGCATATCAGCGATGACAAAAAATCTGCGCGCATGATTGAATACTGGTTCACCGAAGATGATCTTGCGGTGTACTTCCTGAGGCGAGATACTGCTTCGCGCTGATCATTCCAAACACCGTGCATGAAGAATTTTCCTGATGAGTATTGTGCACTGGTCTTGGGTGATACCGGTGCCCTTGGTCAGGCCTTTGTCAGCGCGTTGCGGTCTGATGCGCGCTGTGCTCGGGTGATGGGATTGTCGAGGACGAGTACACCTTCCCTGGTACTGGAAGATGAAGGCAGCTTGCGGGATTGCGCAACTTGTGTGGCAAGGGGTGGTCCCTTTCATCTGATCATCGATGCGACGGGCGCGCTGATCATTGACGAGCTTGGCCCTGAAAAGCGGTTGGACGACATGGATGCCCATCACTTGTCCCGGGCAATGCAGATCAATGCGATCGGGCCGGCGATGCTGCTCAAGTATTTCTCTCCTTGTCTGGTCACCGGTGGGCGATCGATCTGGGCCAAGCTGTCCGCACGCGTGGGCAGCATTGAGGATAACCGCAAGGGTGGATGGTATGGCTACCGAGCATCCAAGGCGGCACTGAACATGTTTTTGCAGACGGCGGCCATCGAGATTACACGCCGTCGTCCCCAGGTGGTCATCGCGGCGCTGCAGCCCGGTACGGTACGTTCCCGGCTCAGCCAGCCATTTGTGGGAGAAGAGGGTATCGCGCCTGAGATTGCCGTGAGCAAGCTGCTACAAGTGATCGATGATTTGCCGCCGTCGGGACGCGCGCATTTTGTCGACCATGAAGGACAATCGATTCCATGGTGATCATGATCTGGCGATTTGACGAGGCATACTAAACGCGATGGGTGGACGCATACGACGTAAGCTGCTCGACGAACATCTCTCAGCGATCAGCGCCTTGCAGCCTGAGATCCTGATATGTCCACTGTGCCAGCGACCGATACCAGAGACGCAGAAAGACGCTCATCATCTGGTACCCAAATCTCGGGGTGGCACGCAAACCGAATTCCTGCATCGCATCTGTCATCGTCAGATACACGCACTTTTGACCGAAACTGAACTCGCCCGTCGGTACCACACGGTGGAAGCCTTGTTGTCGCTCCCCGAAATCGTCGAATTTGTTGATTGGGTGAGGCGCAAACCGCCTGATTTTTCCGAGCCTGCGAGAAAGAGCCGACGTTTGCGCGAGCGCTGAGCGGGCTACTATCCAATAAAGTCATGGCGAGTTCGATCGGCTGATATCTACTTCATAAGCGCTTGCAGATGCGAGAGTATCCCGCTGGCCAGTCCCGGCAGGTTGTAACCTCCCTCAAGTGCCGAGACGATACGCTCGTGACCACTACGGCGAGCAATGCTTCTGACGATGTCAGTCAGATCGGCATAACCCTGATCGGTGATATCGAAGCAGCCCAGCGTGTCATCAATACGACTATCGAAACCAGCAGAAATCAGAATGAAATCCGGTTTGAAGTGCAGTGCCGCTGGCATGAGCTGCGTTTCGAAGGCTTCAATAATCTCGCGGTCACCGGCACCACATTCAAGCGCTACGTTGATGTTGTACCCCAGTCCTGCGCCTGCGCCCCGACGCTCTGGGTAGCCAGTACGCGGGTAGGACTCTAGCCGGTGCGTAGAAAAATACAAGACGCTGGGATCATCATAAAAAAATGCCTCTGTGCCATCGCCGTGGTGAAAATCCCAGTCAACGATCAGTATTCTGCGATAACCGAGTCGCCGTTGCAGATAGCGCGCTGCGATCGCAACATTGTTGAACAGGCAGAAGCCCACCACTTCGCCGGCATTGTGCGCATGATGGCCCGGAGGACGCACCAGCGCAAAAGCATTTCTTACCCTTCCGCGGTGAACGGCGTCACAAGCAACGAGCACACCGGCAACACCCGCGCGCGCATACCGATCGATCACAGGCCCATAGTTGTCCCGGATGCCAGCGATATGCGCTGAGGTATGCACCAGACGCAGCTCACTCCCGCTGATTCGCTTGAGTGGAATGCGTCGAATCTGATGATAGAGCGGTGAAGTGGTGATCGCGTGCCACGCAACTGCCAGCCGCGAGGGTTGTTCCGGGTGATCAGGCGGGAAAAATGGTGTGAGAAATATCTCGTCAAATACCAACCCGGTGCGGTGCCTGTCGCCGGCGATAACGGACTCAGCCGGTAGGCCGGACGCCATGAGCGCGCAGGTACGCGCGAGAAACAAGCGTCGGTTCATCCTCTTGCCTTTCTTGCATCGAATGCACTCAGCGGTGCGTAAGCGGCACTGGTGGGAGAACCTTACTGTATCAAGTGTTGATAACCAATTTTCAAATGCGCCGACAGCCAGCCAAGTGAGTCATCCGCTGAAATGCGAGGGCTCAAGTACCTCGGGCAATTCGGCGGCGCCACGCAATAACAACTGTTCAACCTTGGATTGAACCTTGCCTTTGAGGCAAAGATAGGCGTCCAGCTGATTTATCGAACTGTCCTGATCGCGGCAAAGCATATAAAGTGCGGCTTGCGATACGTGACAACGATAAATTCTGTCATCGATATTCAGGGTAAAGAGCGCATCGCCTCGGGTGCGGATCGCGGGTTCCTTCATACATGCGGATACTTTCTTAGGGTGATTTTCGACAGATGTCACTGTAGCCTTGTGCAAACGCGCGCTCTTTGAGCAGCAGCATTGTTTTACGCCGGCAGCTAGAGACAAAGATATTGGCAACATCGTTCAGGAACGACGTGCCGAGTGCTGAAAAAAATGCAGCACTTAGTGTCGGAGAGATCAATGAGAAAATAGTTCCGGTGTGATCCGAAGCCGTGCGATCAGGTGCGGTTCTTAATCAGGCCAGGTTTCAATCACCCGGCTGTCATCGCGCGAGCCTAGGCCTTGGTCTGCTGCTCGGCGAAAGCGCTCATGAGCGATCGTCAGCAAGGGGAGTTGTGCGCCGCACGACTGGCCAGCCTCCGACACCAACCCGCTGTCCTTCACAAAAATGTTAATCGTGCTGGTGACGTGTACATCCGTCCCTTCGAGCATGCGCGGTCCACGGTCTGACAGCATCCAGGAACCTGCAGCGCCTTTTTCAACCAGCGACAGCACGGCGGTAGGATCGAGACCCAGCGAGCGGGCCAAATGCAGCGCTTCAGCCGCCGCTACCAGATGCACGGAGCACAGATGCTGGTTGACGACTTTGATACTTTGACCATCACCTAATTGCTGGCCGGTGAGATGTACCGTGCCCATGCTGTCTAGCACCGGGCGCGCGGCATCGATATCCTTCGGATTGCCAGCAGCGAAAATTACCAGCGCACCCGTCTTGGCGCGCGCCACGCCGCCAGTGACCGGCGCATCCACGACCCGTAATCCCATGTGACGCAGCTGTTCACCCTGTTGACGCATTGATTGGGGTCCGACCGTCGACATGATGACCCACAACTGCCCTGGCGTCGGTTGGGCGAGCTGCTCAACCAGACTGGCCAGCTGATCTGGCGTTGCAACCATCACGATAACCAGGTCGGCATCAGGTGCTTCAGAGAGGGTAGAAACGACAGACAGTCCGCTGGCCTTCGCAGTCTGGATGACGGCCTCCGAAATGTCGATACCGGTCACCTGATGGCCGGCCTGTTGTACCTGCAGTGCCATGGGCAAGCCGATGGCACCGATACCGATAAAATTGATCTTCATGGAGATATCCGATGAATTATTTCAGCCATGATTTAATGCGGGCGGCCAGCGCATCGCGACTGATACCGTAGCGGTCATGCAGCGTGGGCAGCGCCCCGGCGTCGAGGAAGGTGTCCGGTAAACCGGCAAGTTCAAAGCGAGCCGGCGACACGCGGTGACGTAGCAGTGCGCTGGCCACTGCCTCGCCGAGGCCGCCGATCACAGAATGATTTTCCGCGACTACCACGCACCGGGATTTGCTGCGCACGTGATCGACAATCGTCTGCTCATCCAGCGGCTTGATGGTGGGACTATGCAGTACGGCGACATCAATCTTGTCGGCAGACAGCGCCTGTGCAACTTCGAGTGCGCGCATCGTCATCAAACCGCTGGAGATGATCAGCACATCCGAACCGTCGCGTAGCAGCTTGGCCTTGCCCAGCTCAAACTGATAGCCTTTCACGTCATCAAGCACGATTGGCACATTACCGCGTAACAGGCGCATATAGACTGGACCCGTGTGCCTGGCGATGGCAGGCACGGCTTGCTCGATGTCGAGCGCATCGCTGGGATCAACGATGGTGATACCGGGCATACCGCGCATCATTGCAAGGTCTTCTATCGCAGCATGACTGGGGCCGTAGCCTGTGGTCAGTCCGGGCAGTGCGCAGCAGATTTTGACGTTGAGGTGCTCTTCGGCGATCACCTGATGGATGAAGTCATATGCGCGACGTGTACCAAATGCCGCATAGGTGGTGGCGAAGGGAATGAGTCCTTCCTTGGCCATACCGCCTGCGGCTGCCATCAGCAGCTGTTCGGCCATACCCATCTGATAGAAACGCTCGGGGTAGGCCTGAGCGAACAAGTGCAGGTCAGTGTATTTGGCCAAATCGGCTGTCAGCCCGACGATCTCAGGATGATCAGCTGCATAGGCCACCAGCGCCTTGCCAAATGGCGCCGCTCTCACACGCTGATCTTCGGAGGCAATCGAAGCGATCATGGCCGACGTGGTCAGGCGCGGTTTTTTCTCAGAAACAGATGTCGTCATGGCGGCGCTCCTCAGGACTGGGACTGATCGAGTATTGCGAGTGCTTCTTGCCATTCGGGCGGATCGACTCGGATGAAATGATTTTTCTCACGCTGCTCCAGAAAAGGAATTCCCTTACCCATCAGCGTATCGAACAGAATGACGCGTGGTTTGGCCTCGCTTTGATGACGCGCGGTATCGAAGGCGCTGACGACGGCGCGCAGATCATTGCCGTTGACGCGCTGGACATGCCAGCCAAACGCTGCCCATTTGTCACCCAGCGGCTCGAAACCCATCACTTTGCTTGATGGACCATCTGCCTGCTGGTTATTGATATCAACCAGACAGATCAGGTTGTCCAGCTGGTACTGGGCAGCACCCATGGCTGCTTCCCATGTGGACCCTTCGTCCAGCTCACCGTCTGACATGGAGTTGTAGACGAACGCAGGATTTTTCTTGTGCTTGAGCCCGAGTGCAATACCCACACCTATCGCCAGACCTTGGCCCAGTGAACCACCCGAGATCTCCATGCCGGGAGTATAGGTTGCCATGCCTGACATTGGCAGACGGCTGTCATCGCTGCCATAGGTCTCCAGTTCGTTCTCATGCAGAATGCCGGCTTCGATGAGTGCGGCGTAGTGTGCGATCGCGTAGTGCCCGTGGGAGAGCAGGAAGCGGTCACGACCTTCCCACGCAGGCTCGTCGGGGCGCAGGTTCATCGCATGGCAATAGGCAACTGCCAGCACATCGGCCCAGCCGAGAGCTTGTCCTATATAGCCTTGCCCTTGTACCTCGCCCATGCGTAGCGAGAGGCGTCGAATACGGTAGGCGCTTTTTTCAAGCGACGTCAGATCAGACATCACGGTCTCCGGGAAAATTTGTCAGTCAGTATGGCGGGAATGCCCGCGCCGGTTCAGTGAATCAGCATGCCACCATTGACATCAAGCGTGATGCCGGTGCAGTAGGCCGAGAGATCGCTGGCAAGGAACACGCACGCCCCCGCTACGTCGGACGCTCGACCTAAGCGGGCCAAGGGAATGGTACTGGCGATATCTTGTTTGCGCTCGGTGCTGAGCTTACCCTGAATGATGTCGGTCTCGATCAGGCCGGGAGCAATGCAATTAATGCGTATGCCTTCCGGGCCAAACTCGCGCGCCATGGCACGCGCCAGACCCAACACGCCGGCTTTCGCCGCCGAGTAATGCGGCCCACCCAGAATGCCACCGCCGCGCTGTGCCGATACCGATGAGATGCAGATGATGGAACCGGATTGCTGCTTGCGCATGAAGGGCAGCGCTGCCTGAGACATATACAGCGTGCCACGAAGGCTAACATCAAGGATACGGTCATAGTCTTCGCCACTGATGTTCAGCGTCTGGGCCGCCTGAGTAATGCCGGCGTTATTGACCAGAATATCAAGGCGACCGAAGGCTTGCCCTATGGCCGCAGCGGCAGTGTCGCACGCGGCTTTGTCCGTGACATCAACGACCAGACCCAAGTGCTTCTCGCCAAGCGATCTGGCGGCATGTGCGGGGTTGGCGCG
>OMID01000108.1 GCA_900299005.1 Oxalobacteraceae bacterium
AAGCGCTGCTTTGTTCACTGACTGAAGGTGAGCTGACAAGGCTGCTTGTCTCTGTCTCTGCGTCTGTGTCTGTCTTTATATCTGCCTGGAATTGAGAGTGACTGCGTAAGGTCGATGGTATAAAACTTGACATGATGGCCTCCATTGGGGTGCGCTTAGTGAAGAGACCGTCCCTAACGGGTCGCTTGGTAGACGGTAAAACTTGCGTGCCTGGAGTCCGAGAGGTAGTTCCTGTTTTTAAAATTGTTAGCGCAAATTTTCAAGTATCACAAAAAATGTACGACGACATCTTCACATCAAAGTAGTACCGATGGCATGTAGTGCTTGCTCGATCCAAGCGAGATCAATGAGCGCAGCAAAGCAGTCAAATCGAGCCCGCGTGATCTCGTGGCAAACTGATAATTCGTTCTGAAAAGACGTAAAAAAACGAGCCCACAAACATCGTGGACTCGTTTCTCTCGCTTTAGTGAATCAACCAGTGCTTAACTAACTGGCATTACGGGAAACCCGGCTATTTTTTGAAGAGACGAATCGCCATCAGGCCTGCTCGCCCGTCACGGTGATCGTAATGTCAACCAAGACATCGGTATGCAGCGATACCGATAACGAGTGATCGCCGGTGGTCTTGAGGGGGCCCTGCGGCATGCGGATCTGCGCCTTGTCAACGGTATAACCCTGCTTGACCAGCGCATTGGCCACATCATGGTTGGTAACCGATCCGAAAAGGCGGCCATCCACGCCGGCCTTTTGGCTAATCTTTACGATCAGACCTGACATTTTTTCGCCCTGTGCATGAGCTGCGGCCAACTTTACTGCCGCTGCTTTTTCGAGCTCGGCACGCTTGGCTTCGAACTCGGCAATGGCCTCCTTGGTCGCGCGGCGCGCCATGCGCTGCGGGATCAAAAAGTTGCGCGCATAGCCGTCCTTGACACGGACAACAGCACCGAGGTCGCCGAGATTGGCCACTTTTTCCATCAGAATGACTTGCATTTTTTTCTCCAGGTAGCTTGGCTGATCAACGACCGATCAGGCGTTGTGCAGATCGGTGTACGGCAATAGCGCGAGGTACCGGGCGCGCTTGATCGCAGTATCCACCTGACGCTGATAATGCGCGCGGGTGCCGGTCAGGCGTGCGGGCATGATCTTTCCGTTCTCCTGGACGAAATCCTTCAGGGTATCCACATCTTTGTAGTCCACCTGCTCCACCTTGGCGACGGTGAAACGGCAGAATTTCTTGCGCTTGAACAGCGGGTTTTGCTGCTTGCGTTTTTCCTTGAGTTTGCTCTTGTCGAACTTTTTACCGAATGCCATTGTTGGCTCCTGATTCTTTAATCAATCGTTTCGAATTCCGTGAGGTGAAACACCAGAGTTTTGCTGTTCCGGCTCTTGCGCGCCATAAAACCACTGAACAGGTACATTGCGCCCAACTGCGCCTTTTCCAACTGTTGGGCCATCTGACCTGCGGCCACCGCCGCCAGTTCAAGGTCGACCTTCCTGCTGATGCCTGCCTCGGTTTGCTCCGATGTGTGGCTCAGTCTTGCTGCCACTATCGGGATGCCCGCCGGGCTGTAGCGGACTATGTCGCGCTCGGCCAGAATTGCAATGCACTGAAAGCTGTTGTCACCTCGCGCTGTGTTCACGCGTACCTGTCTGCCTCTTAGGCAGCCGGCGCCTCGGAACGCTGGCTCCGGGCGGCGTCTTCCTTGTTCACGCTCTTCATGATGGGAGACGGCGCGGTCTCAGCCTTTTTCATGCGAACGGTCAGGTGGCGCAGCACGGCATCGTTGAATTTGAAGCCGGTCTCGATTTCAGCCAGCGTCTCGCCATCGCACTCGATGTTCATGCACACATAATGCGCTTTAGCGAGCTTCTGGATCATGTAGGCCATTTGCCGGCGACCCCAGTCCTCTACGCGGTGTATCTTGCCGCCACGGCCGGTGACCAGGCCCTTGTAGCGCTCGATCATCGCAGGGACCTGCTCACTCTGGTCCGGGTGGACGATAAAGACTATTTCGTAATGACGCATCGTTTCTCCTTTTGGTCGGATTGCAGAATCGCCCACCCCGGCGTCAGACGAGTGTGGGAAGAGGAAAACCCACGAGTTTACCCGATCCAGGGCCTGAGCTCAATTGCTTCGAAGACAGGGTCGGCCGCCGGGGCGAATGCCAGCCAGAAAATTGCCAGAAAATGCTTGATTTTTATCCAGTGCTGTACAAAAATACAGGCTGTTGATAAAAACAGGCCAGCGCTCAGAGGCGCAGATGGAGTGACCCATGATCAAACTCACCGCCCGGCAAGAACAGATCCTCGGCCTGATCCGCGAGGCCATCAACACCACAGGGTTTCCGCCGACCCGGGCTGAAATCGCCAGCGAACTGGGTTTTCGCTCCGCGAATGCCGCTGAAGAGCACCTCCAGGCACTGGCACGCAAAGGGGCAATCGAGATATCCCCAGGAACCTCGCGCGGGATACGGTTGCTGGACAGGCCTGCCGAGAGTGGTCGCAGCCGCCGCAGCAGCTCACAAATGGCGCTACCACACCCGGTGCTGATGCAATTGTCGTTGCCGCTGATTGGCCGGGTGGCCGCAGGCTCACCCATCCTCGCAGAGGAACATGTCTCGGCAACCTATCAGGTGGATCCCTCCCTCTTCAGCGCGCGGCCCGACTATCTTTTGAAAGTACGCGGCATGTCCATGCGCGATGCGGGCATCCATGACGGTGATTTACTGGCCGTCAGGAAGACCGATACCGCCCGCGATGGTCAGATCGTGGTGGCTCGTCTCGATGACGATGTCACCGTCAAGCGCTTCCGACGCAATGGCAACGCCATCGAGCTTTTGCCCGAGAACCCGGAGTTCGATGTCATTCGTGTGGAGCCCGGGCGGCATGAATTCGCGCTGGAGGGTCTTGCGGTTGGCTTGTTGCGCGCTTGGGGCTAAACACCCTTGATGTCACCAACGACCGCCTCACACGCCCTACAGGTTAGTGGCGACGTTTTCGATGAGTGATAATCTGGGCAGCGATGCCTCGCAGGATATTGACCTCTTCCGTTTCCAGAGAGGTTCGCGCGAACAACCTTCGCAACCGAGACATTAGCTTCTTGGGATTATCAGGGTCAAGAAATTGCAAGGTCACCAGTGCCTGCTCGAGATGGGTGAACATGCCTTCAATCTGCTCGACACTCGCCCGATCCCCCACAAATCCCACCTCACTGGCAATCGTTGCGGGTGCTTGCCCCTCCAGCCCGGCCATGCGGCATTCGTAAGCAAGAATCTGCACTGCCTGCGCGAGATTCAGCGAACCATACCCGGGGTCGGTCGCCACGTTTACCAGTGCATGACACTTGGCCACCTGCTCGTTGGACAAGCCATATCTCTCACTGCCAAACACTAAGGCCGTGCGCAGAGAAACATCCCTGTGCAGTTGCTGCGCCAGCGCTCTGGGCTGATGCAGCGGCGGCGAAAATTCCCTTAATCGGGCGGATAGCGCGACACAAAAATTACACCCTTGTAGTGCCTCGTCCAGTGAAGCAAGCACCTTCGCCCGGGAGAGTACCTCGGTCGCACCACTGGCGAAAGCAATCGCCTCCTCGTGCGTCAGAACATTTTCGTAGCGGGGATTCACCAGCACCAGCTCCGAAAAACCCATCGTCCGGATTGCGCGAGCCGCAGCGCCGACATTGCCTGGATGGCTGGTATCAACCAAGACGAAACGCAGTCGATCGGAGATGGCTGGAACAGAGGAGTTCAGGTTCATTTAAAATGCGGATTAGCGCGGCTTCACAGATATCTCCCTGACGGTTCGATTCGTGTTTGCCGCATCGTTCATTCTCATCGTTGCTGGGCATTTGCAGAGGTCTGCCTGCCAGCAATAGCGAACCCGGATTTTAACGGAACCCCCATGCATCCCATGATCAACACCGCGGTGAAAGCCGCGCGCCGCGCCGCGGCTATCATCAACCGCGCTTCCTTTGAACTCGACCAACTCCGCATCGGCCGAAAAGGTCCGAATGATTTTGTGACCGAAGTTGATCAGGCAGCTGAACAGGCCATCGTCGATGTGCTGCGTACCGCCTACCCTGATCACGCGATTCTTGCCGAGGAATCCGGTGCTTCCGCCAACCTTCACGACGAGAACGACAACGTCTGGATCATCGATCCACTTGATGGCACCACCAATTTCATCCACGGCTTTCCGCAATACGCCGTATCGATCGCGCTGCAACAGCGCGGTCAGATCACTCAGGCCGTCGTCTATGACCCTAACCGGAACGAGCTCTTCACTGCCACCAAAGGCGCGGGCGCTTTCCTCAACGACAAGCGCCTTCGCGTGGCCAAGCGCGACAAGCTGGCAGATGCGCTGATCGGTACCGGCTTTCCCTACAGTGATTTGTCCGCACTTGATGACTACGTGAAGATGTTTCACCTCATGACTCAAAAGTCGGCTGGCTTGCGCCGGCCGGGCTCGGCAGCCCTTGACCTCGCCTATGTCGCTGCTGGGCGGCTTGATGGCTTCTTTGAAAAAAATCTCAAGCCTTGGGACATGGCGGCCGGCGCGCTGCTCATATCTGAGGCAGGCGGGATCGTTGCCAACTTTAGTGGGGAATCTGACTATCTGTACAAAGGCGACGTCATTGCAGGATCTCCAAAGGTCTTTGCGCAAATGCTCAACGTGCTCGCCCCTTTTGCCTGACAACCCCGATGACCTGTCCAGCACCGCTTGGCAGGCACGGCAGACACGTGGGTGATATACTCCGGCCACTGCGGCAACAGTTCCAGTCTTCTTGCCGCCCCGCCATTACCATCCCCTATGGCCTGTGACTGGCGCCCTCAAGCGGCGGCGGGCCGACCATTGATCAGAATTTATGTCTTTCGCAGAACTCGGCTTGTCCGAAGCTATCGTGCGTGCCGTCACGGAAAACGGTTACACCCAGCCCACACCCATACAAGCTCAGGCAATTCCTGCCGTACTGAAAGGCAGCGACCTGATGGCCGGTGCGCAGACCGGTACCGGCAAAACCGCAGGCTTTACGCTGCCGATGCTGCAGCGCCTCTCCGGAGGCGCTCGTCCCGCGCCCCGTAGCGTGCGTGCGCTTGTACTGACTCCCACGCGCGAGCTCGCAGCGCAAGTCGAAGAGAGCGTGCGTACCTACGCCAAATATCTGAAGCTCTCATCGGCAGTAATTTTCGGGGGCGTGAACATCAACCCGCAGATACAGCGGCTCGAGCGTGGTGTCGACATTCTGGTCGCCACACCCGGTCGCCTGCTCGACCTCCTGCAGCAAGGCGCCGTCAACCTCAAGCACGTCGAGATACTCGTGCTCGATGAAGCCGACCGCATGCTCGACATGGGTTTCATCCGCGATATTCGCCGCGTACTGGCCGCTTTGCCGCCAGCACGCCAGAACTTGTTATTCTCGGCCACCTTCTCTGATGAAATCAAGGCGCTGGCAGATGACCTGCTGAACCATCCGGCAATGATTGAGGTCGCCCGGCGCAATTCTACCGTTGAAGTCATCTCTCAGAAAATTCACCCCGTCGACCGCGACAAGAAGCATTTGCTCCTGACGCATCTCATCAAAGAACGCCACTGGTTCCAAGTCCTGATATTCACGCGCACCAAACATGGCGCAAACAAACTGGTCGAACAGCTGGGCAAGGCTGGTATCAGTGCGATGGCCATTCACGGCAACAAGAGTCAGGCAGCGCGCACCCGCGCACTTGCCGAATTCAAGAGCGCGGCGCTGCAAGTGCTGGTTGCCACTGACATCGCCGCCCGCGGTATCGATATTGATCAGCTGCCGCATGTCGTCAACTATGACCTGCCAAACGTGCCGGAAGACTACGTGCATCGCATCGGCCGCACCGGCCGTGCCGGTGCAACGGGCGAAGCGGTATCGCTCGTCTGCGTGGATGAGAACGGGCTGCTACGTGATATCGAGCGATTCACCCGGCGCGAGATTCCGCGCGAGGTCATTGAAGGTTTTGAGCCAGACCCAAGCGCAAAACCGCAACCGATTCAGTTGCGCAGCCAGGACCACCGCCAGCGCTCCGGGGGACGCCCTAGCCAACGTCCTCACAGCCCCGCACGCACGCAGCAGGGGCAGCCGGCATCCCATCGCAGCCCAGGCGGTGCTGACCAGCGCAAACCAACCGGCAAGACGGGGCCAGGCAAGGAAATAGCACGCACTCCTGGCGCGGGTAGTTCATCACAAAAAACCCAGCCCCGCCGGGCACCCGCACTGCTGAGCCAACCGGCCGCGAATGCCAACTCCCACAAGCGCCGCAGCGGACAGCGCTAGGCATGGCAGCGGCCGAGAGGCCGCCTGCTGTGCTACATTTTGTCCCTGATTCAAGCCGGGCCAGCACCCGGCTTGATGTCATTTGCACCCAACCATTCACACCCGCATGAGCGCAGCCGAGCGCAATACTCACGACAGCCACACCCCCATGATGCGCCAGTACCTTGGCATCAAGGCGCAGCACCCTGACCTGCTGCTGTTCTACCGCATGGGAGATTTCTACGAGCTGTTTTTTGAAGACGCAGAAAAAGCCGCTCGCTTGCTCGGCATTACCCTTACCCAGCGCGGCAATTCGAACGGCCAGCCGATCAAGATGGCAGGCGTTCCGTTTCACTCGGTCGACCAATATCTGGCCAAGCTGGTGCGGTTGGGCGAATCGGTTGCCATCTGCGAGCAGATCGGTGACCCTGCCACGAGCAAAGGCCCCGTCGAGCGTCGGGTGCAACGTATCGTTACCCCCGGTACGCTCACCGATGCCGAACTGCTGCCGGAGAAATCCGAACGACCCTTGCTGGCGCTAAACGTGGTGCGGCAGCGTCGTCAAGTGCTGCTGGGTCTTGCATGGCTCTCACTGGCCAGTGGACGCCTGCGGGTCAGCGAGGTTAGTACCGATGAAAGCACGCTTGCTGTCAAACTCAAGCATGAGCTGGATCGCATCGTGCCGGCCGAGATACTTGCCGACCACGCGCATGCCGCTCTGTTAAAAGAACAGTTGAATACGCGCGCCACGGTCGTAGCCGACTGGCATTTCGAGATAACGGCAGGTGAAAAATCGCTGCTTGAACAATTGGGCGCCAGCAGTCTGGCTGGGTTTGGCGCACAAGCGCTTTCCGCAGCCATTGGCGCGGCGGGCGCGCTACTACGCTACGCCTGTAACACGCAGGGCAAGCAACTGCAGCACGTTCGCACACTTGCGCTCGACAATGAAAGCCACTATGTCGGCATGGATGCCGCCACCCGCAGAAACCTTGAAATCACCGAGTCACTGCGCGGCAGCGGCCCTACCCTGCTCTCGACGCTGGACCACTGCCGCACAGCGATGGGCTCGCGCCAGCTTCGTCACTGGCTGCAGCAGGCCAGTCGAGAGCAGCACATCGCACGTGATCGACATGCCGCGATTGCCTGCCTGATCGAACGGGGCAGCATGGAGGCGCTCAGCGCAGTGCTGTCCACGGTACCCGATATCGAGCGGATCGCCACCCGCATCGCTCTGCTCTCGGCGCGGCCACGCGACCTGTCTGCCCTGCGAACCGGGCTGCAGCAACTACCGCATGTCCAGGCAGTGTTGACTGGCAGTGCCACCGACCTGCCCGATCTGCTCGCTGACACCACGCGGTCGCTGCAAATGCCACCAGACTGTCTGGCTTTACTCGAACGCTCGATCGCCGAGGAACCCGCCGCCATGGTTCGGGATGGCGGCGTGATCGCGCGCGGCTACGACGCCGAATTAGATGAGCTGCGTGCACTGTCTGAAAATGCCGGCCAGTTCCTGACCGACCTCGAGCGCCGTGAACGAGAGCGCACCGGGATTGCCAATCTCCGCGTCGAGTACAACAAGGTTCATGGCTTCTACATCGAGGTGACCCACGGCCAGACCGCCAAAGTACCCGATGACTACCGGCGACGTCAGACGCTCAAAAATGCCGAGCGCTACATCACACCCGAGCTCAAAGCCTTCGAAGACAAGGCTCTGTCAGCGCAAGACCGCGCACTGGCGAGGGAAAAAATTTTGTACGAGCAGTTACTCCAAGAGCTCGGCACAGACCTCATCTCACTGCAAGCTGTGGCACAAGCGATCGCAACGCTTGACGTGCTCACCGCGCTGGCTACCCATGCGCAAAGGCAGCGGTGGTGCCGGCCTGAGCTGGTGGCCGAGCCGGTCATCGAGGTCGTTCAGGGACGTCATCCGGTTGTCGAGCATACGATCGAGCGCTTCATTGCCAATGATTGCAGGCTCTCACCCGAGCGTCGGCTGCTGTTGATCACGGGCCCAAACATGGGCGGCAAATCGACCTACATGCGGCAGCTCGCTCTGATTACCCTGCTCGCCTACGTTGGCAGCTATGTCCCAGCGACCTCAGCTCGCCTTGGCCCCATCGACCGCATCTTTACTCGCATCGGCGCTGCCGATGATCTGGCAGCCGGACATTCGACCTTCATGTTGGAGATGATCGAATCTGCCGCGATTCTGCATGGTGCGACCGAGCACTCGCTAGTGCTGATGGACGAGGTCGGCCGTGGCACCTCGACCTTTGATGGCCTAGCACTGGCTTGGGCAATCGCCAACTGGCTACTCGCGCACAATCGGAGCTTCACGCTGTTCGCAACCCATTACTTCGAGCTGACCCAGTTACCGCTCTCGCATACCGCCTGCGCAAATGTTCATCTCTCCGCCGTCGAGCACAAGGACCGGATTGTATTTCTCCACGCCGTCGAAGAGGGTCCGGCATCGCAGAGCTATGGGCTGCAGGTGGCCCAGCTGGCCGGCGTGCCTGCAGGCGTAATTCGCGCCGCGCGCAAACACCTGGCCGCACTCGAGGCTCATGCCATCAGCTCGGATGGACAATTTGACCTGTTCGCCTCTTCAGCCCACGCCGAGACGCACACCGAGCCCATGCCCGTGAGCGCATTGGGAAACCCCGCCCTGGAGGCGCTGGAGGCGCTGCAAGCGGTCGATCCCGATCAGCTCAGCCCGCGCGAAGCACTGGACACGCTTTATCAACTCAAGCAGCTGGCGAAGAGTGAGAGGCAAGGCTGATGCAGCCGCCACGCTGGTCAAGGTGGGTCATGATGCTGATACCCGGGGTCATCCTTGCCTCGTCGGTGCAATCTGCCGAGCTGCTCCGCTTTGCGGTGATGATGCATGTGATGAAAGATGCCGCAGACGACGCCGAGCTGCGCACCGCATTCGACAGTGCCCAAACAGGTGATCCGTCGTTCATTGTCGTCAATGGCATGCGTTCTGTGCGCGAACCTTGCACGGAACAGCTTTACCGCCAACGCGCTGCTCTACTGGAGAGCGGCAGTGTGCCCGTGGTACTGTCGCTAGCTGGCAGCGATTGGATAGGCTGCCGGGACCGCCAAGGCCGTCCTGCTGCCATGACCTGGCTCAATCTGCTGCGCGATCAAGTCTATGGCGAGATCAGCTGGAGCGGCGCCAAGCACCTCAACCTTCGCCGCCAATCGGCCAGCCGCGTTTTCAGAAGCTATACAGAGAACACACGCTGGGTAATCGACAACGTGCTCTTTGCCACGCTCAATCTGCCTGCTGAAAACAACCATTACATTGCCTCCGCGGGTGGCAACAGTGAATTCGAGGACAGAGCAACGGCGAATCGCGAATGGTTGAAAAGACTCGGACTGCAGGCCAGCCTGGAGCACCATCCATTGATCGTGCTTTTTTGTGATGGCAACCCCCTGCCCGCACCCGCTCGCCGCAGCGACCAGCGAGACGGCTTTGCCGAGGTGCGTCAGCAGTTGAAACAGTTGGTGGAGAAATCAGGCGCACGGGTACTGCTGGTGCAAGGGCCAGAACAGCGATCCCCCGGAGTGCCGCGCGATATTGTCTGGGAGGGCCGTTTGGGCTACCTGAACTTGCGTGCCGGCGTATCGGGTTTTACTGTGGATTCCGCAGCAACGGTACCGGTGACCCTATCCGAGGAACCCTGAGCAGCTGTCCGGACAGGCCCTCACTCGCCCTCCGCGACAGATTGCCAGCGCGGCTGGCCATCACATCACCGGATCACTGAAGTTGTATCGAGCGGAAATGGTCGCCCTCGTCATCATCGTCATCATGATGATGATGTCCATGAGGGCCATGCACATGACCGTGAGCGACTTCTTCCTTACTCGCAGCACGCACCTCGATGACGTTGAGCGCAAAGCGCAGCGCAATACCCGCCAAGGGATGATTACCATCGAGGACAACTTTCCCATCGGCGATATCAGTGACGGTAAAGACGCGCGAATCGCCAGGCTCATCGTCTTGAGGCGAACCCTCGAACTGCATGCCGATCTCCAAAGATTCCGGCAGTACTTCGCGGGGCTCAATCTTCACCAGGTCGGCATCGTATTCGCCAAAGGCATCCTCGGGCTCGACCTGAATCGTCACCTGGTAGCCGGCAGATTTGCCATTGAGCGCTTCCTCTATTTTGGGTAGCGTATTATGGTAGCCGCCATGCAGATAGACCATCGGCTCCTGACTTTCCTCGATCAGGTTTCCCTGCGCATCAGAGAGCGTGTAGTGCAGAGTAACGACTGTATCCTTGGCGATTTCCATCATGATTTCCCAGAGAATTATTGAGTGTGGATTATACCCCCAGGGTAGAGGTTTCCCCTTGCGTACCAGCCCATGTGAGTCTGTCGACCTGACCACACCCATATAATCGCGCCATGAAACTCCACTCCGTACTTGGCGACACCCCGATTGCCACTTTCCTCAAAAAATATTGGCAGAAGAAGCCACTGCTGATCCGTCAGGCCATTCCGGATGTTCGCCCTCCGCTGTCACCAGAAGACCTGTTTTCCTTGGCAGCGCAAGACCATGTCGAGTCACGGCTACTGACCAATGTCAATGATCGCTGGTCACTACAGCACGGCCCCTTCCACGCGCTCCCATCCCGGCGCAAACAAGGCTGGACCTTGCTTGTGCAGGGTCTCAACCTACACCATGATCAGGCAGCAGATTTGCTGCATCAGTTCCGCTTCATTCCCGATGCGCGTCTTGATGATTTGATGATCAGCTACGCAACCGATGGTGGTGGCGTTGGCGCGCACTTCGATTCTTATGACGTTTTCCTCCTTCAGGTGCATGGTCAGCGGCGCTGGCGGATCAGCGCACAGACGGATCTCGGCCTCAAGCCCGGACTGCCCCTCAAAATACTCGCGCATTTCACGCCTGACGAGGAATATCTGCTCGAACCTGGCGACATGCTGTACTTGCCACCTCACTACGCGCATGAAGGCACCGCCGTGGGCGAGTGCATGACCTGCTCGATCGGTTTCAGAGCACCCTCGTGGGAGGAGTTGGGCCAAGCCTTCTTGGAATTCAAGGCCGCGACCCTCGAGCTGCCCGGACGGTACTCAGACCCCGGCTTGTCACCAAGCCGACATCCGGCGAAGATCGATGATCATCTGCTTGACCGGGTCGAGCACCAGCTGAAAAAGATTCGGGCCACTCGAGACGACGTTGCGGTATTCATCGGCGAATACCTCTCCGAGCCCAAGCCTGGCATCTTTTTCGACGCCCCAGAAGAACCACTGACGCTGGCAAAATTCCGGGGCTCCGCCATCCGAGCGGGTCTCAGGTTGCACCGCAAAACGAAGATGCTCTACCGAGGAACCTATGTATTTATTAACGGTGATTCATTTCGGGCAAGCGCCGCAGATCGGGGCTTATTGCGCCAGCTTGCCGACCAGCGGCGGCTGCCCGGCGGCATGCTGGCGACCGCCTCGAAAGACCTCCTGGAGAGCCTTTTGCAGTGGTATGAGGACGGATGGGTGGTCGAAGGCAGCAGTTAAGGGTTGACATCGGGAGTGCTGCCCCCCTCGGGGACGTCCCGCCACAGTGCCAGTTCTGCAAAGATTTTTCTTGCAAGAAACCGAGTGGTGTAAAACCCTTTTTGACTGATTTTCCCTCTGATACGGCTTGCCAGCTTTTCAAGAACGCCGGTATAATTTCCGGTTAGGAAGTTTTGTCGGTGCGGCAGTGCGTCAAAAACGGCCTGCCAATGCGAAAAAGCGACCTGAACTTGCGATAACTACCGGTAGTTATTAAACACACTTCAAGCGTTATTTTTAATACTCAACTGAAGGAAAATCATGAAAAAATCGTTGCTGATCGCTTCCCTGCTGGCTCTGGTTTTGGCTGCTTGCGGCAAGAAAGAAGAAGCTGCAGCTCCTGCACCTGCAGAAGCGCCCAAGGCTGAAGCTCCTGCTGCAGAAGCACCAAAGGCTGACGGTGCTGCTCCTGCAGAAGCGCCAAAGGCTGACGCTGCTCCTGCTGAAGCACCGAAAGCTGAAGAGAAGAAGTAATCTTCTCTCGCTGCACAAAAAAGCCGTCCTCGGGACGGCTTTTTTGTTGTGTGCGAGCTTTTGAAAACACACCGCAGAAGGCAACGAGGGCGATGCGACGCGGGCCGCACTGCGTCTAGCAAGTGATCCATCCGACACCCTGCTCCTGCGAAGCGATCTGCACTCCCACGCCGCCACCGACTACCTCATCAATCGCGGCGCTTACCAGTTCCGGCGTATTGTTTTTCTTGGACAGGTGTGCGGCCACCAGCGTTGTCAGACGACTTTTATCTATCGCCGCAAGGAGCATGGCGGCATGCCGGTTCGACAAATGCCCCAAGGGTCCGGCGATACGTGACTTCAGTGAGGCCGGATAGGCCGACTTTTCGAGCATCTCGCTATCGTGATTGAATTCCAGCAGCAGAGCATCGCATCCTGCCAGTGAATCGATCACATGCGGCGTGGCTCGACCGATATCGGTCAGCACGCCCAGCTTGCGGCGCCCATCGGTGGCGACATACTGCAAGGGTTCGCGCGCGTCATGGGGCACGGTGTAGGGCGTGATCTGAAGATCGCCCACGTCAAAAGGCTGGGTATCCCGGCAGATCCGTATATCGACGCCATGAGCCTCACTGCGGGATGCTTCCCAGGTGCCATAGCTCATCCAGACAGGAAGGCGATATTGACGCGCCAGACGGAAAACGCCTCCCACATGATCGGAATGCTCATGCGTAACGATCACACCAGCCAGACAGGAGGGATCAATATCGAAACGCGCAATGCGACGCACAAGCTCGCGCGTGACGAAACCACAATCGAGCATCAGGTGGGTGGTGGTTGCGCCGGAAGCGGCAGATATCAACAGCGCATTGCCCTCGCTACCGCTTCCAAGGCTGGCAAACCGCATAGGATCAGCCGAGACGCTGCAGTGTGTGTGATGGGTACCGCGCTCGCGCGTAAGTCAACGTGTCGGCTATTTCAGCTGATCGTTCAGCAACGCCAGAATCCGTTCCGCATTGGAGGCCGGTGCGGCATCGCCTTGCTCGTTAAGGACGCTTACTCGGGTCTTCGCATCTCCTTCGGACTTGACCAACACGCGATAACGCTGCGCGCCCTTCTTGTCGTCCTTGGAGCCAAACAGTCTGTCGAAGAAGCCGGGCTCACTGACTTTCTTTTCGGCGTCGGCCGCCTGATCAACATAGCGGACGAAGTACAGGCCACGGTTGCGATCGCGGTCCTCGACCGTGAAGCCCACCCGATCGAGCGCCAGGCCAACACGACGCCACGCGCGGTCAAAACCTTCATCAACAGCCAGATAACTGGCAACGGCATCCTTACTGAGTTTTGCACGTTCCTGGGCGGGCTTGGCTGCATCGACTGCCGCTCTGGCCGCCTTCGGCGACTCCTGATTCGTCAGCCTGGCCATCAGGCGACCAAGGAATTCTGCTTCCAGTTCGGGATCGCTCGGGCGACCCGTCCAGACCGTGCGCTCTTGCATTTTATTGCCGGACAAAACCTCAGCCGCGCCGCGGTGGCTGATGTAGATCTCCGTGCCACCTTCCGTAGTGCGCTCAAGACGCGTGCGGAACTTGTCACGCTCTCCCGTGGAGTAGAGAGAATCGAAGACCTTTCCTATCGTGTTGCGAATGAAGTCCTGAGGAATTTTTGCACGGTTCTCGGCCCAGTCCGTCTCCATCACTCCGGCTTCCGGTGTCTCAATCGCAAGCAGAAAGCCGCTCTCCTGCCAGAACTCCTTTATCTGCGGCCACAACACGTCGGGGGACTGTTTGGCGACCAGCCAGCGCTGATTGCCCACACGTTCAACCCGAATGCCGGAGACGGCATCAGCTGCCGGCGCCACCTTACCCTGCGCGATCTGCTCCGGTGCCTTTGCACGCTGCGCATTGAAGCTGGAGGCCGTTGCAGTGCCACGCCCGTTGTCATTGACCGTGTAACGACTCTCACCCTTGATCTGGGTCAGGTCGGGAGGTACCTCTAGCTTGGTGCCCGTATTCTTGGCTTTGCTGGCGCTTTTGTAATCGATCTTCTCGGGTTCGAGCATGTCGCTGACCGTGCTGCAGCCAGCAAGGATGACAAGCGCGAGCACCGGAAGCCAGGATGCACGATGAGAACAAGAGCGTTGCACGGTAATAAGAGAATTCATCAGAAAAGACATGGAATACGACCCGAAGAAAGGTTCAGAATGCAATGCGCAGAGACCGAGGCGACTGCACGATCAGTGGATGCCGGCCTCACGTAATGCCGAGCGAACCGCCTCATGGTGGGCACTGCCCAGCGGTACCAGCGGCAAACGGATACCCGAAGGGATACGCCCCATCTGAGAGAGCGCCCATTTCACCGGCACGGGATTGGGCTCGACAAACAGGCGGTTGTGCAGCGGTATGAGCCGATTGTTGATGTCGATCGCCTCGGCGATCTTCCCGGACATGGCTGCGACACAGAGTTCATGCATTGCTTTGGGCGCGACATTCGCCGTGACCGAGATATTACCCTGCCCGCCGCACAACATCAGCGCCATCGCCGTGGCATCGTCGCCGGAATAGACCGCGAAGGACGCAGGAACCGCGCGCAGCAAGTCGGTGCCGCGCGCCAGGTTGCCAGTCGCATCTTTGACACCCACGATGCCTGGCACCGATGCAAGACGCACGATAGTGTCATTGCTCATGTCAGCCACTGTACGTCCGGGCACGTTGTACAAAATAACCGGCAGATCAACCGCTTCGGCGATCGTCTTGAAATGCTGATACATGCCCTCTTGCGTTGGGCGATTGTAATAGGGAACCACCTGCAACGAGGCAGAAGCTCCCACGCTTTTTGCGTAATGCGTGAGCTCGATGGCTTCTTGCGTCGAGTTACCACCAGTACCCGCGATGACAGGAAGGCGTCTGGCAACGTGATCAATGCAAACCTTGATGAGTTCGCAATGCTCATCCACTGACACCGTGGGCGACTCGCCGGTGGTGCCAACGATGACGATGCCGTCCGTGCCTTCGGCAACATGCCAGTCGATCAGCTTCTTCAGACACGGTAGGTCGAGGCCACCGTCTTCATGCATCGGTGTGACTATCGCGACTATGCTGCCTTTGATCATGGTTATGTCACCGCAAAAACCGAAAGCATGATTGTAGCGGATCACCATGCCAGCCGGACACTTAGAACCTATCGCGCTCGGTCGCTGGCGGCGTTGCCAATACCTTGCCGTACGTCGGGACTGTCGGCGGCATTGTCGCCTTGCCATCACCCAAACGGGATTGGCTACTATCCCTGGCCTGGCAAAGGATCAGTCGGCGCGAAGTGCGCGCCCCTGCGCAGACCACTGCTCAGTGCGTCGCAACACGCAAATGCGCTGCACCATCGCAGGTTTCGGATACTCGACATAACCATCCTCGAAAGCCAGCACGTGAAGTTCAGGATCTGCGCATGCAAGCTGAAGCATCTCACCGGGAGCAAGCAGGAACGCGGGGTTAGCAGGCTTGCCAATAAGGCCATTACCTTCTGCAAAAGTCTCGTAAATCAGGATGCCACTGGGTGCAAGGCTCGCCAGCAGACCCGGCATCAGCGGACGGTGGAGGTAGTTGGTGACCACAATGCCGCCAAAGCGGTGCGGCAAGAGCGGCCAATCGGATAAAGACTCACAACCCTCGGCCTCGAGATCAAACGCGAGGGTCAAGATGCGATCCCCCGCAGCAGCCGCCAGAGCGGCGGGGTCACGATCAACGGCCAGCACCGGATGACCCAGTGCCGCCATGAGCCGGGCATGACGTCCCGAACCACAGGCGAGATCGAGTACCAGGGCACCCTCAGGTACAAGACCGGCGAAACGGCTGACCCAGCGCGAAGGCTGATCTTGCGTGAGGTGACCGTTCATGCAGGGTTTACGCGTCAGATATCAGTTGTAGGACAGGCCCATCTCTTCGCGCACATCGCGCATTGTTTCTTGCGCATATTTACGCGCCTTGTCGCAGCCGTCGGCCACAATCGCGCGTACGAGCGAGGGATCATCAAGGTATTGCTGCGCGCGCTCACGCATCGGCTCCTGCTCTTTAAGGATGCCGTCGATGACAGGCTGCTTGCACTCAATGCAGCCTATCCCTGCAGACTGGCAGCCTTTCACGACCCACTCGCGAGTGACATCATCGGAATACACCAGGTGAAATTGCCAGACCGGACATTTGTCAGGATCGCCCGGATCGGTGCGTCGCACACGTGCGGGATCAGTGGGCATCGTGCGGATTTTTTTAGTGATGGTATCGCGATCGTCACGCAGTGCAATCGTGTTGCCGTAGCTCTTGGACATCTTCTGTCCATCCAGCCCCGGTAGTCGCGAGGCTTCCGTCAGCAGCGCCTGCGGCTCGACGAGAATAAGCTTGCGGCTGCCTTCAAGGTAGCCGAACAATCGCTCGCGATCGATCATCGACAAGTTCTGCGCGTCGTCCAACATGGCCTTCGCCTGCTCAAGCGCATCCTCCTTGCCCTGCTCCTGGTATTCAGTGCGTAACTCGTTGTACAGCTTTGCGCGCTTGGTACCGAGTTTTTTCACCGCCTCTTGGGCCTTCTGCTCGAAATCCTTTTCGCGACCATACAGGTGATTAAAACGGCGCGCTATTTCCCGCATCATCTCGATATGCGGCACCTGGTCTTCGCCCACCGGCACCATGCTGGCGCGATAAATCAGCACATCCGCCGCTTGCAGCAGTGGGTAGCCAAGGAAACCGTAGGTAGCGAGATCGCGATCGGCCAGCTTCTCCTGTTGGTCTTTGTACGTCGGCACTCGTTCAAGCCAGCCCAGTGGCGTGGACATTGACAGCAGTAAATGCAGTTCGGCGTGCTCAGGCACTTTGGATTGAATGAAAATCGTCGCCTGCGAAGGGTCAATGCCAGCCGCCAGCCAGTCGATCACCATGTCCCAGGTGCTGGTCTCGATGATCGAGGGATCATCGTAGTGCGTGGTCAGTGCGTGCCAGTCGGCGACAAAGAAGAGGCAGGGATGCTCGGACTGCAGCCTGACCCAGTTTTTCAGTGCGCCATGGTAGTGGCCAAGATGCATGGCGCCGGTCGGTCGCATACCGGAAACAACTCGATCTGGGTACATGGGAATCTCAGGTCAACAGTAATTTGAGGGGGGAAATGAGAATATTGAGCAAGGCATTGGCACCAGTGATGACGGGGATCATCCAGTAATTCAGAAGGTTCAGCATCATCAGACCAATCATGATGAAAAACCCATAGGGCTCCAGTCGTGCAAAACGAAATGCCCATCGCATGGGCAGCACGCTCGTCATGATGCGGCCACCGTCCAGCGGTGGCAGCGGAAACAGGTTGAATGCAAACAGCACGAGATTGACCTTCACACCAGCGCGGGCCACCTCATAGAAATAGGTCTCGTCGATGTTCGCTGCGTCCATCACGAAAAATAACGCCATCCATAACAAGCCCATGACAAGGTTCGCCGCAGGACCCGCAAGCGCTACCCACGCCATGTCTTTCTTGGGATTGCGAAGCCGCGCAAAATCCACTGGCACCGGGCGAGCGTAGCCGAACAAAAACGGACTGCTGATCAGCGCTAGCAGCACCGGAATCAGCACCGTGCCCAAGGGATCAATATGCTTTGCCGGGTTCAGGCTCATTCTGCCCTGCGAGTATGCAGTCAGATCACCGAAATATTTTGCCGCATAGGCATGCGCCGCCTCGTGCAGCGTAATGGCAAACAACACCGGCAATGCGTAGACCGCAATGGTCTGGATGATCTCATTCATTGTCGGGATTTTATCAGAGCGACTGCCGTCGTACGGGCAGCCCAGGACCACCCGCGTGCCTACTCGAACAAGCCGGGATCACCACGTCCACGACGCGTGACTTCGGGCACATCACCCGTGAGGTCTACCACGGTGGTTGGCTCCAGACTGCAACTGCCCCCATCAATCACCAATTCGATCTGTCTCTCCAGCCGCTCGCGGATGTCTGCGGGATCATTCAGCGGTCTGTCGCCCTCAGGCAGAATCAGCGTCGTGCCCAGCAGGGGCTGACCCAACTCACCCAGCAGTGCCTGAGCGATCTTGTGCTCAGGCACGCGCAAGCCAATGGTCTTGCGAGAGGGGTGAGATAAACGGCGAGGCACTTCCTTGGTCGCCTCGAGAATGAACGTGTACGCACCCGGTGTGGCTGCTTTTAGCAGGCGGTATTGACGGTTATCGACCTTGGCGTAGTTCGCCAGATCAGAGAGGTCGCGACACAACAGCGTCAGGTGATGACGATCGTCCACACCACGAATGCGTCGCATCCGCTCGACTGCAGCTTTGTCATCCAGATGACACACCAGGGCATAGCTGGAATCGGTCGGTAGCGCGAGCAGGCCACCGGCATCCACGATCTGCACAGCCTTTTTGATCAATCGAAGCTGAGGATTGTCAGGGTGAATTTGAAAATACTGACTCATGAAAAATAAAGGGCGACGGCCAAAGCCGTCGCCTGAAGAAAAGATGCTCCCGTCAGATCAGGCTTGCTGCAGCGCTGCAATCCGCTGCTCGATAGGTGGGTGGCTAGCGAACAGTTCCATCACACCGGCAGACTTGTTAATACCCAATGCTGCCACGGATTGCGGCAACGCCGATTCATGCATCTGCCCCAACCTTGCCAGCGCATTGATCATCGGTCGCTTGCTGCCCAGCAGTTGGGCCGAGCCTGCATCGGCGCGGAACTCGCGCTGCCGCGAAAACCAGGCAACGATCATCGAGGCAAGTAGGCCAAAGACGATCTGGCAGACAATCACGGTGACCATGTAACCGATACCACTGGACTGACCATCGCGTGAGAGTGCGCGATCCACCATGTACCCCACCACGCGAGAGAGGAAGACGACAAAGGTATTCACCACGCCTTGTAGGAGCGTCATGGTGACCATGTCGCCGTTGGCGATGTGCGCGACCTCGTGGCCGAGCACGGCCTCGACCTCCTCTCGCGTCATATTCTGCAAGAGACCCGTTGATACGGCCACCAGCGCATCGTTGCGATTGGCACCAGTTGCAAAAGCATTCGGCTCACCCTCGTAGACGGCCACCTCGGGCATACCGATACCAGCACTGGCTGCAAGACGACGCACAGTGTCCAGCAACCAGAGTTCCGTCGAGTTCGAGGGCTGCTCGATCACGTGCGCACCGGTCGACCATTTCGCCATGGGCTTGCTGATCAGTAGCGAGAAGATGGCGCCAGTAAAACCCACGACCAACGAGAATGCCAGAAGCCCGCCGAGGTTGAGGCCTTGCGCATGAAGGTAACGGTCCAGGCCCAGCACCGACAGCACGACGGACATCACCACTAGCACGGCGATGTTGGTCAGTACGAACAAGATGATTCTTTTCATGAGCGACTCTCCGTGAGAAGCTTGAACGTGGATATGAGCCTGGGTGACAGGTTGTCTGCTTTTTCCCTCAGACTGGCAGCGACATGGGGGCAGAAATTCTCATTTCAAGACATCATGGCCCTGAGTGTCATCGCAATGTTTCAAAGCGCCCAATCATGCCAGACAGGCGTCAACCCTGCCGGAAGGTGGGGCAAATCGCCGAGGTCGGCGCGGGATTCAGCAGGGCCATGAAAATCGGATCCACGTGATGCGAGAAGACCCTTCTTGAGGGCGAGACTGGCATATTCGTCGTACTGATGCGGCGAATGGCTACCGGTAATGACCTCGATGCCCTCACCGCCGAGCGAGGAGAATTGATCAATCAATGCGCCGAGTTGCATATCGTCAAACGAGTAGCGTCCGGGGTGAGCGATGACGGCTCGACCGCCGGCGGAGCGAATCCAGCGCACCGATTGCTCCAGGGTTGCCCAGCGATGGGGCACGAAGCCTGGCTTACCTTCGATGAGATAACTCTGGAAAACCTCCGACACGGTTTTCCGCACGCCAGCCTCGACCAGAAATCGAGCAAAATGCGTGCGTCCGAGCAGCTCTGGGTTTTCGGCAAACTTCATCGCACCGTCGAATGCACCCGGGATGCCAACCGCAGCCAGTTGCGCCGCAATGTCGCGTCCGCGTGCCTCGCGGCCGCCACGCACCGAAGCCAAACCCTCGCGAAGATCGGGATGGTTCTCGTCGATGCCCACGCCAACAATATGCACCGTCTTGCCGGCCCAGGTGATCGATATCTCGACGCCCGCGACAAAGCGCAGACCCAGATCACTTGACGCCTCGCGTGCCTCTGCAATGCCGTCGAGTTCGTCGTGATCAGTCAGCGCCCAGAGATCAACCCCATTGGCGTGCGCGCGTGCCGCCAGTGCAGCGGGCGAGAGCGTGCCATCAGACACAGTGGAGTGGCAGTGCAAATCGACGTTCAGCATGGAAAATTCGGCGCAGTCATCATCCGGATTGTACGCGTCTGCGGTACCGGCCGCAGGCCGCTGGTCAAATGAGGAATTCCTCGATCATCCGGGCCAGCTGCTCGGGCTGGTCGTGATGGAGCATGTGGCCCGCATTTTCAACAATTGCCGTCTGGACCTTCGGTATAAACGAGCGACGACGCTCGATCTCGGCACGCGCCTGCGATTTCTCACCCATCCAGCGCCATATATCCGTGTTGTCCGCCTCAACCCATAGCACCGGGGCAGTGATTTTTTCCCAGCAGGCCAAAGCCTCTTCTACTCGGTAAAGCACAGGATTGGTGATTTTGTGTGCGGGATCGCCCAATATCCGCCACTCCCCGCGCTCGTCCATCGCAGCCCAGTGGCCTGCCAGGTACTGCGCCCTGTCTCCGGATAGCCGTGGATTGGTTTTCATCAGACGCGCCGCGACCTCGTCGCGGCTGGCATAACCGCGCATGGATGGTGGAGATTGCAATTCATCGAGCCATCTTGCGTATCGTGCCGGCGCCATTTGCGCCTGTGTCGTGGGCAGGCCGAAGCCTTCCAGGTTGATGAAGCGCGCAACCCGATGCGGTCGCACACCGGCATAGAGTCCAGCCACATTAGCCCCCATGCTGTGTCCGAGCAAATCGACGGCCTCACCAACCGCATAGTGATCGAGCAGCGCCTCGAGGTCAGCGAGATAGTCGGGAAACCAGTAGGCGCTGGCAGCATGATTAGGATCACTCATGCCAAAGCCGCGCCAGTCGGGCGCGATCACATGCCACTCGCGAGACAAACAATCCACCACAAACTGGAAAGAGGCCGACACATCCATCCATCCATGCAGCATGAACAGTCGGGGAGCGCCGTCCGCTCCCCAGTGCCGAACATGCGTTTTCATGCCGCGCAGGCTCAGCCATTCGGAGCGAGATAGTTTTTCAGGGGAGTACATCGGTTAGGGTCACGGCAACGGTATCTGAATCGAGCTAGGGTATTGGGCACATCGCCGGTACCGAGGGCGGTGCCAGGCAGGCGCTTGCCAGTCAGTAAAGCTGACGGTAGCATCGCGCGAGCATTATAAGGGGACAGCCATGCCTAAGCAGACAGCGACTGACCAGTACCGTCAACTTCACAGTGAATTTCGCTGGCATGTTCCGCTGGATTTCAATATCGCCGAGTGGTGCTGTACACGCTGGTCCAACGAGGATGATCGCGTCGCCATCTATGTGGACGACGAGATCGAAGGTCATCGGAGCGTCACCTACGCAGCACTTCAGCGTGAAGCCAATCGCCTGTCCAATCTGCTTCAATCTCTCAGCGTCAAGCGGGGCTCGCGCGTGGCTATCGTCATGCCACAGCGCCCCGAAGTGCCTGCTGCCCATATTGCCTGTCACCAGCTCGGTGCCATCGCCATGCCGATGTCAGTACTCTTTGGTCCGGACGCACTGGAGTACCGACTGCAAGACAGCGGTGCCTCGGTGGCCATTGTTGATCAGGCTGGCCTACCCCATATGGCAGCGGTGCGTCCGCGATGCCCACAACTCCGACATGTGATTTCCGTTGATGCGCTCGCACCTCACACAATTGACTGGCATGAAGCCATGCAAGCGCAGTCAGAGCGCTTCGCTCCCGTGGGCACGCGATCGACAGATCCGGCGCTGCTGATCTACACCAGTGGCACAACGGGCTCTCCCAAAGGCGCGCTAATGCCTCAGTCTGCGTTGATTGGCAACCTGAGCGGCTTCGTCGCCTCACAGAACTGGTTCCCCAAAGCCCATGACGTTTTCTGGTCGCCCGCCGACTGGGCATGGACAGGCGGATTGATGGATGCGCTGCTTCCAACGCTGTATTTTGGACAACCCATCGTCGCCAGCCGCGCACGCTTTTCCGCAGAAGTAGCCTTTCGATTGATGGAGAAATACCGCGTCACCAACAGCTTTCTGTTTCCCACGGCGCTGAAGATGATGATGAAGGCAGTACCCGAGCCCCGCCGACACTTTCAGCTGCACCTGCGCGCAATCATGAGTGCTGGCGAGGCAGTCGGTGACACGGTGTTCCACTGGGCGCGCGATGCGCTGGGCGTGACAATCAACGAAATGTTCGGTCAGACCGAGGCCAATTACATCGTTGGTAACAGTGCGGAGCGCTGGCCGGCACGGCCGGGCAGCATGGGCCGCCCCTACCCGGGTCATCGCGTCGCCGTGATCGATGAAGATGGCAAGCAGGTAACGGCCGGGGGAATCGGCGAAGTGGCCTTGCACCGGTGCGATATCCATGGTCATCCGGATCCGGTGCTCTTCATCGGCTATTGGAATAACGCTGAAGCCACCAGCGCCAAATATAGCGGTGACTGGTTGCGCACTGGCGATCTCGCGCAAATTGATACCGATGGTTATCTATGGTACCGGGGCCGCGCCGATGACATGTTCAAGGCCGCAGGGTACCGCATTGGTCCTTCAGAAATAGAAAACTGCCTCGTGAAACACCCCGCCGTCGCTAACGCCGCCGTCGTGCCCAAGCCCGATGATGAACGCGGCAATCTGATCAAGGCCTTTGTGGTTCTGACCAGTGGCACGCCCCGTGGGCATGCTGAAGATGCACAGCTGATCGCCGAATTGCAGCAGCATGTGCGTGGCTTGCTCGCGCCCTACGAGTATCCGAAAGAAATCGAATTCATTGATGCGCTGCCAATGACCACGACCGGCAAAGTACAACGTCGGGTGCTGCGTCTGCTGGAGCAAGAACGCCATACCAATCGTTAAGGCGGCTTCAGCGCCTATCTCGTTAGGTTAATGGCAAGGCGACAATACCCCAGCAAGTGCAGACGTAAGCTTAGGCAGTGGCAACACCCCCAGCGACCTCACAAGCCAGGCTTTTAGTCGCCTTGCAAGTCTGCGAGCTCACGATCGGTAAATCCGGCCCGCCGTCGCGCATCGAGGTTGAAGGGTCTTTTCAGCACGGGTGCGTTATAGCGATGTGATAACTCGCGATAAGTGGGCAAGGGTTCGACACCTTGCTGGTTACACAGCCATGCGTACCATCGATTACCAGCCTCCACATGTCCGATTTCGTCACGCAAAATGATATCGAGTATCGCGGCGGCTTTCAGGTCACCAGCCTGCGCCAGTTTGCTGCGTACGGCGGGCGTGGCATCCAGTCCTCGCGCTTCCAGGGTACGTGGCACTAGCGCCATGCGCGCCAGCAGATCGTCAGTGGTTTTTTCTGCCATTTCCCAAAGACTGTTGTGCGCGTCGAAATCTCCATAGGCATAACCAAGTGATTGCAGATGTGCTGAGAGCAGCATGAAATGCAGTGCTTCCTCATCAGCCACCTTCAGCCAGTCGATGTAAAAATCGCGCGGCATGTCGGAGTAGCGCCAGATCGCGTCTAATGCCAGATTGATGGCATTAAATTCAATATGAGCAAGCGCATGGATCAGTGCCGCCCTGCCCTCGACGCTGGCCATTGAGCGCTGCCGCACCTCGCGCGGCGGTACTAGCAATGGCCTTGGCGGGCGTCCAGGCAAATGGGCCTGCATGAGACTCTCGGAATGGAGCGCCGCATCAGTCTGTAGTGTTAGTGACCCTCCGTGCCACGCCAGACGCAGTGCTCGCGTTCCCTCGGCCTTGCGATGGACATCACGTTCAGTGAAGAGCACAAGTGCGCGCTGACGTAATTCGGTCGGGACCGTTTCTGTGACAGGAAGCTTCATCGGATGACGAGTAAAATGCGGATTTCGCGATCGTGCGCATTGTACTCAATCACCATGGCCATCTATCAGCTGGACGAATACATCCCCGACATTCATCCAACGGCGTATGTCGCCGACTCCGCCACGCTGGTCGGCAGGGTCAGGCTGGGCGACAGCGTCAGCGTGTGGTTCGGTGCGACACTGCGCGGTGACAATGAGCTGATTGACGTCGGTGACTACAGCAATATTCAAGAGGCCTCGGTGCTTCACACCGACAAAGGCTATCCGCTAACGGTTGGCAAAGGCGTGACCGTAGGGCATCAAGCCATGCTACATGGTTGCACGATTGGCGACGGCTGTCTGATCGGCATTCAGGCCGTTGTACTGAATGGCGCGAAAATCGGCAAAAACTGCCTGGTCGGCGCAGGAGCGCTTGTCACTGAAGGGAAAGAATTTCCTGACAATTCGCTCATCATAGGATCACCGGCAAAGCTGGCGCGCACGCTGACCGACGAACAGCTGGAGGGCCTGCGCCGTAGCGCTCAGACTTACGCCGAGCGTGGTGCACATTTCAAAAAATACCTCAAACGGATAGACTGAGTTGGATACCCTGCAAAGATTCATGTTCGAGCGCTCACCCGTCCGGGGTGAACTGGTCGAGATTGGCGACGCCTGGCAGCAAGTACAATCCTTGCGGACTTACCCGCCCGCAGTGAGCACCGTATTAGGTGAAATGATGGCGGCAGCCGCGCTGCTGTCGGCCAACCTGAAGTTCAATGGTTCTATCGTTTTGCAGATCCATGGGGACGGGCCCGTGCAATTACTGGTCGTCGAATGCGATGCCCTCCTGCGTCTGAGGGCAACCGCCAAAATCCGCGAGGATGCCGATGTGGCGTCAGATGCCAGCCTGCCGCAATTGGTCAACCAACATGGCGAAGGCCGATTCGCCATCACACTCGACCCCGCAGATAAGCTGCCTGGACAGCAAGCCTATCAGGGTATCGTGTCGCTGGATGGCGACTCTGTAGCTACCGTGATTGAAAATTACATGATTCGCTCCGAACAGCTGGACACCCGACTTTGGCTGGCGGCCGACGAGCACATCTCCCGCGGCCTGCTGTTGCAAAAACTGCCTGATGAGGGCGGTACAGCCAAGGACGGCGAGCGAGCCGATACCGATGCCTGGAACCGCACTGTGACACTCGCATCGACAGTCAGCGATCAGGAATTGCTGAACACCGATATCATGACCCTTCTGCAAAGGCTGTACTGGGAAGAATCCGTGCGCGTTTTCGAGCCCCGGCACCCCAGCTTTCATTGCGGATGCTCGCGAGAAAAGGTTGGCAATATGCTGAAGATGCTGGGCAAGGAAGAAGTCGATTCAGCCATCGCCGACTTGGGTGAGCTTGACATCGATTGCGACTTCTGCGGCCAGCACTACGCGTTCGACGCCGTCGATTGTGCGCAGCTATTTACCTCGGCAGCAATCTCAGATGCAGTGCAACTGCCCGGGTCTCAGCAGCACTAGACTTGAAACATCGGCATGATTGGTTTGAAAAATCAGCTCATGTGGCACGCTTTGCATGGATCCCCGCTTGCGCTGGGATGACGGGTTGGTTTGCCAGCTCTTGACTCAACATCGCAGCGAACGTCGAGATTCGAAGAAACCTCTCTAACCAACAATCGTCATCCCAGCGCAAGCGGGGATCCATCCTTGTTATGCCTTTGGACGAGTTCTTGGCCTAAATGCTCACTATCACCTGAGCTCTCTCAAGAGCAGAAGCATCAATCGTTACCTCGACGTCCCGTGGTTCAGCAGTCATGGATCCCAGCTTGCGCTGGGATGACGGGTTGGCTCTTCAATCGTCCTCCCAGCGAAGGCTGGGATACAGCGTTGTTATGCCTTCGCACGAGTTCTTGGTCTGAACGCTTACTACCACCTGAGCGCTCGCAAGAGCAGACACATCAATCGTTACGTCGGCGTCCCGTGGTTCAGCAGTCATGGATCCCAGCTTGCGCTGGGATGACGGGTTGGCTCTTCAATCGTCCTCCCAGCGAAGGCTGGGA
>OMID01000109.1 GCA_900299005.1 Oxalobacteraceae bacterium
GTCGTGGGCTCTCCCGAGTATTTCCGTCGCCATGGCCGGCCAGAGACCCCAGACGAGCTATCACGCCACAACTGCCTGGCCATCTCCAGCGCTGGAAGCCAGCGCGGCTGGACTTTTCGTCAGGCCGGGAAAAATGTCACGCTGAAAGTCGGGGGACCCATGGCCTGCAATGACGGCGCGGTGCTGCACGACTGGGCTTTGGATGGCAAGGGATTGTCCTGGCGCTCGATATGGGAGGTGGGCACGGAGATCGAGCAAGGCTTGCTGGAAACGGTGCTCGATGACTATGCGGCACCCGGCAACGATATCTACGCGGTGTTCGCGCAGCGGCAGCACCGGCCGCTGAGAATCCGCGTGTTCGTTGATTTTCTGCGGCGCGCATTTGCCGAACCGGATTACTGGCGCAAGCGCTGAGCGCCCGCAGGCTTGCGCTAGGGGCAGACGAAAAAAATCCCCGAGAGACGGGGATTTTTTAGGTCAGTGCACTTCGTGCGCTGCTCAGATCACCTGAATGTTCGACGCCTGCTTGCCTTTGGGGCCGGTCGTTACATCGAACTGCACCCGCTGATTTTCCTGCAGGGATTTGAAGCCTGCGGACTGAATCGCAGAGAAATGGGCGAACAAATCTTCGCCGCCCTCATCGGGTTTGATGAACCCAAAACCTTTTGCATCATTGAACCATTTCACGATACCAGTTGCCATTGCAATTTCCTGTCTTAGTTAACAAAGGCGGAATATCCGCCAGATAAGCGTCTCAACCAAGTAAGGAATTACAGAACACCCTGCACCGCTACTACTCGAATCTCAACGTGACCCTCATTATACTTGAGAAGATATTCACACTTTCACCCACCGACAAAGAATTTGATCAAGATCGAGTAGCCACCGACCGCGCACAATCATGCGACACTGACAACGAAACGTAGCCGGTCTGAACCAGTCGATTAGCGTATAGTCCGTCCAAATAACAATAACGCCCCCTCACCGAAGCACCCATGTCATGAATTTCGATGTTGCCATCGTGGGCAGTGGTCTTGCTGGCCTCTCGGTCGCTCTCCACCTCGCAGACCGCCGCAAGGTAGTCGTGATCTCCAAACGTGCACTGCGTGATGGCGCCAGCGATTGGGCACAGGGCGGCATTGCCGCCGTGCTGGACTCGGCAGACAGCCACGAGCAGCATGTGGCCGATACCCTCGTGGCCGGAGCCGGCTTGTGCGACGAAACCGCCACCCGCTATATCGTCAGTCATGGCCGCGAGGCGATCGAGTGGCTGATCTCCCAGGGCGTGCCATTCACCCGTGACGAGCAGGCCGAGCTGGGATTCCACCTCACCCGCGAGGGCGGCCACAGCCAGCGTCGCATCATTCATGCGGCCGACGCGACGGGCCATGCGGTGCAGGTCACGCTGGAACAGGAAGTGCGCAGGCACCCGAACATTACCTTGCTTGAGCATCATTACGCCATCGACCTGATCACGTCCGATAAATTGGGCATGGGCAGCAGTGATGCCCGCTGCCTTGGCCTATATGTGCAGGATGTCACAAGCGGAGATGTGCTCACCATCTCGGCTCAGCAAACGGTGCTGGCCACCGGCGGTGCCGGCAAGGTTTATCTCTACACCACCAACCCAGACACCGCCACCGGAGATGGCATCGCCATGGCATGGCGCGCGGGCTGTCGGGTATCGAACATGGAATTCATCCAGTTTCATCCGACCTGCCTGTACCACCCGTATGCGAAATCCTTTCTGATCACCGAGGCCGTCCGTGGTGAAGGTGGCCTGCTGAAATTGCCTGCCACCGCTGGCGCTGCAGCGGGTCAGCGCTTCATGCCAGCGCACGACGCCCGGGCAGAGCTGGCACCGCGTGACGTGGTCGCGCGTGCCATTGACTTCGAAATGAAAAAACGTGGTCTGGAATACGTCGATCTCGATATCAGCCACCAGCCGCCAGAATTCCTGAAAGAGCACTTCCCGACCATTTATACGCGCTGTCTTGAGCTGGGTATCGACATTACCCAAGAACCGATACCCATCGTGCCCGCGACGCACTACACCTGCGGCGGCATTGTTACCGACCTCTCAGGACGTACCGATCTTCAGGGCTTGTATGCCGTCGGTGAAACGGCCTGCACTGGCCTGCACGGCGCAAACCGGCTGGCCAGCAACTCTCTGCTGGAGTGCGTCGTGTTGGGACGAGCCGCATCCATGGATATCGAGCGACAGCCGACCGTGCGGCATGAAGCGCTGCCCGCTTGGGATGAAAGCCGGGTGACCGATGCCGATGAAGAGGTAGTGATCACCCAAAACTGGGACGAACTTCGGCGTTTCATGTGGAATTTCGTTGGCATCGTGCGCACCACGAAACGCCTCGAGCGCGCACAGCACCGGATAGCGCTGCTCAAGGAGGAGATCGACGAGTATTACGCCAACTTTCGCATCACCCGCGATCTGCTGGAGCTACGCAATCTGGTCGAGGTGGCCTCACTGATCGTCAGCAGCGCGCTTACGCGCCGCGAGAGCCGAGGCTTGCACTACAGCCTGGATTTTCCCGATACCTTGCCCAAGGCACTGCCCACGGTGCTTAACCCCGCCCGAAGGGTGCCGGGACCCAAAAAAACGATGAATCAGGACACTACGCGCAGCGAGTAGTCGGTGGCATGCACATCCTTGGTCAGGCTGCCGATGGAGATGCGATCAACGCCAGTCTCGGCGATGGCTCTGACCGTATCGCGGCTCACACCGCCGGAGGCTTCCAGCAGGGCACGACCGCCGGTGATGCGCACAGCCTCCCGCATCAGCTCGGTGCTGAAGTTATCGAGCAGGATGGATTCCGCACCTGCCTGCAGGGCCTGCTGAAGCTCGTCGAGATTTTCCACTTCAATCTGTATCGCAACACCCGACTTCAGCGCCTGCGCTGCCGACATTGCTGCAGTAATACTGCCCGCCGCTGCGATGTGGTTTTCCTTGATGAGTATGCCGTCGTACAAAGCCAGCCGCTGGTTCTTTCCTCCACCCACGCGCACAGCATATTTTTGCGCAAGCCTGAGCCCGGGCAAGGTCTTGCGCGTGTCGAGTATCACAGCGCGCGTACCCTCGACCAGCCGCACATAGTCTCGCGTGGTCGTGGCCACGGCCGACAAGAGCTGGAGAAAATTGAGCGCAGCTCGCTCGGCCGTCATCAGCGAACGTGCCGGGCCGTGAATGCGGCAGACTTCGGCGCCTGACGGCAGGTCATCGCCTTCGGCAAACCGCCATTCGACGCAAAGAGCGGGATCCACCTGCACCATCACACCCTCGAACCAGGGCGCGCCGCAAAGCACTGCCGGCTCACGCACAACGACCGCAGCGGTGACTGCTGTCATTGCGGGTATGAGCTGCGCAGTCCAGTCGCCATGGCCCACATCTTCATCCAGCGCGGAACGCACGTGGGACTCAAATGCCCGCTGAAGTGCTTCGTCAAAGGGCGCGAATGGGTTCTTGAGTGGGGTCATGCGTGAGGTCATGCCGGGCCCATGCCGGCAAACAGCGTCTGCTCGACGGCCAGGTCGGACGAGGGACGGACATTCGCTTTTTTCGCAGCGGCGAAATCGAGCATACGGTTGATGCAAGTGACTGCCTTGTCTCGCACCTGCGAATCAACCTCGATGCGGTTGCGGCCGTTCTCGAGCACATCAACAAGATTCTGCAGACCGTTCATGGCCATCCAGGGGCAATGCGCGCAGCTCTTGCAGGTCGCGCTATTACCCGCCGTCGGCGCTTCGATGAAGACCTTGCCCGGTGCCGCCAGGCGCATCTTGTGCAGGATGCCGTTGTCGGTAGCAACGATAAATTCCGTCGCGTCCAGGGTGGTCGCAGCAGCGATCAGCTGCGAGGTCGAGCCCACCACGTCCGCCTGAGCCACGACGGACTCGGGAGATTCGGGGTGCACCAGCACCTTAGCACCCGGGTGCTCTTTCTTCAGCAAATCCAGCTCCATGCCTTTGAATTCGTCGTGCACCAGACAGGAACCTTGCCAGAGGAGCATGTCAGCACCGGTGTGCTTCTGGATGTAACTGCCCAGGTGGCGATCCGGCGCCCAGAGAATTTTTTTTCCCTGCGCATGCAGGTGCGCAACAATATCCAGACCAATGGACGACGTCACCATCCAGTCGGCCCGCGCCTTCACGGCGGCGCTGGTATTGGCATACACCACGACGGTGCGATCAGGGTGGGCATCGCAAAAGGCCGCGAAATCATCGACAGGACAACCCAGATCAAGAGAGCAGGTTGCGTCGAGGTCGGGCATCAGGACCGTTTTTTCGGGCGACAAAATCTTCGCAGTCTCGCCCATGAAGCGCACCCCGGCGACCACCAGCGTTTTCGCAGGGTGGTCACGGCCGAAGCGCGCCATTTCCAGCGAGTCAGAGACACAACCGCCTGTCTCCTCCGCCAGATCTTGCAGGTCAGCGTCGACGTAATAATGCGCCACGAGAACCGCCTGTTTTTCAGTCAGCAGGCGACGCACCTTGTCTTTAAGGTACGCGCGGTTTTGCATGGTCAGGGACTCAGGCACGCGCGCCCAGGCGGATGCAACGCAACGGGCACCCTCACCCGAGGGGCGCTCGAATTCAACGGTCTTGATATCCATTACAGTTCTCCACACCCCGGTGTCACGTCTTACTGAATCCCTTGGGAGGCCAGGTATTCATCGTAGCTTCCGTGGAAGTCAATGATGTCGCCATTACGGATCTCCAGTATCCGTGTGGCCAGAGAAGAGACGAATTCACGGTCATGCGAAACGAATATCAGGGTGCCTGCGTATTTTTCCAGAGCGATGTTCAGCGATTCGATAGATTCCATGTCCATGTGATTCGTCGGCTCATCCATCAACAGCACATTGTGACGACCCAGCATCAGCTTGCCGTACATCATGCGGCCTTTTTCGCCGCCGGACAGCACCCTGACCCATTTCTTCACTTCATCGCCCGAGAACAGCAAGCGTCCAAGAATGGAGCGCACGGCCTGATCGTCGTCGCCCTCTTGGGTCCAATCGCCCATCCAGTCGGTCAGACTTTTGTCCTGCGCGAACTCATCGGTCGGGTCTTGCGGCATGTAACCGACGCTGGCATTTTCCGCCCATTTGACAGTGCCACTGTCTGAGGCAAAGCCGCACACGTCACCCCCCAGACAGCGAAGCAGCGTGGTCTTGCCCGCGCCATTCTCGCCGATAATGGCGATCTTCTCGCCAGCTTCCACGGCAAGGCTGAAATCCTTGAACAGGGGTCGATCGTACGTCTTGGACAAGCCCTGCGCCTCGACCGCCAGACGATGCAGTTTTTTCTCGCCCTCGAAACGAATGTACGGGTTCTGTCGCGATGAGGGCTTGATGTCCTCCACCTTGATTTTATCGATCTGGCGCGCGCGGGACGTGGCCTGGCGCGCCTTGGATTTGTTGGCAGAGAAGCGCCGTACGAAATCCTGCAACTCGGCGATTTTTTCTTTGGCTTTGGCATTTGCCGCTAGTTGCTGGGCACGCGCCTGGGCAGAGGCCAGCATGTAATCGTCATAATTGCCGGGATAAATCTTCAGCGTGCCGTAATCCATATCGGCCATATGCGTGCAGACCTGATTGAGGAAGTGACGGTCGTGGGAGATGATGATCATCGTCGAATCGCGCTCGTTGAGCACCTCCTCGAGCCAACGTATCGTGTTGATGTCGAGGTTGTTGGTGGGCTCGTCGAGCAGCAGGATGTCCGGGTTCGAAAACAGCGCCTGAGCAAGCAACACGCGCAGCTTCCAGCCCGGGGCGATCGCGCTCATTTGCCCCTCATGCTGCTCGATGGGGATGCCAACACCGGACAACAATTCACCAGCGCGTGCCTCTGCGGTATAGCCATCGTATTCGGCAAACCTTGCCTCCAGATCGGCCGCCCTCATGTAATCATCGTCCGTGGCTTCGGGGTTGGCATAAATCGCATCACGCTCAGTCATCGCAGCCCACATTTCGGTGTGACCCATCATCACCACATCAAGCACACGCATCTCTTCATAGGCAAACTGGTCCTGACGCAGTTTGCCCAGGCGTTCGTTGACATCGAGACTGACATTGCCCGCGCTGGGCTCCAGATCCCCGCCGAGAATTTTCATGAAGGTGGATTTTCCACAGCCGTTCGCGCCAATCAGGCCGTAGCGATTACCCTCGCCGAACTTGACCGAGATATTTTCAAAAAGCGGCCGAGCGCCGAACTGCATCGTGATATTTGCGGTGGAGAGCAAGAAGTGACCTGAAAAAAACGAGGTTAGGTGAACGACCGTGTCCGAGCCGACAGGCCGCTGTTGGGAAACGCGCGATTCTATCATCCACCCATGGGCTGAGACGATTCCCGCGACTGCTTTGCTTGGCAAGAGTGTCAGGTCGGCACCCACCTGACCACATCAACGGCCGAGGTGGATGTAGAGCCGGCAAGGCAGCGCTTAAAGGCTCTTATATGGATGCCTCCCGGCCGGGAGGCATCCATATAAGCCTCTGAATAAAACACCGCAAGACTTCTCCTTTGGGAGATAGCAGCAAGCCTTTGATGTGCCAAGCTCCCACGCCGCACCGCGAGGCTGGCTCGCCATAAACCGGGTTTTTTCAGCGTCTCCCTAA
>OMID01000110.1 GCA_900299005.1 Oxalobacteraceae bacterium
ACCAGATGAATAAGCCACACGATCAGCGGCAGCGGCAGCAGCGTGGCGACGGTAAGCCACGGGTTAATGGTGAACAGCACGACCGTGGTCATGGCCAGCAGCAGCACATCGGTCGCAAAGTCCAGCGCATGCAGCGAGAGGAACACGCAAATCCGATCGGATTCATTGCCAATGCGCGCAATCAGGTCGCCGGTTCGCTTCGCGCCGAAGTAATCGAGCGACAGGGTCATCAGATGATCAAAGGTGGCGGTGCGCAAATGCGCGCCGATACGTTCGGACACCAGTGCCAGCAGATAGGTGCGCCACCATCCCAGGCCCCACGCGGCGAGCGCGGCCACCAGCAGCCCCGACAAATAAAAGATGACATCGTGCGTATCGATCTCGGTGCCGGTTTGCTGAGGGATCAGGATCTCATCCATCAGCGGCATTGACAAATACGGTGGCACCATCAGCGCGGCAGTGGATGCCAGTGTGAGCACAAAACCCAGCATCAGCTGCGTTTTGTAGGGTCGGGCAAAACGCCACAGGCGAAACAGCACCCAGGTGGAGACTGGCTCGAGCAGCTCGCGGTGGCAGACCGGACATTCCTCGCTCTCTTCGGGTAGCGGCGACTGGCAGCTCGGGCAACGCGCGGTGCCGTCATCGGAGGCTATCGGTTGTCCGGCACGACTGGCCTGGATGCGCTCGAAAGCCTGCATCAGTCGCATCGCACCGACTTCTTGTTCGAGCGTGAAGCGCCAGCGCGCAAGGCAGCGCTCGTGGTCATGCAGGGATAACGTGGCAACGCCCGCATGGTCATCATGATGGAGTGACAAGCCCGGATGCAGCGGCCAGCTGGCCCCCCCATGAGCAACCGAATCGCTTATCATTCGCTCCGTCGTCAGCCATATTCTGCTGACCGAGAACTGCATCGCCTCGTCGAGGTCAGGCTCCATGGATGCCAGCAGGGTCTCCCCGGATCTCAGCGCGGAATTTGCCGATGCGCTGACCGCCGCCTCGGAGGAAGGTCGGGTAGCCCGCAGGGAGGTGACGCTTGGCGGCATGTGTAATAAATCGTATGAAGCGATGGAATAAGCCGGTGATGAATCGAAAATACCCATGAACGGGCGGCTTGCGCCCATGACGAACCCATTCAGCAGCGCGGATTGTCGCCGAAGTCGGCGCGCTCGTCCAACCAGCCCTCTATCTTACCCTGTGTCTGCCGCACCCTTATGACTGCCCCCACCGCCGTGACTAGCCTGCCCCCCAGCCCACTGGAGATACGCATCCTCCAGACCACTTATCTGCGTGGCCCCAACATGTGGACTTATCGCGAGGTGATAGAAACCTGGCTGGATCTCGGGGTACTGGAAGAATGGCCCAGTCACAAGCTGCCCGGTTTTGTGGATCGGCTGTTAGCAGTCTTGCCACAGGTGGCGGCGCATCGCTGTGGCGTGGGCACCGACTATGGCTTCCTGAAGCGATTGCGCGAGGGCACCTGGATGGGCCACGTCATGGAGCACGTGATCATCGAAATGCTCGAGCTCTCGGGCATGGAAGCCGGCTTTGGCCAGACCCGCGAGACCACTCGCTCCGGCGTCTACCGGATGGTGTTCAAGGTTCCCGATGAGACGGTGGGTCGGGTCGCGCTGGCGGCCGGTCATGCGCTCATGCACGCCGTGCTGAACGGACGAGCTTACGATCTTGAATCCGGGCTGGCAAAAATCCGCAAGGCGATCGACGAGTGCTACCTCGGGCCCAGCACAGCCCACATCGTCGCAAGTGCTACCCAGCGCAAGATCCCCCACATACGCCTCAGCAAGGGCAGCCTCGTGCAACTGGGCTATGGCGCTCGCCAGAACCGCATCTGGACAGCCGAGACCGATCTCACCAGCGCCATTGCCGAAGGCATCGCCGGCAACAAGGACATGACCAAGCGGCTGCTCGCCAGCTGCGGCGTGCCCACGCCCCAGGGCGTGGTTGTGCATAGTCCTGAAGACGCCTGGACAGAGGCGCAGGATATCGGCCTGCCGGTGGTGGTCAAGCCACGCGATGGCAACCGCGGCCGTGGCGTGATGCTGAATCTGCAAAGCGAGGAAGAAGTCATCGCGGCCTATCACGTGGCGCGCGCTGAAGACATCGACGTCATTGTCGAGCGCTACATCGAAGGCAACGAGCACCGCGTGCTGGTGGTGGGCGGCAAGGTCATCGCTGTCTCTCGCGGCGAGAGCGTCTGGGTTACCGGCGATGGCCAATCCAGTGTCGAAGAACTCATTGAGCTGCAAGTCAACAGCGACCCCAGGCGCGGCAACGCCGATATTCATCCCCTCGAGACACTCATCCCACGCAAGAACAGCGTTATCCTCGCCAACCTGCAACGGCAGCGCGTCACCCTCGACTCGGTGCCCGAGTTGGGCCGGCGGGTGCTCATCGTCGGCAATGGCAACCACGCCATCGATTGCACTGATCGCATTCATCCGGAAGTCGCGTATGCCTGCACGCTTGCGGCGCGAGTGATCGGACTCGACATCGCGGGCATCGACCTTGTTTGTCAGGATATCAGCCAGCCGCTGGATCAGCAGCGCGGCGCCGTCGTTGAAGTCAATGCGGGCCCAGGCCTGCTCATGCACCTCAAGCCGGCGCAAGGTAATCCACAGCCGGTGGGCGACGCCATCGTCGGGCACCTGTTTCCCGAGACTGAAGACGGCCGCATTCCCATCGTGGGGGTTTCTGGGAGTCGTCACACCACCGAGATTGCACGACTAGTCGCATGGCTACTGCAACTGGCCGGCCATCAGGCAGGCGTCGCCTGTCGGGATGGCTTGTTCGTCGGATCACGGCAACTTGACAAACAAGATGCCGCCCGCTGGGAGCCGGGTCGTCGCTTGCTCATCAACCGGAATGTGGAAGCCGCCGTTTTCGAGCATGGCCCGATGTCGCTGCTAACCGAGGGCCTCGCCTACGACCGCTGCCAGATCGGTATCGTCACCGACAGCCAGCCCGTTTCCGGTCTGGCTGAGCAGCTGATGACGGAGCCCGAGCACCGCTTCAAAATCCTGCGCACCCAAGTCGATGTCGTTCTGCCCTCCGGCACCGCCGTGCTCAACGCTGCCGATCCCACCGTGCTGGAGATGGCCGAGCTTTGCGATGGCGATGTCGTGCTCTACGCCACCGATGCGCAGCATGAGGCGCTGCACCAGCACCGCGAGTCCGGCAAACGCGTCCTCTTCCTGCGGGGCGACACCCTGGTGCAGGCAGATGGCCATCACAGCGTCGATCTGGTGAACCTGCCCGACTTGCCGGGTCCCGTGCGCCAACTCCCACCGGACGTGCTGCTTGCCGCCGTGGGCGCCGCAAGCGCACTCGGACTCGATATCGACACCATTACCACCGGGCTCAACACCTTTGACACCAGCGCCAGCGAGCGCCGCGTCCCCGCCTGAACCCACGATCGCAACACAACATCGCTAGCTTTCCATGGAACTGATCAAGACCCGTGCCCTGCGCGGCCCCAATCTCTGGAGCCGTCATACCGCCCTAGAAATCGAAGTCCATTGCAGCCCACAGGAGCGTGCGCTAGACAAGGTTGTGGGTTTCACAGAGAAGCTCCTTAGCCTGTGTCCCGGCATTGGCAACCTAGGCGCGCCCGGCTATCAGGGGCCACGCACGCTTGCCCATGCGCTCGAGGCCACCTTGCTGGCACTACAGGCGCAAGCAGGCTGCCCAATCAGCTTTAGCTGCACCAGCACCACACCGGAAGATGGCGTGTTCCAGGTGGTCGTCGAATACAGCGAAGAAGATGTCGGCCATCTTGCCTTGCGCATGGCCGCGCAAATCGTCTCGCATGTCTGGGAGTCCGTGACCGGCGATCTGACCAAGGGTGCCGAATCACCCGACGTCACCGCCATGGTGACCGAACTGCGCGAGATGGATGAAGACCTGCGGCTCGGGCCGAGCACTGGCTCCATTGTGGCTGCGGCAGTGGCACGCGGCATTCCGTTTCGCAGGCTCACTCAAGGCAGTCTGGTTCAGCTGGGGTGGGGCATTCGACAGCGACGAATCCAGGCGGCGGAAGTTGACTCCACCAGCGCAGTCGCCGAGTCGATCGCCCAGGACAAGGATCTCACCAAGCATCTGCTGCAAGCGGCCGGTGCGCCCGTGCCGATCGGCGCGCCGGTGCACACCGTCGAAGAAGCCTGGGAAGTTGCGCAACGTATCGGGTTCCCGGTCGTGGTCAAACCGCAGAATGGCAGTCAGGGCAAGGGCGTCACCGTCAACATCCAGACGCGTGAGGAGCTGGAGCGGGCCTTCCCGAGTGCCACCGGCAAAGGCGCGGTGCTGGTTGAGCGATTTTTCCCCGGCAGCGACTATCGCTTGCTCGTGGTGGGCGACAAACTCATTGCCGCTGCGCGGCGCGATCCGCCGCAAGTCATCGGCGATGGCGAGCACAGCGTGCGCGCGCTGGTCGATATCGTCAACGCCGATCCACGTCGTGGCGATGGTCATGCCACGGCGCTCACCAAAATACGTTTCGATGACATCGCCACCACCTGTCTGGCCGGACAGAATCTCACGCCAGAGTCGGTGCCCGAAAAAGGCCGCCGCGTCATCTTGCGCAACAACGCCAACCTGAGCACCGGCGGCACCGCCACCGATGTGACCGATGATGTCCACCCGGAAGTAGCGGCACGCGCGATCGATGCTGCCGGCATGATTGGCCTGCACGTATGCGGGGTCGATGTGGTCTGCGAGAACATCATGCGGCCGCTGGAAGAACAGAACGGCGGCATCGTCGAAGTCAATGCCGCACCGGGGCTGCGCATGCACCTGAACCCCTCCTACGGCAAGGGTCGCAACATCGGCGCTGCCGTCATGGACCTGATGTTCGAGCCCGGGGATGACGGGCGCATTCCCGTCGTCGCGGTCTCCGGCGTCAATGGCAAGACCACCACCACACGCCTGATCGCGCATGTGATTGCCGAAAGCGGTCTGTGTGTGGGCATGACCAATACCGATGGCGTGTACGTGGGCGGTCGCGAAATCGATCGGGGCGACTGCAGCGGCCCCAAGAGCGCGCGCAACGTGCTCGCCCATCCCCACGTCGAAGCGGCCGTACTGGAAACCGCGCGCGGTGGCGTATTGCGCGAGGGACTAGGCTTTGACAAGTGCGCTGTGGCAGTGGTAACCAACATCGGCGAGGGAGATCATCTCGGACAGAACCACATGCACACCCCCGAAGACGTTGCGCGCATCAAGCAGATCATTGTGCAAAACGTCGCTCCGAACGGGTATGCCGTGCTCAATGCCGCAGACCCGCTCGTCGCCGCCATGGCACCGGATTGCGCGGGCAAGGTGATTTTATTCGCGCAAAGTGCGCAGCATCCGCTCGTGGTTGCGCATCGTGCGCGTGGTCATCGCGTGCTGTTCGTCGAAAATGGCCACATCGTTGCCGCCGAAGGCACGCTGCAGCAGCGACTGCCCCTCTCCGACGTGCCCCTAACCGGAGGCGGGCGGCTGGGCTTTCAGGTCGAGAACACGCTGGCTGCCGTGGGCAGCTGCTGGGCACTGGACATGCCCTGGGCCACCATCGTCGCGGGTGTCTGCAGCTTCAACAATGACGCCAAGAACGCGCCGGGGCGTTTCAACCTGATGCACTACCGCGAGTCCATCATCGTCGCCGACTACGGCCATAATCCGCATGCGATGCGTGCGCTGGTATCTGCATTCGATGCCCTGCCCTCGACCGAATCAACCCGGCGCACTGTCGTGATCAGTGGCGCCGGCGACCGTCGCGATGAAGACCTGCGCAATCTCACCCGCGTGCTCGGCGATGCTTTCGACAATATCGTGCTCTTCGAAGATGCCTGCCAGCGAGGTCGCGCCGATGGCGAAGTCATTGCGCTGCTGCGTGAGGGTCTCGAAGGCGCCCGGCGCGCCACGCATGTCGAAGCGCTGCGTGGCGAATTCATCGCCATCGATCGCGGTCTGGAAATCCTGAAACCGGGTGATCAGTGTCTGGTACTGGTCGATCAGGTCGAGGAAGCACTCGACCATCTTCAAAAACGCATCAGGGAGGGTTGAGCTACCCCGCAGCGCTAGTCAGGGCATGAGGTAACTGCAAGCGCACACCACGATTGCGCGACAAGCGCTCCACATCATCACGGGTATCCAGATCCAGCGTGAAATTCGGGTTGCCGGTGTTGAAGCGGTGCACCGCTTCGGGATGCGCGTCGATGTAGTGGCGCAGCCCATCCTTCATACCGCCTCCCAAAAGACGCGCGATCAAGGCACCCGAAAACGCCACCGGATTGCCGCGCTGACCATCCACCACAGGTATCACCACGCTGGTGCCGTCGGGGCGGTGACGGAAGGCAGCGATGAGTTCTGATAACTCTTCGCTGCCCACCGCGGGCTGGTCAGCCAGCGTCACAAAAATCAGATCAAAATCAGCTCCCAATGCCTGCAATCCGATGCGCACCGAGGACTGCTGTCCCGCCTCCGGAACCGGATTTCGCACCGACTGCAACAAGGGACGCGAGGGCAATGAGGCGATCTCGGCTTCGATCGATTCGGCGTGGTAGCCGGTGACCACCACAATGTGTGCCACCCCCATCACGGACATCGCGCCATGCAGGCGGCGCAGCAGAGGCTGCCCTTCCATCTGAATCAGGCACTTGGGCATCCGCCCCATGCGGGCGCCCTCGCCCGCGGCCAGGATCACCGCGCCCATGCGCAGGGGAGAATTGTCAGTGCTGCTCATGCGATGCCGGTAGATGGTCATGTACGTCAATCAGTATGCGCGTGTGGCGTGGGTGTCCGCATGATTCCGATGAACCCGCAATGTGTCATATGCCTCAGGTGCTCCCTGCGTGTTCATGATGGCCTAACGAGAGGCAGCCCTGCCAGCGGCAAACAACTGCCGCACGCAACGGCAACAGCTTGCCGCTCTTTCTTCCAAATGATCCATATCTGCGACTGGTACAGATATTGCGATACGCAGTGCCATTCTGCATCAAGTCTGCCCCCGAGACGAAAAATACCATGGTCACCAGCGTCAGCGGCACCAATTCAACCAGCGCCACCAGCGTTGCGCCACCCATTGCGCAAATCCGCACGGAATTAACAGCGGCACTGATCGCCGCCGGTGTGACGGATGCCAAAACCACCGACGCCGCACCCAAAGGATTTCCGGATGGCGTTACTTGGAGTGAGGCCTACAAGATGGTGACCCAGCGGACCGAGGATAACAACCCCGCCACGCCGGGCAATCTGGTGCTCTCAGCCGATCTACTAAAAAAAGCGCTGGCCGGCACCAAGACACTGGCCGAGCTTGGCGTCACCAGTCTGGCGCGTTATCCGCGCGGCACCACCGTACAAGGCGCACTGGATCAGCTCTTCATGAACAAATCAAACGGCGTGCTCTCCTCGGCACTGGCCAGAGGAGGCGTGTACGATCTCTCTGCTTTTCCGGTAGGCACGACCGCCTATCAGGCATTCAAACTGATTGAAGACCCTGAAAACCCAGGCAAAGTATCCACCACACGCTATGCCGAATACAAAGATGCCTATGCCGCATTGACCAGCCTCGGGATTACCTCGCTACAGAATTTTCCGCGTGCCAGCACCGCCATTGAGGCAAAAAATCTGCTGGAGCCCAAAGCCGAGCTAATGCTCAAGATGGTGGGCGTGGACAAATCGCTATTCAAAGCCCCGACTATTTCATCGCTCAATGGGTTGGCATTACTAACCAAGCTGCCCGATTCGATCAATCAACTCACCACTTTACCCACTGGCACCACCTCGCAAGCGCTGTCGGCGCAGGCCTTGGCGGCCAAGAAGCTAGTGTCGATGGGGTACGACGATCTGTCGGCGTTTGCAAACATGAGCGCATTCAAAACCGGCGCTACGCCAACACCACTGAACGCGGTCAATGCGCTTACACAAGTGCAGCGTTCTCCAACACCGTCGGATCTTCCCTTGCCCGCCTCGACCAGCACAGAGCGCTATTTCCAGAGCACGGCCGTCTCGGAAAAGAAAAGCTATGGATCCCCTGTTCGTATCGTCAAGACGGTGCTCACCAAGCCCCCGGGCGAGCGCGTCACGCCGAATGTACTGCCACCCACCCGCGTGGTCACCGCAGCGGAAGTACTGACAGCGAATATCGCCTTCTGGACCGGAAAAAAATAATCCGGCTGTGGGTATTCCGGCTCTCAGCGTCATTAAATTTTTAGTAATAAAAATTTACGTCCAGCCCGCACTCATAGCTCTTGGCAGCGCGGGTTTACACAATTAACCGCGCTGGAAAGTTTCAATTAACTAAGCCCTCCCTTATACTCCTCCACATCATTTGGCCCACACCGGGAGATTCCTATGAAAAAAAAGCTGATCGCCGCCGTCCTGCTCATTGCAGCTAACGCCGTGCATGCCGAAGGCGACTACAAGCCCTTCGTGATGTTCGACTTCGGGCAGGAAAAAGATCATGAGCATGACAGCGTCGCGCGTGATTACATCAACGCCAATGTCACGGTGGGGGTAAAGGGCCCCAACAAAATAGAGTACTCGATCAAATCGGGGCTGAGTCAAAGCGACGATGGCTCGAGCCAAAAAATCAGCAACAACGTCGAACTCAAGATAAAAAAATCCTATGCGCTGACCGACTGGGCTTCCCCCTACGTGGCCCTTCGCCTGGGTGAAAAATTCAAAGATAACGGAAATCATTTTTACCACTGGGCTGTTGACACCGGCGTCAAATTCAAACTGATGGAAAACCTGGCCTTTGACACCGGTTTGCGTTACCGAGATAGCATTAGTAAAACCGCTTTCCACAAGGCTGAGGGGCAAGACGAATATTCCTACCAAAGTTTGCGCTATCACGGCATGCTCTTGCTTGACCTCGACAAGGCGAATACTTTAGGGCTTAGATACACGCGCTCCAACGCCGACTACTACAAAGAAGAGCGCGAAGGCTGGCGCGTTCACTATCAGCACAATTACTGATTGGGCCTAGCTGCATCAACCCCGCTGACGTGATCACCGGGCCTGCAGATTTGCAGGCCTTTTTTTATTGGGCTCTGATTAGCTCACTCAAAAAAACGCCCCCGGCTGGGGGCGTACGCACAGAATCAACAACTTACCTCAATCAGAAATTGAACTGTGTGCGCAGTGAAATTACATCAGAATGATCGCTCGCCTTCACCTTGGAGAATCGAGTGCCAGTATCAATGGGATAGAAGGACGTATCGAACTCGCTTCGCGAATAGTTCAGCATGATGCGCGCATTCGGGTTCAGAATCCAGTTCAAGCCTACCGTATAGGTCATACCCTTGGGGCTACCCCCGACTTGGGAACACACATTGGTACCAACACAGGTCTGCTTGCCAGCGCCATTTTTCTCCTCGTCAGCAACGGCACCCGTGGTACTCGCACCAAAGTCGGAGGCATCATAAGTGGACAAACGCAAGCCGAGCTGCCACGCACCAGTACCGGTACCGTCCTTAAAACTGTAATTGGACTTGGGCTTGATACCACCGAACAGACCGCTCTTATAAACATCTTTCCATTCCTCGCCAGTGATGTTGTACATCAGGGAGATGTACTGCACTTTGGCGTGCCCTTTTGCTTCGGTGGCCCAAGTGGCAGTACCGTCATCATTTTGGGCGTTCGACTTGGCGGTCAGCTTTGCATCTGCATATTCATACTGAACTTTAAGTGGCCCGGTAGCGAACGCTGCTTCAAAAGCACCCATCATTTTGTCGACTTGTGCTGCGTCCTGTGCCGGTAAGCTGTAGCCAAAAGGCACTGTCGTGGAGGAAGTGCAGTTATTAGGCGATACGCCACCACCCAAAGTGACGTCACCCCTTGGGCAGGAACCGTAAATGCGGTCGCGATAAACAGGGTTCAGACCAAGATTTTCGTCGCGAAATGCCAGGAAAGCGCCTTTCGTCTCATTTGATTTACCTTTTTGGCTGGATGTCGTGGGCACGACCTCCTGCTTGCCTACCATACCCGACACACCGACATGAAACACGCTGTTAGTAGCCGCTTGTCCGAATAATTTGGCGATGTCGGTCGCCACACGTCCGCCAACTTGAGGTGCGAGACCATTAGAATTCGTAATGGGATCAAGACCAGGCTGCCAACCTGCCAGTGCGTAGACGACACCGTCCTTCTCTCCATGGAACATCATTCCATTCTGCTTACCCGGTGCTAGTTGATCAAGATACGATCGCTCCATGAAATCAATGTTATTAGAGCTCGCGAGGGTTTCCATCGCCATCGGTGTCTTCATGCGACCAAAACGCCATTGCGCCTCTGGCGTAACCGCGTAATTTACCCACGCGGTATCCACCACTGCTGTCGAATTCGTGGCGCCGGTATTCGTGGTAGCTCCAGTGAGGTTGGTAATCATCTCAAAGGTAAAGTCTTTATTGAACACCCCCGTCACACCCAAGCGCGCACGACGTACAGTGAACCTGTCGCCGCTAGATCCGGAATCACGGTCGGTTGTCTGCCCCCAATTATCGCCCGTCTTCCGAGCATCGAAATGCAAGCGACCGGTCAGATTGATTTCATTCTTTCCGTCTTCGGATACCCAACCAAAGCCGCTGGATTTTACTGAACCGTCCTTGGCATGCTTATCAATGTACTTATTAGCCTTGACAACATCCGCATCAATACGCTTTTCTTTGAACTCGCGGTTTTCTGCGGCGTCCTTGGCATCCTGCATGCTTTGGTCATACTCAGCCTGAGAGATGACGCCCTTCTTGAGCAGCAGATCCATCATGGCTTTGACATCGTCGGCAGCGGCAGCGGCATAGGCCGGCACGGACAAAGAGGCGCAAACCGCAGCTACGGCGACAGCAGTTCGCTTGGCTACAAGGTTTTTCGAGTCGGTCATTTGTTTTCTCCGTTTACGTTGGCGAATGCAATCAAGGGCTGCGAAACGCGTTGCTCGTTGCGCCTTGCTTCTTAATTACTGGCCGCGATTATTCGTTTCGAATTTTTCAGATGTGTGACAAATCACAACGCTTGTGCAAAT
>OMID01000111.1 GCA_900299005.1 Oxalobacteraceae bacterium
GTGTCAGTGGCGGTAACGCCGGTCAAGGCCGACTTGGCATTAATTGCAGCCACGGCGTTTTTACGAGAGATCGATGTGTCGGTCGAGGTTGCAAATGAATCGGTAGTCACACCATTAATGGTCACCGTACCTGTAACAGAGGAAGCAGTCATCTTGGAGCCAGACACCGTGTTGTGGCTTGCCTTGGCATAGACACCACTCTGATCGGCCACCTTATTGATAGCGGCTGCTTTGGCGATTGCACTGGCAGCTGCCTGACTAGAAGAGGCATTGTCATCTAGTGCCAATGAAGCACCAACAGCGATACCATTCAGGAACAAGGCAGCCGCAGAAAGTGCATCGAACGCTGCACCCGTGCTGAACGTGCCGTTCGATGAGTTCATCGCATTACGCGATCCGATGCCAATATCTTTGGTACGGGCGGAACCAAAGCCCATTTTTATCGTGTCGCCAGAGTTCGAGCCACTTTGCACAAAAATATTCTGGGCGCTGCCATCGAGCAGCTTGATGTTATTGTGGTTAGTTTTCAGCGCGATGTCATCGATCTGGCTCCGCAGCTGCGAAACTTCGAGCTGGATGGAGGAGCGATCCGATGAATTAACCGTGCCCGTCGCTGATTGCACGGCGAGTTCACGCATGCGCTGAAGAATATCCGTCACGCTGCCATAGGCGCCCTCAGCGGTTTGAGTCATCGAAATTGCATCATTCGTGTTTTGAATCGCCTTGGCGATGCCCATCACCTGGGAAGTCATACGGTTCGTGATGGCAAGACCCGCCGCATCATCCTTGGCGCTATTGATGCGCTTGCCAGTCGACAAGCGCTCCATCGCAGTGCTGAGTGCCAGGCCGCTGCTGCGCAAAGACTCCTGGGCAACCATGGACTTGATATTGGTGTTGACTACAGACATAAAGACCTCCGTAAAAATTTAATATTTGTTGCTGCTACTTGCTATGGTTGCCACTTGTTGCTTTTGCTCAGAGTACATTGCCCGGCTCGGCAATTAAAAAGCTACACACCCTTATCTACTAAAAAGCCTTTGAGCTGCTCGATTCGGTGTGCGAATTGGACGAATTCTTCGCTGGGGATTTGGCGGACAATTTCTCCGGTGTCTTGTTTTTTGACCTGAATGATTGGCATTCCCAGTGTTTCATCGATTGAGAAATTCAGATTTCTTCCGCCATCGCGCATCTGCTCATTAATCAGGCCTAGGGTATGCGACAGATTTTTTCTCAGATTATCGATGTCAGACGTGGAGATTTCGCGTGGCTTCGGAGTTTCTTCAAGCTTCGGGGGCTGCGAAGCAGTAGTGCTCCGACGCCCAGTAGGCGTTGCGGGCTCACCTGTCCTTAATTGTGGGGACTTAATATCCATGGTCGTCATCTCCACTTATCGGGAAATCCTTATTTCAATTAGTGCAATAATTTCCGACACTGTTTGAGAATTTTCTGGTATCGGCATATCTTTGCCGCCTGATTCTGGTGCGCCCGGCAAACTCTTGCCGCCGCCTTCAGGAGGTTTATCGTCCAGACCCCTTGGAACTTTAGGGACGTAGTTGAAAAATCTGCTACGGAGTAGCAAAAATATTTGCTTAAATATTAATTTTTAGGGGGCGCGCGACGAGACCTGTCCGCTTGCCCTCACGGCGGCGCGCTAAGTGCGGGTCATTGATTGGCTTTGGATTGGAAAAAAGACTTGCTCAAGAAAACTGCAAAGTGCAGTTGGGCTTGTCGGCAGAGGAGCGCGGAATCAGTGTCGGAGAATTTTCGGTCGTCCCACGGAAGTGACGGCGGCAATCTTTTTGCCTGAAATGTCGTTAGGGCACTTTGACGGTGCCAAAGTGCTGGCACGCCAGTTGGATCGGCGAAAAAATGCTGGCGAGTAGGCCGCGGAAGGCTAAAAATTATTTATTTGTATACATCGCCATCATTCCGTCGAATGTGGATTTCAGTGATGTCTTCTGGGAATTTATACTGCCTACCAAACTGTCCATGGACGCAAATTGTTTCGTGTAGCGTTCAAGCAGCGAGCTTAGGCGTACCTCAAGTTTGCTCAGGTCGCCCTGAAGCTTCGTGTTTTGCGTTGTCGCATTCTGACTTTGCTGAACAAGTGGACCGTTGGAGCCAAGTAGCTGTGTGATTTTTCGAAAAGCATCTCCAGCGATACCAGCAGGGCGCGAGCTGTAAGCGCCCAGCTTGTCAAAACCCCCGGTCAAAGTTTTCACGATATCGTCAAAATTATTATTAATTACGGTATCGAGTTTGGCGCTATCGAGTGACATCACACCTTTCTGATCGATACTTAACCCCAGCTGAGAGAGGGTGCTGATGCCGCCGCTGGCAGTCGACGATTTTCCCAGTACGACAGACCGAACCTGCATCTGTACCATGCGGATAATGTTATTACCTACCAAGGTGCCGCCATATGTTTCCAGTGTGGATTTTGGATTGGTGGTCTCCGAAACGATATTGTTGAAATCATTGTAGGCAGTCACCAGATCGTTCAGCTTGGTTTGGAGATCGGTGGTGTTTCTTTTGATCGATATGGTCGCAGCTTGAGTTGTTGTTGATTTTAGGTCGAGAACGACACCAGGTATGATGTCGGATATCGTGTTGGATTTTCTTACGTAATCCATGCCGTCGACACTGACACGCGTGTCAGATGCCGCTGAAACGATACCAAAGTTTAATGAGGTGGCGGAGTCTGATGACACGGTAAAGGTTTCGTTTGCTCCCGCTGCGCCGCTGATCAATATTTTATAAGGCGCGTCGCTACCGTCATTGACTAAGCTGGCATCAAATCCGAGATTGGATGCCTGGATCGCTCTAACCAGACCCGCAGGAGTATCACTGTAGCTAGTCTTGACAAGTGCTGGGCTTGCAATTGATCGGCCTGAAGCTGATCTGAATTCGAGATTGCCATTCGTCACGCTGACACTGAGGTCTTCGGTCCCCTCAAGTAAACGCAGTTGCATTTGGAGATTTTCCGCCAGTGACTCCAGCGTGGGCTGAGACGGTACTGGCGCCAAATTGAGTGTCTTGCCATCAACGCTGATTGAAAAATCACTGAAATCGCTCGTGGAGGGTTTGGTACCAAATTGGGCGCCGATAATTTGGTTATCAACGGATGTGCCTTTGCTGGCGCCGCTATCAAGATTGATGGTCGCACTTTGCGAAAATTTGGCATCACTGACAACTCTTGAGGCAGAAGCAGATCTGACTGCGATAGTGTTACCGGGCTCCAATGTGACAGACAGATCGTCCGAACCATCTCTTGAGCGAAGCTGCGACTGTAAATCGGTTGCCAGCTCCGCGAGCGTAGTGCCAGATGGAGAGGGAGTAATACTAAATGTCTTTCCGTCCACCGTTACTGAAAAATTCTTGAAATCAGTTTTAGAAGGTTTTGTGCCAAAACTCAAACCGCTGACCGAACTGGCGTTATTGCTCGAATAAAAGTCAGTCCCGGTGCTGACACCTGTGTTGGAGCCATTAATGGTGATTGAGAACGGATTGCCATTATTTAAAGAAGTAGTGTCCGCTGCAAAACCCTGAGAACTACTCTTTTGCGCTTGCGATAGCGAGGCTACCTGAATGCTGTGATTTCCAACTTGAGCGGTGTTGGATGCCGTCGCGGTCACTGCCGTTTCATTATTGCTCGATGCGTTAGTCGAATTAAAGCTGCTTCTGTCCTTGATTGCACTGAGCTTGGTTTTGAGCTCAGACATCATGAACATGACTGCAGAAAGGCCGCTGATTTTGGCGTCGTTTTTTTGTATCTTTGCATTTATTTCAGCTTTTTTGGGTGCGCCCTCTGCGTCGACCAAGCTCTGAGCAAGCGTGGAGAGATCAACGCCAGAGCCCGCACCTAGTGACTTGAGCGTGGCTTGCGCCGCCGCTTTTTTTTGAGCGGCAATTTGGGATGCTGTTGAGATGGCGGTCCCCGCCGACGATCCGGTGCCGCTGCTGGAGGTGGCCGCTGTTCCTGACGGACTAGTCGTAGATATTGTTGATGTGGCCATAACCAGTCTCTTTATTCAAAATTTCCGGATTCCCGATGTCAGATTCGGCCCCGCCGCGTTTTTCTTTAGCAGCAAATAAAAAAACGAAGCTTGTTGTTGCGACGGTAGTCGCCTGGGCCGCGACCCTGGCTTTTGGGTTCGTTTGCTTGGTTGGAGGCTCCAGCAAAATGAGCGCCACGAGCCAGCGCGACCGCGGGCAAGGCGGCCCCAGCGCGGCAAGGGGCAATTTGATCGGGCCTCTTAGTCCCTCGATTCACATTTTCGGGTGCTGACATTTTTTGCAATCAATGTTAATTAGACATCACGTAGGAACAAACAGGGGGTTAACGTGCGTTCGAATAAGCGAGCGAATTTGCTCAACTGTCAGAAACTCCGAGTTGTTGCTCGAATTATAAGAAAATCCATCGGGGACTTTAGTTGCCTTCCGATGCGCGACATAGCTGTCGATAAGCGTTTTATTAAAGGGTAGTACTGCGAAATACTGGCCGATATCAACGGTGTTCCCGCTGTCGCTCGGGGTAATCATCTCCTCATGGATCTTCTCCCCCGGCCGGATGCCGACAATCTCATGACGACAGCTGGGCGCAATAGCCTCTGCAACATCAGAGATTCGGTAAGAGGGTATCTTGGGTACAAAGATCTCGCTGCCCAAGGCATATTCAAGCGCCCACAGCACCATCTCCACCCCTTCATCCAGCGAGATATTAAAGCGCGTCATATTCGGGTCTGTGATCGGCAACACGCCCGATGGGGCTTTGTTCAGAAAGAACGGGATGACAGAGCCTCGCGAGCCCATGACATTGCCGTACCTGACCACAGATAAGCGGATGTCCCGGTTGCCTCGAAAATTATTCGCAGCCACGAACAGCTTGTCGCTGCAAAGCTTGGTTGCTCCATACAGATTGATGGGGGCGGCGGCTTTGTCAGTCGAGAGGGCGACCACGCGTTTAACGCCGGCATCCAGACTGCCCTCAATGACATTTTGTGCACCCAGAATATTGGTCTTGATGAACTCAAAAGGGTTGTACTCAGCGGCCGGCACTTGCTTGAGCGCGGCGGCATGAACCACGGTATCAATACCTTCCAGCGCTCGGCGTAGGCGGTCGGCATCACGGACATCGCCTAAAAAGAATCGCAGCGCCGGGTAGTGGGACTCCGGGAATTCCTGGGCCATCTCAAATTGTTTGAGCTCGTCGCGACTGAATACCACCAGCCGTTTCACGCGTGGGCAGTGTTCAAGAATTGTCCGCACAAAGGCCTTGCCAAACGATCCGGTACCTCCGGTAACCAGAATCGACATATCCCAAATGTCTCGGTCTTCTAATCTTTTTTTGACGTTCATTGGCTTATCCCTAGTTTTTGTAACGCCAATAAAGCAGGAATTATGCCTGTCGGGAATTAATGCCCGGTCTGCGGGCGGAAGGTGGTTGCCGCCAGTGACTTGCTTGCTCGGGGAGGTTACCTCGTAAAACCGCCTGATAAATAGCGGATTTTTTAAGGCTTTTACGTCGACGGAGGAATGCGTTGGCCGCAGCGGCAAATGGGCGGCGGTGAATTGCCGCTGCCGATGGACTAAGCAACGCTGGGCGTGCTGTTTATTATTTTATTTGAAATGAAAATTAAATAAATGTTGGATTAATCGGCATTCATCCCCGAAAAGTTTAGCTTTTTTGACTGGCATTGCTCTTGCTTTACTGGTCCGTGCCCGATGTCCGGATTAATCCAGGACCATCGAAATTTGCCAGAAGCTATGTCTATAGGAGCTCAATTATGCCGAACCTCGCACAAGAACTGATTTCCCTCGCAGAAAGCGGCTACTCATTTAACACCTACCAGGTATCGCGCTTTTCGCCATCGGAAATCCGTCTCGCGATTCAGACCCTGATGGGGGAGGACCGTGATGCGTTGGCGTATGCGCTAGGGGATGCGGGTTTGGCGCTGTATCCGGATAGCGAAGATATTCTTGCCATTACTGCATTGTTGGCAGTCGTCCGCGAGGACTGGCCCCAAGCCGTGGATTTGATTCGACAATTAATTGAGATGCAGGGCGACAGGGCAACCGTCTTCAGCTATTCCATGCTGATTCGTTCACTTCGCTGCAATCTGGACCTGGCCGAATCGTTTGAGGCCGCGGGTATCGCGCTGGCCTTATTTCCCGACCATCCCGAATTGTTGAAAGAGTATGACGCTCTGGCAGAGGCGCTTGGCCTCGGAGCGGTGCAGCGTTAACCGCATGGAAAGCATCAACGACTGGGTATTTGAAGGGCGATTTACGGGGTGGCAAACCCCTGCCGGATTACCGACAGCAATTGCCGCCTCAACTAAGTGGGATGATGTTGCACTTCAGTAAATTATTTAAGTCATTGAATAAATTGAAGTTTTTTTCTGGCACATGAATTGCTTTGGCTGATATAGCGGGGCACTACGCCCAAACTGAATTAGGCAGGACAAGGAAGCCGGAAGGAGAAACCGAGCATGGCAGTCATCAATACCAATGTGAAAGCGCTGTTCTCACAGTCAGCGCTCAAGCGCACGGAAGGGACGATGTCCAAGGCAATGGCACAGCTGTCGACAGGCAAGCGGATCAATACCGCTGGCGACGACGCGGCCGGTCTGGCGATCGCGACCCGGATGACCCACCAGATCCGGAGCCTAAATCAGGCGATACGGAATGCAGGTGACGGCATCTCTCTGATCCAGACGGCCGAAGGGGCGACCAACGAGATCACAGACATGATGCAACGCATGCGCGAGCTCGCTGTCCAGGCGGTCAACGACACCAATGACAATCCTCAGCGCAGCTATCTTGATCTGGAATTCCAGCAGCTCAAAGCGGAGATCGTCCACATTGCCGAATCGACCCAATGGAATGGCTTCAATGTGCTGGATGGCACCGCGGGTGAGCGCGTGGGCGAGATGCCGGTGTACAAGACAACCTCTGTTAGTCAGCTATCGGATGTGTTTATCAATCCCACCACCGTCAGGACCATCTCTGGTGCCGATGCCGGTGAAGTTCAGGTGGTTGAATTCACTGGTCCGGTGACGGACGGCAAAGTCAATGTGGCGGGTGTGGATATCGATATCAGTGCTGTTGAAGCAGCCTCCATGTCGACCTTTGTCGCCAAGATCAAGTCAGAACTTGAAAAAACCGATGCTTTTGATCCGACCAAGTCGGGACGTACGATTGCCCAAACGACGGTGGCTGGTAAAGAGCGTCTGACCATTACGTACGCTGCCAGCGATGGCGATATTGGCGATATCGTCATCAGCGATAGTGGCACCGGCGTGAGCACGGCGATGCAGGCCCAGCCTCGCAAGGCCGTGACAATGACCACGGAAAATTTTGAATCTAATGGAGGTTTCCTCAAGAGCGGTTCGCTGAGTTTTACGGTCGATACCGCTGGTGCAGTGAAGGCTTCCTTCCTGACGGTGGACAATCAGACATTCACGTTGACAGGCACCTCAGATCCAACAAACGGAACAATTACCTTCGATAGCACGGTGGGGCAGAATCGCCATATTTTCTCTGGCAATCTGGTGTACACGCTCAAAGATTCGGCCGAGAATGTATTGGATGTTTCCAGTCGCGCCATCGGATTGTCCGTCGCAGTTGATGGTGGTGTGCCTGCACTGCGCGCTGGAGACCTTCGTATCAATGGTATTGATATTGGTGCTTCCTACGCGTCTGACGACAAGCTCTCACCGGTCAATAATGCAGCGGGTAGTGCGATTGCCAAGGCCGCAGCAATCAATCGGGCTGCAGTTAGCCTGGGCGCGGACGTTGGTGAGATTCAGACGCTCACATTTACCGGCGTGCCCAAGCCGGGCACCATCGTGGTGGGTGGCGTCAGTGTGCAGATCACTGCTGCAGAGACAACGTCTTCGCTGGTGACAGCGAAGATCGCCGCAACCCTCAAAGCCAGTAGTGTCTACGGCCCGACAAGTAACCGAATCTTGAGCTACGCACCTGGCGGCTCCACCATCAAAATTGAGTTCCCCACTTCGGATCGAGACGTGCCGAGCACGACCGTTGCTCCTGGAACGACGGGCATGTCGGCCATTGTCGATGTGGCGCAGGAATTTGCGACCGTGCGACCGGGGACGGGTGTATTTGCCAAGGTCAATGAAAATGTCTTCACGGGCCGCGCCATGAGTGCAGAGTCCGTGGTGTCTGGTACGGTCTTCATCAATGGCTATGCGTCCGCCGATATCACGACAGTGCTCAACAATACGCGTGCGACACGCCAGCAGGTGGTTGATGCGATCAACAGAATTACGGCAAAGACAGGTGTGAAGGCAGTCGATACGGGTTATGACTCAAAAGGTATTACGCTGTTAGCAGCCGATGGCCGCAACATTGAGGTTAGGTTTGAAACCAGTGCCAACGCCGATTTGTTCGGTCAAAGAGTTGGCCTGCGCGAGGGTGTACATACGGGCACTTATTCGCTCGAATCGAAGATTGAGGCCCCTGTCGTACTGTCTGCTGCCACCACAGGAGATATCTCTCGCACGGGTCTCATCGAGGGTAATTTCACCAAGAATCAGTCGGTATTCAATACCAGTGTGCGCGACAAGGTCGAGGCGCCTGTCGCCCAAACAGAATCGCTGTTGTTCAAAGGTCCGATTGGCGCCGATGATACCTATTCTGCAACGATTAACGGCACAACGTTTACCAGCACAAAGGCTACGCGCTTGGCCCTTGGTGTCTTGCACGATCCGCAATCAGTTCGTGACGATCTGATCGATCAGGTGAATCAGAAGACCACGCTTGGCGTGGTGGCGTCGGAAGGACGCACGGTGGGAGAGCTACTGCTGACGGCCTCGGTCGCCGGCACGCCATTCACCCTGTCGTCTGACAAGGGTGATACCAATACCGGCACGGTGTCTCAGTTCACGGTGGAGGCCAACCAATCCGCACAGTTCAAACCATTGAACGTCGACGATCTGACGATCAATGGCGTGAAGATTCGCGCAACGACAACAGCGGACGATACCAAATCGAGCATCGTGGCCGCCAGCAGCGACCGCAGTGCCAGCGCTATTGCGATTGCTGCCGCAATTAATTCGTCCAGCAGTGAGACTGGCGTTCGCGCTCTGGCCAATCCGCTGGTCAGCAAGGGGCTGACAACGACCACGGCCTTACCCGAGACCAGTCCGTCGGGCAAAACCTATAACTTGTACATCAATGGCATTACGGTACCGGTCGTGCTGGTCAAAGATGAAACCGGCACAGCACGTCGCGAAAAGGTGGTTGAAGCCATCAACCAGCGCACGGGCCAGCATGGCATCACCGCAGTAGATAACGGCAGTGGGGTCACTTTAACCTCTGACGGACGTAATTTCTCGGTCTGGTTTGATTCAAACCAGAAGGACCTGAGCGCATCAAGCTTCGGCCTGGACAAGGGTGGGTCAGTCGCGCAAGTGTCACGACTCAAGGTTAGTCTTGGCGCTGCGGGCGGCGATACCGGAAAAATCACTCTGAATGGCAAAGAGATCTCGTTCACAACGGGCACGGCATCGTCCATGTTCACGACAATCGCTGCGGCCGTGGCTGCCGAAAACACGAGCAATCCGACGACATCCAAGCTCAGAAATATCAAGGTGGTGCTCAATGGCGATAATATCGACTTTGTCTCCACGGTGGCAGGATCACCATTCACGCTGTCCCAGGCCAAAATAGTCCCGAGCACATCGTCGGATACGCTGACGCTTTCAACGGTGACGGAAAACAGTTTCGGTAGTAACGATACGACGGGCATCCCGGATGCCACAGTGACCTCCACCAGCGCCCGCACGCTCTACAGCACGGTGCGCCTGATCTCCGATCCTGCGCTACTGCCCAAGCTACCTTCGCCCGCGGGCGCTCCACCGTCAGACCAGCTCGACAAGCTGCTAGCGACGGGACATCCTTTCGAGGTGTCGGTGGGTGACAAGGGGTATGGCATTGATGGCAATTTCGCGGCCTTGGGCTTTGAACAGGGCATCTTTGGCGGGCGTTCGAGTGAAGAAATGGATCCTCCCCGGGTAGGCCGGCTGGCTTTCCAGGTGGGCTCGTCTGCCAACCAGTACATTACGATTGATCTGGCCGATTTCGGCAAAAAGGGCAGCATCACCGGCATTATTACCGGCGACATTGACCTCAACGTCGAAGACCGCCGAGTGCGCATCCATACCCGAGAGGGAGCCTCTGCGGTGCTCTCGATGCTCGACGAGTCGATGGACAAGATCAATCAGACCCGAGCCACCATGGGTGCCGTCATCAACCGCATGGAGCATGTGATTAATAACCTGTCGAACGTCACGACCAATTTGTCTGCATCGCGCAGCCAGATTGAGGACGCCGACTATGCCGCTGCCAGCACCGAGCTGGCCAAGACCCAGATCATGCAGCAGGCCGCGACCGCCGTGCTGGCACAGGCGAACACCAGCCAGCAGACCGTATTGAAACTGCTGCAAGGCTAAGGAAGCGCTTATATGAGTCATCAAACACCGCAAGATGTCTTCTTGGGGCGATAGCCGCAAGCCGGTGATTTGGCCGGCTCCCGCGTCGTACAGCGATGCAAGCCCGCCTGCTATGACAAAATGAGGACTGAAGGAGTTTTTATCCTGAGGTCATAATGGAACACAACCCGAACCGCCGCCGGCAAGCGCTTAGGCTGCTTCGCATCGCCCTGCTGGCGTTTGGCCTGCTGCTACTGACGGCTCTGCTGCACCCGCAGCGCATGCTGCCGCCTGACATGACGCTGGGTGAATTTTTGCAGGCAATGCTCGGCGTGCTGATGCTCTCGGGCTTGCTGGCCGCCGTGGTTTTCCGGGCATGGAATGACTACCAGCGCAAGCTGCGCGACAAGCATAAATCCCGACATGAGCCCTGACCCACAAGCCAACGACGGCGCACCGAATTGCTGGCAGTGCCGGCATTTTTCGGTCAGCTGGGATCCCAAGCTTCCCTACCTGTGCCGGCTGATGGGCTTTAAGAGCCGCATCGTGCCCTCTATAGAGGTGCTGCGCGCTGATGGTCAGCGCTGCCGGGGTTTTTCAGCCAAGGCGGTGCCGGCCGCTGCTCAGGCGGTGTCAGCGCGAAATGATTCGCGGTAGTGGTGTGTGAGTAACGGGTGAATGTCATGAAGCGCCTGATTCTCTCCCTGAGTTTGATCACCCTGTGCGGGCTGGCCCGAGCCGAGTTCAGCGCGGCCATGCGAGCGATTGAGCGCGGACACTACGCTACCGCCGAACGGGCACTGCGCAAGCCCGCCGCCAGTAATGATGCCCGCGCCCAGAACAACCTGGGCTACCTGTACGAACACGGACTCGGCGTCGCGCAAAGCTATACCGAGGCGTTGCGCTGGTATCGCAAGGCGTCCGATGCCGGGCTACCAGAAGCCAAATACAACCTCGCTACCTTGTATCACCACGGTCTGGGCGTAACGCGCAGTATGGAAACCGCGTTACCGTTGTTTACTGCAGCCGCAAAGGCAGAGTTTGCCGAGGCCCAGTACATGGTGGGGGAATACCACCGCGCCGGCCTCACCGGGCCCCGAGACGGCGCGCTGGCCTTGTCCTGGTTTCTGCGCGCGGGTCGCAAAGGCCATGCCGGCGCCCAGCTGATGGCAGCCTCGATTTATTTTTCCGGCGAGGGCTGGCGCACCGAGCCACAGAAAGCCCTGATCTGGGCAGAGCTGGCACGGCTCAATGGCGAGGCTCAGGCGGTGCAGCTAGTGGACAGGGCAGGCAAAAGCATGCGGGCCGAGCAGCTGCAGGCCGCTATGCAGCAGGTAAGCCTTTGTTTGAAGACGTCTTACCAGGATTGTCCGGAGTAGGTGGGGTCAGCCTTTCGGGCTTTCCCAGGCGCTGTCGGCTTTCCGTCTCCATGCAAAGCGGTTGACGCTTTCCTCCCCCGGCAAGGCTCTGCCGTTCCGACATCCCCGCGCAAAACCCGCGTGTTTCCTCGCTAAATTGGCTGGCACAGCGATTGCTATGAAGCAAACGTCCATTGTTTTCATAGGCATTCAAAGTGACCGCCATGACAGAAATTTCGCACCCAGCCCTGTGGCTGGACCCCAAGTCGGCCGTTGGCTCGGTTGAGCGCGACCATTTGCAGCAGGCCGGTCTTCAGCTTTTGCCAGTGACGACGCTGGCCGATCTCAAGCAAGGTCTGGCGCGCGCGCGACTGGTGGTGATTCGCCTGATGGGTGATACCGGTTTGCTCGAGGAAGTGCGCAAGCTAACCCAGGCCTTTGGTCATGCGATTCCAGTGCTGTGCCGCGTCGAGCGTCATCAGTTCGAGCTGGGCATCGAGGCGATGCGCCGGGGTGCTTACCATGTGCTCTCGGACGAAGACTGGTCGGTAGATAGCTGGCGCAATGCGCTGGCGCTGGCGCCCACGCGCAATGAGCTGCCAAAAAACAGTCCGCAGACTTTCGTTTTTGTTGATCCGGCGAGCCAGCATTTGCTGGAGCTCGCGCGCCGGGTGGCGCAGACGCAGGTGTCGGCATTGATCGTGGGGCCTACCGGTGCGGGCAAGGATGTGCTGGCGCGGGTACTGCATGATGCCTCGCCCCGTCGTGGGGGTCCTTTCGTTGCGATGAACTGCGCGGCACTGCCCGAGAATCTGATCGAAGATATGCTGTTTGGTCATGAGAAGGGCGCGTTTACGGGGGCACTCAAAGAACATCGCGGTCTGTTCGAGCAGGCCCAGGGCGGCACGATCTTCCTCGACGAAATCGCCGAGATGCCTTACCACCTGCAGACCAAGCTGTTGCGTGTGCTACAAGAGCGCAAAATTACTCGCTTAGGGGGCAATGCACCCATCGAGCTGGATGTGCGGCTCGTGGCTGCCACCAATAAGGATCTACGCGAGGCAATCGCCAATCGCGAGTTCCGTGAAGATCTTTATTTCCGCATCAGCGCATTCAAACTCAGCGTGATGCCGCTGCGTGATCGTCCGGGCGACATTCTGCCGCTGGTACATCAGTTCTTGTCTAACTACGGTCCTTCTGACCGACAAATTCGGCTTTCGCCACGCGCGACCGAGAGGATGCAAAACTACAGCTGGCCCGGCAATGTGCGCGAGCTGCAAAACGTCGTGCAGCGGGCGCTGGTGCTCTGCAATGGCGACACCATTGATGAATCCGATCTGATGTTTGATGAATGGGAGGCGCAAGAGGGTGCGACAGCACCAGAGCCTAGGGCGAGCGCTCCGACCATCCAGGATATTCACGAGAGAGTGATGACGGATTCTGGCGCACTCTCTGCCGCGGTCAAGAGTAGCGAGTACCAGGCCATCATGGCCGCGATCAAATCCAGTCACAACCGTTCTGAAGCAGCAAAGAAGCTGGGGATTAGTCCGCGCTCCTTGCGCTACAAGATGGCGCAGTTTCGTGAGCGCGGTTTGCCGACGCTGGCGGCGGGTTAAAGGATAGCCAGAGAAGGAGTCACGGACATGGTTGACCGGATCAATAGCCAGGCCAATATCGATTCCATGCTGGCCACGCTGCGCCAGTATCAGGTGGATGCGGCGGGCAAGAACACCCCTCAGGTGTTGACGACACCGACACCGGAGATCGGCAAGCCCAGCTTTAGTGATGCGATCAAGACAGCCGTCGTTCAGACCAATGAAGTGCAGCAGTTCGCCAGTAGTTTGCGCGAAGCGTATGACCGTGGCGAAGATGTACCCCTGACCGATGTGGTGCTGGCGATGCAGAAATCTTCGCTAGCTTTTGAAGCCACTCTGCAGATCCGCAACAAGGTACTCAAAGCCTACGAAGACATTTTGAATATGCCGGTGTAAGCAAGCGATTTCGCGATAGACGTCACAGTAACAATCACAGCCAACCTCGAGAGAGCAGAACATGGCCGAAGCAACGATGAATGGAGGCATGCCTCCGCAACTGCCCACAGGACAGTCCGCAGCCGACAATGGTGCGGCGGCTGCCGGCTTGCCCCTGGCCAGCGGCTTACCCAACCCGGGACAATTGCCCGGCGCCGTGAGTGGCATCTCTGGCGGGCTGACCCAGTTCAAGGCCTGGGCAGATGGCTTGTTGAAGCAACCGGCGGTTCGCCGCGCGCTGCCAGCGATTGCGCTGCTGATCGTGCTACTGATTGCGGCGATGTCCTTTCAGTTCTCGCAGACCACGCCGTATCGCCCGATCATGCCCGGTATGACCGAGAACGACAAACAGGCAGCACTCGAAGCGCTCAAGGCGGCCGACTTCAAACCCAAGGTTGATAGCAGCAGCGGCCAGATCACCGTGCCTGAAGCACGCTACCACGAGGCGCGTATTTTTCTGGCGGGTCAGGGCATTCCGAAAGAGGCGCAGCCCATCGGTATGGAATCACTCAAAGACAAGTCGTCGATGACGACATCGCAGTTCATGGAGCAGGTGCAGTACAACACTGCAATAGAGCAAGAGCTTGCGCGCAGCATTATGCAGATTTCCACCATCAAGGCCGCGCGCGTGCATCTGGCCTTGCCCAAGCAAAGTGTTTTTGTGCGCGAGCGCGCAACGCCCAAGGCCTCGGTGGTCGTGACTCCCCATGCTGGTCGGGGCGTGACCACGCCCCAGGTCAAAGCGATCGTGCATCTGGTCTCGTCGAGTGTTCCTTATCTGGCGCCGAACAATGTGTCGGTGGTGGATGATCAGGGCAATCTGATGACCGATGAAAATCCGGTCGATGCGACCATGGGTCTCACGATTGCGCAGATGCAGCACAAGCAGCGCACGGAGGAATCGTATCGTAACCGTGTGACAGAACTGCTGGCGCCAGTCGTTGGCGAGGCGGCCGTCAAGGCGGAGGTTAATCTCACGCTGGATTACACCACCGTGGAAACTACCACCGAGGATTTTGACAACAAGGATAAAGGTGTCAAGCCGCGTTCAGAGGCACTTACCACCGAGCGCAAGTACAAGATTGATCCCGAGGGCATTCCCGGTGCGATGTCGAATTCGCCGCCCCCCGATGCGGATCTGACGACTGATACCAACACCAACGAGAAAAAGCCGATCAACAACGAGATCGTCACGACCCGCGCGACGCGCAACTTCGAGATGGATCGTTCGGTTCGTCATGTGAAGAATTCGCTGGGCACGATCGAGCGCTTGACGGTGGCCGTGGTGGTTGCCGAGCGTCCTGCGCCGCAGTACACGCCCGATGGCAAACCCGTGCCCGCAGGTTCGCCGACGACGATTCCTTATACCAAAGAAGAGCTCGACCGCATGCTGCAGCTCGTGCGTAGCGCCGTGGGTTATAACGAGGCACGTGGCGACGTCGTCACCGTGGCCCCCGCACGTTTCGAGACCCTAGCGCCCGAACCTCTCAAGCCGTGGTGGGCAGATGCTGATCTGCAGAACTTTATTAAAATCGGTATCGCTGCACTCGTGATCATCGTGTTCCTGCTGGCCGTGGTGCGGCCCATGGTCAAAGGCCCGACGATCAATCAGATCTTGCCGCCGCAAGGCCCGACTGCAGAAGACGTCAAGCGTGCCGAAGAAGACAAGCTTGCCGAAATTGCCAAGGCCGTCGAAGAGGCCAAGGCGCTGGAGGCCGCGCGGATTGGTGAAGAGCTCCGGCTGGCCGAAGAAATCAAGCAGGCCGAAGAGGCGGCGGCTGAAGAGGCGGCCGCCGAGGAAGAAAGACTGGCCGAAGAAGCGGCTGCCGAGGAAGAAAGATTGGCTGAAGAGGCGGCCGCCGAGGAAGAGCGTCTCGCAGAGGAGATGCGTCTTGCTGAGGAAGCCGAGGGAGAAGAGGAAGAGGAAGAATTAGCCGAGGGTGAGTTCGAACTGGAAGAGGGCGAGAGCCTCGATGAGCTGCGCGCTCGCATGCAGGCGATGAAGCCGAAGAAGCCGACCTTCACAGCAGACATGCTTGATACGGCCAACAGCTATGATGACAAGGTCGCGCTGATCCGCATGCTGGTCTCGCAGGAATCGGGCAGAGTCGCCCTAGTGCTGAAGAACATGGTCAGGTCCTGATCCGGACTGATCTGGACTGATCCTAACAACCAACGACAGGAAAAGAAGATGGCACAAGAAACCAAGGTCGCGGCAGCCAAAAGCGCCGACAGCAAAGCCGCCCCGGCAGGGGCCACGGCAGCGCCAGCAGCGCCAGCGTCGGGCGATCAGCCACAGGATCTTGAGGCGATGAAAAAGAAATTCAAGCCGAAGAAAAAAGTCACGCTGCCCACTGAGATGCTGAGCGATGCCAAGAGTTACGATGACAAGCTGGTGCTCGTGAAAATGCTCACCGAAAAAGAGCGTAACCGCATGATCCTGATTATCAAGAACCTGCTCAAGGATGGCTTTGCGCCGACCAAGAAATAAGGCAGTCAGGCTGACTATTTTTTACGAACCAATACGCAGTATTCAAGGCAATCGAGGGAATCATGGCAGATAACGATGGCGCACCAGTCATGACAGATGATCTCAGGCGCGAGCTGGCCGAGATCACCAATGTACAGCGAGCAGCAGTGCTGATGCTCCTGCTGGGTGAGGATTTGGCGTCTAATATCATCAGCTATCTGGATCCGAAAGAGGTTCAGGAGCTGGGTGCTGCGATGATGTCCGTAGCGGACATGTCGCAAGAAGCCGTGAACGTGGTGCTCGACCAGTTCGTTGACATGCTCAAGCGCCAGACCAGTCTCTCCCTGGGTACTACCGAATATGTCGAGACGGTGCTCAAGCGCGCGCTGGGTCCGGACAAGGCCGCGTCGGTCCTTGCCCGCATCATGCCTAATCGCGCCAGCCGAGGTCTGGAGATACTTCAGTGGATGGATGCGCGCGCCATTGCCGAGATGATCCGCGGCGAACATCCTCAGGTAACCGCCATTATCCTGTCGGTGCTGGAATCGGAAGTCGCCGCGGATGTGCTGGCCTTCCTGCCAGAAGAGTCGCGCCCGGAAGTCATTCAGCGCGTGGCCAGTCTAGATACGGTACAGCCTTCTGCGATGGAAGAGCTGGAATCCATCATGAAGAAGCAGTTCTCGAATAATGCGTCGGCTTCGTCGTCGAGCTTTGGTGGCGTCAAGGCAGCCGCCAAGATCATGAACTTCACCAAGGTCGAGCTGGAAGGGCCGATCTTGCAGGGTGTGGGCCAGATCGATGAAGAACTCGCCCTTCGCATACAAGACAATATGTTCAGCTTCGAGAACCTGACCTCGGTCGACAATCGAGGAATTCAGGCGCTGATGCGCGCCGTCGAGCCAGACCTACTGATGATCGCGCTCAAGGGCGCCAACGAAGAAGTCAAGGGCAAGTTCCTCGACAACATGTCCAGCCGTGCACGCGGCATGTTCCTCGACGACATGGAGGCAAAAGGCCCGCTGCGCATGACTGAAGTCGAAGACGCGCAGAAGAAAGTCATGCGCGCTGCGCGTAAGCTCTCTGAGAAGGGCGAACTGATCTTGGCGTCGGGCGGAGCCGATTTTGTCTGATCCTGCTCTCCCACAACGGCGACTACGCCAGCGTGTGCCGAAACGGCAGGACTGGCTGCCGAACCGGATGTTTGATCCGGCGAACAACCCCTTTGCGATACAACATCTGCTGGCGCGCGAGCGTGACAAAGAGAACGCGCTGTTTCACCGCGAGGTCGATGGCCGCCCCGAAGCTGCCTACAGTGATAACACCCTGCTGAGAGATCAGCACAGCCTGCCGCCCAAAGCATTCAGTCCCAATCCCTTGCTCGATGATGCCATCGTCGAGGAGACGCATTTCCTTGCCGAGTACGATGATGACGAGGCGGGTGAGAGGAGCACCGGCACTGATGCCGATGCCAATATCGATGCCGATACCGATATCGATAGTGCTAAGGTTCACGCGAACGGTAGCGCTGACGACGCCATCGACGACGTCTCTGCTGCCGTCACCCCCCACGCTGCTCAGGCGACCGACGAAGGACTGGCCGCCGACATCGAGGTGCCGATCACGGCGGCCATGGATGACCACAGTGGCAAGGTCGCAGCGCGGGCCGATGCTTCGGCGACGCTGTCCACAGACGCCGAGGCACCGGCCGAATCCCCTACCGATACCGCTACCGCTACCGATACCGCTGCCAGCGGTGCTAGGGCAGATGACGCCGCCGATGACCGGCAAGAGGCTGAAATCCGCAATGATTCGAATGAGCAGAATGAGTCGAATGAGTCGAGCGTCGCACTGACGGCAGTTGGCAGTGATGGCGCAGGGTCTTCGGCGCTACCTGCGCAAGATGGTGGATTATCTTCCATGGCCGGGCAGGGGGCATCAAGCTCCGAGTCTCTGGCAGAGGCAACGCCAGCACCGGCGCAGGATTCACTGGCAGATTCGCCCGCAGATTCGCCCGCAGATGCCTCCTCAGATGCACAGCGCGAAGCGCACCAAGAGGCGCCACCAGGAGGCGCAGACGCATCCGACGATTCATCCCCCCCATCATCAGCAACCGAGCCTGCGTTAAACAGCGAGGCCATTGACAGCCTCTTGGAAGCCGCGCGTGAGCAAGCGCGAGAGCAGGGTCGGCAGGAAGCGCGCGAGACGGCCTATCAGGAAGGCCTGAACGCCGGTGTGGCGCAGGCAAAGGCCGAGATGCAAGAAGCGGTGGATGAGCAAAGGGCGCAGCTGGCGCAGATCATCCGTGGGCTGCAACAACTCAGTGATGATCCCGATACCTTGTTTGAACCCATGAAAAAACTCGCCGTTCACCTGGCCGAACAACTGGTGCGCGGTGAACTGACCCAATCGCCCCAGACGATTGCACGCCTCGTGGACAACTGTCTGCGCGAACTTGCCGCCAGTGGCGAGAAAGCCGTGGTCGTGCATTTGAACCCCGAGGATGTCGAACAGTACAAGCCTTTGATCGCGTCCTTTGGCGACAGCATTGTCTTGCGTCCTGACGCTTTACTCTCACGCGGCAGTGTGCGTGCCTCACTGGATGGCAGCATGGTTGAAGATTTGATCGATCGGCGAGTTAAAGGCATCAGCACCGCGCTGGCACAACCGATGGCGGCTGGCTGGCGTCCGGTAGCTCCCAATCCCTTACGATCAGCGACACCAACACGGCCGGCGACGACCACGATCGCTTCGGCCGCAGACGATGATGAGGCCGACGCGAGTACGCCGACCGAGGCCCTGGCTGATGATGAACTGAATGAAGGTGCTCATGCAGAGTCTCATGAAGACCTTCATCATGAACTTGATGGCGAACTTCATGGCGAACCTCCTCATGACCTACATGAGGACTCGCAGGAGACCTCGCACGAGGCAGGGACTGCTGCACAGGCGGTGATGCCGGCAACTGACGACACTGGCGACACCGGTGACCCCGGCGACACTGGGAGTCCGGCATCCGCCAACAACGCAGCGCCAGGCAAAGCGCCGCCCCTGGACGACAGTCACCGTGCTGCGCCATGATTGATTTCTCCGAGGTTGTCGATCATCTCGTCGCGCGCACCGAAGCACCGCCGGCGGAGCATACCGGCACGCTGGTGCGATTGGTCGGCATGACACTCGAAGCTCGCGGCATCATGGCGCCGCTGGGGGCCTTATGCGAAATCGATAGCAGGAAAGGCGCGCGGGTGTCGGCAGAGGTTGTCGGTTTCAATGAGCAGACACTCTTTCTCATGCCCTTCACCGAGCCGGTGGGTATTGGCCCCGGTGCGACAGTCCGCGTCATTGCGAATTCTTCCGAAGCCAAGCTGGGCGCGGCGCTGCTGGGTCGGGTGATTGATGCCTTTGGTGAACCGCTCGATGGCGGACCGGCGATTGATTGTCCTGATCGTTTGGCGCTGCTGGGGACGCCGGTCAATCCCATGGAACGTGGCGTGATCAATCAGGTCCTTGACGTGGGCGTCAAAGCGATCAATGGCTTGCTCACGCTGGGGCGTGGCCAGCGAGTGGGTCTGGTTGCGGGTTCCGGCGTTGGCAAGAGTTCGCTGCTGGGCATGATCACGCGCTTTACCAAGGCCGATGTGGTGGTCATTGGCCTGATCGGCGAGCGGGGTCGCGAAGTGCAGGCCTTCATCAATGATGTGCTGGGCCCGGAAGGTCGCGCCAAGTCGGTGGTGGTTGCCGCACCGGCCAATGTATCGCCGGTGATGCGACTCAAGGCCACGCACCTAACGCATGTAATCGCCGAGTATTTTCGTGATCAGGGCAAGAACGTGCTGATGCTGATGGATAGCCTCACGCGTGTGGCGCATGCCCAGCGGGAAATCGGTCTGGCTATTGGCGAGCCCCCGGCGGCGAAGGGCTATCCACCCTCGGTGTTTGCCCTGCTGCCCAATCTGATCGAACGCACCGGTGTCGGCAAACATGGTTATGGTGCGATCACAGCCATCTACACCGTGCTGGCCGAGGGGGATGATGCGCAGGATCCTATCGTGGACATTGCCCGGGCCTCGCTGGATGGACAGGTGATGTTGTCTCGCAAGCTGGCAGATGCCGCGCATTACCCGGCGATAGACCTCAATGGCTCGATCTCTCGCGTGATGCAGGACCTGCTCGAACCCCACGAGCTCAGGCAATCCAATCGTTTGCGCCGCTTGTGGTCGCTGTATCAGCAGAATCAGGATCTGATCTCGGTAGGCGCGTATGAGGTGGGTACTAATCCCGATATCGACCTGGCCATACAGATGCGCGGACAGTTTGAGGAATTTCTGCGTCAGGACATCGCGGCGGGCGTCGAGTATACGGCGACGCGGCGCATGATCAGCGAGCTGATGGCGCAATAACCGGCGGTCGGTCCGCACCTGCTACCATCTGCCCATGAACAAGACCTGGTCCGTGCTGAAGCAGCGAGCCGAGACCGCCACGCAAGAGGCGCAGGCGGAGCTCAATCTGGTGCGCTCGCGGGTGAACCAGCTCCAAGCCAGTGAAGCCCATATCGATAAACTCAAGCAGGATTATCTGGCCCGGTATAACGAGGCCCAAAAAGAAACGCATACCATCGCTGACAACATCGCCTACCGCAAGTTTCTCGATCACTTGCATGGCCTGCGCCTTCGAGTGACAAAGCAGCGGGAGGCCGCCGAGCATGACCTGAGTGCCGCCAAAGACAAACTCTCGGCGGCACAGCGCGAAGAGGCCAAGATGGAAGCCATGGTCGAGCGTGAAGAGCGTAACGCCGCTGCCGCAGCGGCAAGGCAAGAGCAGCGTCAGATGGATGAGGCAGGGATACGCTTGTTCAACTCGAAATAAGAACCCCGATGCTTAGGTCGCTGTCTTGTGCCGGGCGACAGGCAGGTTGACTCTCGTGTCAGGAAATGTACTGCTTGAGCAAGTAGGCCACCATGTCTTGTGAGGCGTTGGCCTGCGCAAGCATGGCCATTGCGCCATTTTGCTTCATTTGCGCTGACGCTAGCGCGGTGGTCTCCGCAGCCAGATCGTAATCCATGATATTCCCATACGCGGCCGTGGCCGCGATGTTCGTCGTGGAGACGTAATCGGTCTGATAATCCATGACGTTTTCTTGCGCACCTACCTGCGCCTGATAGGAAGACACCATGTCGATTGCGTCCGTAATCACGGCAAGGGCATTGCTGCCACCCGTTTGGGTGGAAATGTCCAGCTCTGACACACGCGTATCGTCAGAAGAACCGCCGTAAGTGCCGGTGACGAAGCCTAAGGTCGTGAAATCAGTGGAACCTTCTGCCCCCGATGCAACGGTAAACGTGGCATCGGAGTAGAGCTTGACTGACGCGATATACGTCTGAGCGCTGCTGGCCGCGTTCGCTGATACGCCTGAGATTCCAATAGCGGCGCCACTGCCAGTATCTGTTGCAATCGAAATATTTCTGCCATCAGACGCGGTGAGTGTCACGCCGCTGCCATTGTTGGATGCGGTGACCCCAGTCTGCCCTGTATATCCGTTCAACAGTGTCACTACATCAGAAATGGTCGAGCTTGAGGTCAGATTGGCCGTGATCGTCCGGCCATTCAGGTAGATTGTATTGACCGTTCCTGCCGAGAATCCTGTCCCGGTGACCACATTGGGATTGGCGGTGGCGCTCACGCCGGTCAGTGATGTCTGGCGATTGATGGCGGCTGCTATCGCAATGGCGCTGGCTTGTTTTGTGGATGAGGTGGCGGTCGTATCCGAGGCCGTATCGTCGGTGCTGATTGTGGCTCCGATCGTGTAGCCATTAAGGACCAGATCGCCCGACGTCATCGCGGTGGGTGCGCTGGTGGAACCCGCTCTTTTTTTTGTGGAAAACTGGGCGACATTGCTCGCGTAGGTGCCGATTTCTAATCCCGCATTGGCGATCGTGCCTCCGACATTGCTGCTGATGACGATATTGGTCTGATCGAGACTTCTCAGGGTGTAAACACCCGCATAAGTGCCTGCGGCACCGACACCGGTGTTGGCTGCACTCAGCGCTCCGCCAAAAGCCACGGTGATATTCCGACCATCACTAGCGCTTAGGGTGACTCCGTAGGTCGAGCTGTAGGTGTCGGTTGCTGTCACGCCGGTTTGGCCGCTATTTGCATTGATCGCCGTGACGACGGCTGCGCGATTGGTGGCGTAATCGCTGCTCGCAGACAGCGTCAGCGTGATGGTCGTGCCATTGAGGGTGATCGTTCCCGAACTGCCTGTGCCAGAGGCTGTCATTGCACTGCCAGCGAGCGTGGTTGTGCCCACATCAGCCTCCACATTGGTGGACGCGGTCATCCGATTGATGGCGGCGGCTTTTGCGATCGCGCTACCGGAATTGTAAAGATACGAATAGCTGTCATCGGAGGCTAACGATGTACCGATCGTATACCCATTGATCAGCAGGTCACCTTGTGCCAATGCAGTCGTGCTGCCGCCCAGCGATGTGAGTGCCAAGGGACTTCCGGTGCCCAGCGCGGACGACGTCACAGAAGAAAAATTCAGCGTCGTTGTCTCGCCTGAGTTAATACCTGTCTGTACCTTGATGATGGGCGTATCGCCATTGAGCAGCGACGCACCGTTGTAGGTGGCGCTGCTGGCGATGGAATCGATCTGGTCTCGATAGCTCGACAGCAGCGTCTGGTTGGTGGTTCTGTCATTGCTGCTGGTCGTACCGCTGGCTGAGGAGCTAGCCAGCGTTTTCATACTGGTCAGCAGGGTGGCAATCTGCGATAAGCCGGCGTCGGCGATCTGCAGTGCCGAGATGCCGGCATTGATGTTGTCGGTAGCTTTTGCGTAGGAGGCAATTTGCGCTTTCCAGCGGTTGGCCACGGCCAGACCAACCGGGTTGTCCTTTGCGCTGTTGATGGCCTGCTGGGTGCTGATGCGCTGGCTTGCCTGCGCATAGGCCGTTGATGCCGTGGCATAGGCGCGCCCGGCGATCAGTGCGTTGATATTGGTGTTCAGCGACAGCGCCAAGCTTGCCTCCCGTACGGATGATCTGTACGGCGACGAGAGTAGCAAGAAAAAACAGCAACTCGGAAAACTTTAGGAAAATTTACGCCCTTTGCATTTCTTTGCACTCTTTACACTTTTGCTGGCTAAAGTTTTTGGCGGTGGTGTTCAACCGCCCAGGCTGTATCAATGGCTGACTAGCGAACCCGTGGCCTTGATTGCTCAGTGACGGGTGGGGCGCGAACCTCATCGCGCCCGTAAAGCTCACTCCTCCAGCAAGCTGCGCAGCATCCACGCATTTTTTTCGTGAATTTGCCGCTGGATCAGCAGATCGCAGGTGACTTGGTCGTCGGCTCTGTCGGCGACGGGAAACACTTTGCGCGCGGTACGCGCCACGGCTTCTTGGCCTTGCACCAGGTCGATCATCATCTGGCGCGCCTTTGGTAAACCTTGGCTGGGCTTGATGACGGTGAGCTTGGCGAATTCTTCATAGGTGCCCGGCGCGGGCGCGCCCAGTGAACTAATGCGCTCTGCGATGAGGTCGACCGCAGCCCATTGCTCGGTATAGAACGCCATGAACAGCTGGTGCAGCGTCTGGAACATCGGACCGGTGACGTTCCAGTGGAAGTGATGCGTCTTCAGGTACAGGGTGTAGGTGTCGGCAAGCAGGTGATTCAGGCCGTCGACAATCTGACGGCGGTCGGGGTCGGTAATGCCGAAATCCATGTTGGGGATCTCGGTGGTGTCGGTGGGGTCGTTGGTCATGTGGGCTCCTTTTGTGCGGTCGGTGTGCGGCGATGTCAGTAATCTTACGTTTGGCTATCACAAATTAAAAATTGATTGTTTTTATCTAATGCATAGGCGCTCTCATGGACCTGAAAACGGGATGGGCGCTATCGAAGCGCTCAGTCAATAGACACTGCAAGATTTTTCCTTTGGGAAATCGGGGCAAGCCTTCGCTATGGCAGGCGCCCGCATCGCACAGCAAGGCTGGCGCGCCAAAAAACGGGGGTTTTTCAGCGTCTGCCTAATGTGAATCCCCGGGCGGAGAGGGTTTTGCGGTAGCGCAAAGCTCAGGCCATCGCATCACACCAGCGATTCACGACAGCAGCGGGAGTTGCTAAAAACGAGAGCCCGCTACGTGCTTGCCAGACCCGGCGAACAAAAAAAAGGCAGCCAAGGCTGCCCAAGAGGGGAGAGGATAGAGAACGGGAATCAGCTGAACGATAAATTCAGTCCGGGCAGGTTGAGCTGAGAAAACGCGGAAGACCAGACCTCGCCCCGCTTGACGGGCAGGGCATCGGTCCAGCTCCCCGTCATGATCAGTTCCCCGGCTTGCAGGGGCGCGAATTGCGGCTGCGATCGCAGCTGCCGGTGCAGCGAGACCATCGCATGCAGTGGGCTGTCAGAGACATCGCTGCCGAGGCCTGCAGCACACAGCGCGGTGCTGTCGGCGGTCGACCTCGAGAGTGATAGTGAGGCGCCGGCCAAGACGGAGGCCAGGTGGCCACGGCCTTGACGTGAGAGCATCTTTGGCTCACCCACGACCAGGGCGCGGTGCAGTCCGAAAGCGGCCACGGCGTCGGTGGCCTCGAAGGACCATTGACGGAAAGGCGAGCTCACGACTTCAAAACTGTTGGCCATCCATTCAAGGCATTCGGCCATGCCGATCAGATCGGTATCCGGTTCCGGGGTACGCGCCAGCTTGAACACCAGACCGGGCTCGATGCGCGGTTGCGCCACCTTGCTAAGCTTGTGCAGTGCCGAATTGTCCATCGCGAATTCAACGGTGCTATCGAACAGGGTGGACCAGATGGCATGGCTGATCGGCCCCGATTTGCCGTAGCGAGACCAGAGCTTGCGGTTGGAAAAGCCGATCTTGCGGCCCACGGGGGTTTCGCCCTGAGCGATGCGGATATCCACGATGCTGCGCGCGATATCGTAAGCATCGTCAATACTCAAGTGCGTTTCATCGCTAAGCACCGGCAAGAGCGTGCCCGCCGCGCGTGACTTCAGCAGCTGGTGGGCGTAACGCGTGGCCATGGTTGACATCAGCATGCTGTTCTCCTCGGCTGTATGAACGAGAAATACCGATAAGTCAGAATTTAAACCAAATAATACTTTTACAGGCTTCGAAGTGCAATTCAGTTGGAGAAAATTTTATACAGCGTTATCTTTTATAAAAGTGTAGTTAATTCTTTTATAATCAATTTATAATTTTTTTTGTAATGGTATTTTTTATTTTCTTTTAACTTTTTCTTCGCTTCTCACCCCGATTTTTTTCGGCAAGGCATTAGGATTTGCCGTGCTCGGACGAGGCTTATCAGCCGAGCGCTGAATAAAACCGCCATCGAGAGAGAGACCGATTATCATCGCGAGGGTTTCTCAGGATGCTGGGCGATGGAAATATCATTTAGAAAACAAATCGAGCAACTGCGGCTGGGCGAGGGCGAGGAATTCCATGGCGAGGGCATTCTCGCGATTACCAAGGCCTTGCTGCAGTCGGGGGTGAGCTACATCGGCGGTTATCAGGGTGCGCCGGTGTCGCACTTGCTAGACGTGATGGTGCAGGCCCGGGCGTTGGTCGCGGAGCTCGGCGTGCATGTCGAGGCGTGTTCGAATGAGGCCTCGGCTGCAGCAATGCTCGGCGCGTCCATTCATTACCCCGTGCGTGGTGCCGTGACCTGGAAATCCATCGTCGGCACCAACGTCGCGGCCGATGCGCTGGCTAATCTTGCGTCACCGGGCGTGACGGGCGGCGTGCTGATGGTGATCGGTGAGGATTACGGCGAGGGCGCTTCGGTTGTGCAGGAGCGCACCCATGCGTACGCCATGAAATCGACGATGCTGCTGTTCGACCCGCGCCCCGAATTGCCAGTGATGGTGAAGATGGTCGAACATGCGTTCGCGTTGTCCGAAGCGTCGAACATGCCCGCGATGATGGAGCTGCGTATTCGTGCCTGTCATGTGCGCGGCAGCTTTATCTGCAAAGACAATCGCCGGCCTGCCGTATCGGCGCTTTCGCCCCTGCCGGAGCCGGCAAAATTCAATTACGCCAAACTCGCCCATCCACCTGTGACCTTCGGCCATGAAAAACGCAAAGTCGAAGAGCGCTTGCCAGCGGCGCGGCAGTACATTCTCGACCACGGCTTGAATGAATGCCACGCTGGCCACTATCCCCAGGTCGGGATCATCGTGCAGGGGGGACTCTGCAGTGCACTGCTGCGATCGCTCCAGCAGTTCGGGCTGGCCGATGTGTTTGGCCAGAGCGCTGTCCCCTTGCTGGTGCTAAACGTAACCTATCCGCTGGTGCCCGAGCAGATTGCGCAATTCGCACGCGACAAGGAGGCAGTGCTGGTGCTGGAAGAGGGATCGCCCGAATACATCGAGCTGGAAATCGCCGCAACGCTGCGCAGGGAAGCTTGTGGCACGCAGTTACATGGCAAGGACCTGCTGCCTGCGACGGGGGAATTCACGCCAGAAGTTATCATGCGCGGCTTGCTGACTTTTTTTGCGCGCCATCTGCCTGCGGTCAATTGCCACCAGGTGCAAGCGATGATGGATGCGGCAAGAGATCGTCGCGAGCAGCTTGCCGCCACGCTTGATGCCGCCTTGCCTGCACGACCACCGGGCTTTTGTATTGGTTGTCCTGAGCGTCCAGTATTTTCTGCGTTAAAGCTCGCGCAGCAAGACGTGGGTCCGGTGCATATTGCGGCTGACATCGGTTGTCATTCTTTTGCGACCTTCGAGCCCTTCTCATTCGGTCATTCCATACTTGGCTATGGCATGAGCCTGGCCAGCCGCGCCGGTGTCTCACCGCTGATGCAGCGTCGTGTACTCTCCGTGATGGGCGATGGCGGTTTCTGGCATAACGGTTTGCTCACGGGCGTTCAGTCGGCCTTGTTCAATGGCGATGATGCAGTGCTGCTGATCTTCAAGAATGGCTACACCTCGGCGACCGGTACGCAAGACATCATTTCTACGCCGGATGCTTTCGTAAAGGCGCAGTCTGCAGACAAGCTGGCGAGCCTGACTGCCAGCAACCACACCATAGAAAAAACCCTCGCTGGCCTGGGCGTGCAATGGCTGCGTGTCGTTCATGCGTATCGTGTGAGCGCGATGCGCGATGTGCTCAAAGAAGCGCTGACCACGGAATTCAGCGGCCTCAAGGTGATTATTGCAGAGGGAGAGTGTCAACTTGAGCGTCAGCGCCGCGTGCGCCCCTGGCTGGCGTCGCTGCGTGCTGCTGGCCAGCGTGTGGTGCGCGTGAAATATGGTGTGGATGAGGATGTCTGCAATGGCGACCATGCATGCATTCGCCTGTCAGGCTGCCCCACGCTCAGCCTGAAAGATAATCCCGACCCGCTCAAGCTTGACCCGGTGGCCACCGTCTTGGAGGGTTGCGTCGGTTGTGGGCTGTGTGGAGAGAATGCGCATGCGGCCACTCTGTGTCCCAGTTTTTATCGCGCCGAAATCATCCAGAACCCGCGCTGGCATGAGCGTCTCCTGCATGGCTTGCGTCAGTCTGCTATGCGCTGGCTGCAAGCTGCATGAGTCTCGTGTCGGCGCCCACGATGAACGAGACTCTCCTGCCATCGCGGCCGCTATCGGTGCTCATTTGTGCGCTGGGCGGCGAAGGCGGTGGCGTGCTTGCCGACTGGCTGGGGGATGTCGCACGTGAGGCGGGTTTTCCGGCGCAGGCGACCTCGATACCAGGGGTCGCGCAACGCACTGGCGCAACCACGTATTTTTTCGAGCTATTACCCGTGCCACGGGCCCGGCTGGAGGGTCGACGTCCGGTGTTCAGCCTGAACCCCATGCCGGGTGCGCTGGATGTTGTAGTGTCGTCCGAGTTACTCGAATCGGCACGCTGTGCAAGCAATGGATTGCCGTCGCCAGATCGCACGGTGTTTATCTCTTCCACCTCGCGAACGCTCACCACCCTTGAGCGCAGTGTGCCGGGCGATGGTCGCCTGGACAATGCCGCGCTGCTCTCGCTGGTGCAGTCGGTCAGTCGTGAGCATCATGTGCTGGACATGCAAGGCATGGCGCAAGCTAACGGTACGGCAGTCAGTGCCGTGATGTTTGGCGCGCTCGTGGCCAGTGGGGTGCTGCCTTTCGAGAAGGCCTTGTGCCTGAAGGTGATCGCGCAATCCGGACGTGGTGCCGAGGCGAGTCAGCGTGGGTTCAACGCGGCCTGGGCCTTGGTTGACCGCGCGCGGCTCATGAAAGCCGAGCTGGCCGAGCAGGTGGCTGCCGCTATGCGCACTGCGCCCGACCCGGCGGTGGCAGGTTTTCCGGAGGAGCTGCACGAGATGCTGTCACTGGGCCTGGCACGTCTTCGCGAGTATCAGGGCAGTCGCTATGCCAGTCAGTATCTCGACCGCATGCAGCGCATTCTGAGCGCCGAGCAGGCGGCCGATCCGGTCGGTGCGCAGTCGTATCGCCTCAGTCGCGAGGTGGCACGCTGGCTGGCGCTGTGGATGAGCTATGACGATATCGCTCGCGTGGCAGATCTCAAGAGCCGGGGGTCGCGCATGGCGCGGGTGCGGCGCGAGGTCAGCGCAGGCCACGCCGATCTGCTTGCGGTGTACGACTATTTCAAACCCGGCATTGCAGAAATTGCGAGCATGCTGCCCACAGCGTTGGCCACGCGCTTGCGCGATTGGGACAGGCAGCGCATCGCCGAGGGTAAATCCGGCTGGGCACTGCCGGTGACACTGGCTTCTCACACCCTCACTGGCACGCTGCTGCTCAGGGCCGTGGCAGCTCTGCGCCACCTGCGGCCATTGAGCAGTCGCTATGCACAAGAGCAGCAGCAGATCGATGAATGGATATCGGCAGTCACCGAAGGCGCAGTGCAGCACTGGCAGCTGGGCTACGAGCTCGGTCTGTGTGGCCGGCTGATCAAGGGCTATGGCGATACGAACGATCGCGGCCGCGACACGCTGCTGCACTTGATTCGCTATCTCGGTCGAGCGAATGCTCCGGCAAGCGAGCGCGCCGAGGCCATACGTCGCGCAAGAGAAGTCAGTTTGTCGGAAGAGGCTGGGTCCGGATTAGACCCTGTGCTCGCGGAATTCGGCGCACCACCCAGACCCATCAAGGCGCAGCCGATTCACTGGGTGCGTCGGCCACGAACCCCAAGCGACCCCACGTCATCACACCGATCATGAGCAAGACTGTTATCTACACCGTCCACGTGGAATTTGGCGATTGCGACCCGGCACGCATCGTCTGGTTTCCGAATTTTTTTCGCTGGAACGATGCTGCATCCCGGCACTTCTTTATCTCGTGTGGTGTGCCCCCTTGGCATGAGACAGAAAAAAGTAGTGGCCTGATTGGCACTCCGCTAGTCGATACCCAAGCCAGTTTTGTTCGCGCAGCCAGCTATGGCGATGTGCTGCAGATCCATGTTCAGGTGAGCGAGTGGCGCAGCAAGAGCTTTGTACAGCACTATCGGGTGATGCGCGGCGAAGAAGAGATCATGCACTGTCAGGAGGTGCGCATCTTCGCCGCCGTAAAAGAAGGTGGCGGCATCCGCGCCTTGCCGGTTCCGGCAGATATACGCGCGCTGTGTTCGTGATGACAGAACTGGCACCCAGGTTGGGTGCTCATATGCCCAGCGGGCTTACGCCGATCAGCCGCAGATGCAGCCAGCTGACAAACACGAACCATGCCACGACACCGATGGCGAGTGTGGCAAAGCTCCCCAGCAGAATACCTTGCGGGTAGCGGATCTCGTTATCGCGATCGCGCCGGCGAGCCGCCCGAAAATTCAGCACTGCCCACAGCAGAAAGCTGCCGAAGAGCAGCACGTCAGCGAGGTTGCCGTTTGCCAGCAGATGCGCCAGCGCCCAGAGTTTGACGCCGGCCACCATCGGATGACCGATACGCGCCTTGATGGCATTGCGAGGCACATAAGCGGCGCTGAGCAGAATGAACGCCAGCAGATTAAGCAGCAGCGAGAGATGGCGTGTCCACAATGGCGGCTCCCAGAGAGGCACTGGCACCAGCCGTGCCTGACTATAGCCGATCACCATGAGGGCAAAGCCGGCAATGGACACTACCGTGATCAGCCCTTTCCAGGGCTTTTCTCCCAGGCGTTCCAGCGTCGCCGCACGCCAGCCTTCTGCCACGATGCGTGTCGAGTGCGCAGCAATAAACAGCACGAGTCCAACCATGAGCCATTGCATGAAGATCTCCGTGATGACGGGAAAGTGATGCCAGTGTATCCCATGGTTTGCAAAGGGTGGGTGGCCACCCCGCTCAAGTCGGTTACCATCTAGTTCGGTTCTGACTAGCGGAGATTGCCTGATGCAGACGACCCCTGTGCCAACGCGGCAAATTGTCGCCGCCGTGATCGGCAATGCGCTGGAGTGGTACGACTTTGTGGTCTACGGTTTCCTGACCGTGATCATCTCTCGACTGTTTTTTCCGACGGATAGCGAGTATGCCTCGCTGCTGTTGGCAATGGCGACTTTTGGCGTCGGTTTTTTCATGCGCCCGGTCGGGGGCATTCTGATCGGCATGTATGCCGACCGTCGGGGTCGCAAGGCAGCGCTGCAACTGATCATTTTGCTCATGACGGTATCAATCGCCATGATCGCGGTCGCCCCGCCGTATGCCGCCATTGGAGCAGCGGCACCGGCGCTGATCGTCATTGCGCGGTTGCTGCAGGGCGTGGCTACCGGAGGTGAGTTTGCAAGTGCGACGTCCTTTCTGGTCGAGAGCGCGCCAGCCGGCAAGCGCGGTTTTTATGGATCATTGCAGATGGTGGGTCAAAGTCTGGCAGCGCTGACGGGTGCCGGCATGGGCATGCTGATTACGCAGGGACTGACGCCCGAGCAGGTCGACAGCTGGGGCTGGCGCGTACCTTTTATTTTTGGTTTGCTGATCGGCCCGGTGGGGCTCTACATTCGCCGTCATCTGAACGAAACCGAAGCCTTTATCGAGGCCAGCGCATCACAGGTGGAACGACTCGGACTGCGCCAGCTCTGGCGGGGTCACAAGCACAGTGTCATGGCCTGCTTCGGCCTGGTGGTGGCGGGCACCATCATGTATTACGTGGTGCTGATCTACATGCCCACTTACGCCAAGACCCAGTTGCAGATTCCCCTGGGCGATGCCTTCATTGCTCAGGTGGCTGGTCTGATCTGCCTGACACTGATGACACCCGTCTTCGGTGGGCTCAGTGATCGACTGGGTCGCCGACCGGTGCTGATGGTTGCCATGCTGAGTTACCTGATCTTGCCGTATCCCCTGCTGGGCTGGCTACTCACCGAGCCGTCCTTGATGCGCCTGGCAGTCATGCAGGTAGTTCTGTGCACGGTAGTGGCGATTTCCTTTGGTCCCTTATCGACGGCGCTGGCCGAGCAGTTCCCGGTGCACATGCGATCGACCGGGCTGGCATTGGCCTACAATTTTGCCGTCATGCTGTTTGGTGGATTTGCACAGCTGATCGTTACCTGGCTCATTCGCGAAACAGGCACGCCGCTGGCACCGGCGTTTTATGTGATGTTTGGTGCTTGCGCAGGAATGACGGGTGCGTGGTTCACGGTGGACCGGTATCGGGATGAGGTGCTGCATTGAGGGCCACCCCTAAGAGACAATTTTTTACACACAAATCACCACAACGATGATGGATACCGCCCCCAGCGCAGAAGAACAATTCGATGAGAAAGCCTCGCAACAACTCGAGGCGGTTTATCTGACACCCGATGTGATCGAACAACGCGAACGTGTGCTGGCGCTGCTGGCCCCGCGCGCGGGTGAGCGTGCCATTGATATAGGTTGTGGTCCCGGGCTGACCACCGAAGGCCTCGCGCGCGCGGTTGGCACTACCGGCGCGGTGCTAGGCATCGACATAGCTCCACCGATGCTGGCGATTGCATCGCGTCGTTGCGCCGGCTTGCCGCAGGTGCGTATCGAGCGCGGTGATGTCAATGTCCTGGCGGCAGAGGATGCCTGCTTTGATGTGGCGCTGGCATCCCAGGTGTATGAATATGTCGATGATATCGATGGCGCGCTCAAGGAGTTAGCCCGTGTCATCTGCCCCGGTGGCAGGGTCGTGCTGGTCGATACCGATTGGGAGTCCGCTGTCTGGGCCAGCAGCGACGATGTCCGCATGCGCCGGGTGCTCGAAACCTGGAACGAGCACATACCGCATCCGCAGTTGCCGCGCACCTTGAAACGCCGCATGGAAGCTGCCGGCTTCGTCAACGTCAAAGTCGTCATCGTTCCGCTACTGAATCTGGACTATGACCCGGCTACCTACAGTGTAGGCATGATGACGCTGATCGGAAATTTTGCGTCGGGCCGCAATGGACTCACCGCTGACGATATCGCTGCATGGCGTGCCGATGCAAAGCGGATGGGCGAACGGGGTGGCTATTTTTTCAGCCTGAACCGCTACGTATTCACTGCCGAGCGCCGTTAAGAAGGTACTTACTTAATCACCGCAAGATTTCTGCTTTAGGAAATAGTAAGTGGACGTCCGGCTGCTGATATCACTGCGGTGACTGCAATCCGTTGAGTCTCAGTGGCCGAACAGTGCACGATTATTCTTGACGGCTATCGAGTGGAAGTAGGGGCGGAACTGAGCTTCATCGTAGCCGAATTCCTGCATGAATTTTTCGAACAGGGCAATCTCCTGCGGCAGGGGATCGCCATTAGCCAGGATGGCGTCGTAGAGATTCACCAGCACCGACAAGCACTGATCTCTGTCCAGCAGGCGCTTGCAGCTGCTCAAGAATGTCTGTGCGTCATTAAATTTCGTGTAGCGGGTGGCGACTTCCAGCAATTCGCGATCATTGCGCACAGCCGTCACTAATCGGCTGATTTCATGGGGTTCGATCTTGCCATCGGCATTGACCATGTAAATCAGCGCAGCGGCAAATGCAATCCTGGGTGTCAGGTCGGGCGATTCGCCAAAGTATTCGGTCAGCTTTGCGCTGCAGTGCATGCAGAATTTGGCCTCGGCGCTATGCCCCTCAGTCATGCAGCTGTGACAGGTGCGGGTGGTGGATTCGGTCAGGGTTTTTTTCAGTGCCTGCTGGGCGATCATTTCGGCGGAGACGATTCCGGTGGGTACCGCGAGTATGCCCCAGCCGAACATCATCATCACGGAAGCGATGAAACGGCCAATGTCCGTCTTTGGGGTGATATCGCCGAACCCTACCGTGGTGACGGTGGAGATGGCCCAGTAGATCGACGTGGGTACACTCGTAAAACCATTGGTCGGTCCTTCAACCACATACAACATGGTGCCCAGAATGACTACCAGCGCCAGAATAATCGACAGGAAAACGCCTATCTTGCGGCGGCTGTCAGCAACCGAGATGAGCAGCCACTGATACTCCTCCACGTAGCCGGCCATCTTCAGGATGCGGAAAATACGCAGTAGTCGCAGGATGCGAACGTCCAGCAGCGCATAGGCTTCCGGGATCACCAGTGCCACAAAGCTGGGCAGTATGGACACGAGGTCGATGATGCCCATGAAGCTTTTCATGTATCGCCACGGACTTGGACTACTGATGATGCGGGCGAGGTATTCCAGCGTGAACAGCAGGGTGAAGAACCACTCGACGGCATCGAGCAGATCTGTGTAGTCCTCATGAATGGACTGCACACTGTCCATCATGATCACCAGCAGGCTGATCATGATGGACCAGACCAGCAGCAGGTCGAAGCGCTTGCCCGCCGCCGTGTCTGCTTCAAAGATAAGGGTGTACCAGGTCAGGCGCCAGCCTGAGAGTGCGCGCGGGATAGGCACCTCGCTGCCTGAAGCCATAACACTATTCCGAGATTAGTCGGCTGCCGCAGCGGGGGCGTCGTCAATTTTGCTGCCAGTGCGTCGTTGCAGCCACCATCCGGCAACGACCACCAGAATGGCGCCCATGACGCCGGTGAGGCTGAGGTGCACCCCAAGGTCGTGCAGGCTGAGCAGATCCATGGGGAGCAGACGAGCGGCTTCGGCGTGGACCACGACGTCTTTGGAGATCATGGCGCCACCGAGGTAACCCAGCAGCGCGGCACCCATCGTGACCACGGAAGGCACGCGGTGCATGATTTTCAGGATCACCGAGCTGCCCCAGATGACGACCGGGATACTCACCATGATGCCGAAAGCCACAAGCCACATTTTGTGGTCAGCGTTGGCTTGCTCGGCCGCGGCGGCCACTGCGATGACGTTGTCAATACTCATGACCAGATCGGCAATGATCACGGTTTTGATGGCCGTCATGAGGCGATCGCCACCATCGATCTCATCCTCGCCGTCATCCTCACCGACCAGCAGCTTCACACCAATCCACAGCAGCAGCAATCCGCCAATCAGCTTGAGGTAGGGGAGCGTGAGCAGAGTGACGGCGAAAGCGATCAGGACGACGCGGGCAACGATGGCGCCAATGGCGCCGCCGACGATCCCTTTCATGCGCAGGTTTTCCGGCAGGTGGCGGCAGGCCAGCGCGATCACAATCGCGTTATCGCCACCCAGCAGAATGTCAATCAGAATGATCTGCCCGACGACAACCCAGTTAAGTTGCTGGAAAAATTCAATCATCTGCCTCTCCCTTGCGACTGGCTTTGAGCGACCTATTTTGTATTCAGCGATCGCCGAATACGAATATCTGTCCAAGTGCCCTCATGCAGCAAAACGATGCTGTGTCTGCTGCGCTTGCTGCAGTTTTTCTTCGCGAACTTGTCGGGCAATCGCCTCGACTTGTTCGTCGCTCATACCAAATTGCCGTTTCATGGTTTCGAGTTTCATCTGCTCTTCTTCGGTAACGATGCCATCCGCCAGTGCTTCGCGGATCTGTGTTTCGTACAGCACTTCGCGACGTTCCACCTGCGTGGTGTAGGCCGTTGCCACGACACCGGTCAGGATCGCCGCCAACGCTATGGCCAATACTTGCGTGAGCACGACCAGCACCACACCGAACACCGAGACCGGATCAACATTGCCCCAACCGGAAATAATGGTCAGCAGGTACCACTTCATGGTGGCCGGAATCGAGGGGAAGACCTCGGGCTGCAAATGACCTTCGGCGATATAAATCAGCGAGGAGCACAGCAGGCAGGAAATCATCAGCAGGAACAGCGCCGAAGTGAAGGAGTCCCGCTCGTACCGAACGGCTTCGATCAGATCCGTCAGTGCGCTGTTGTAGCGAGAGAGCTTGAAAATGCGCATCAGCCTGAAGAGTCGCAGGAAGCGCAAATCGAGACCCGGCATTAGCAGCTGCAGGTAGAACGGCACTGTGCCAAAGAAATCAATGAAGCCGTAAAAACTGAAAACATACTCCTTGCGACCGCGCCATGCGCCGCCTTCCCCGACCTGGTACTTCACGCCATACGACCAGACCCGCAGGACATACTCGGCCGTAAACACCATCACGCTGGCGACATCAAAAATATGGAAATACATGGCATAAGCCTCGTGCAGTTCATGCACGGATTCGAGAATGATCGCTAGTACATTCAGCACAACCACGGAGGCGATAAAAATCTCGCAATAGCGCGCGGCGTTGTTGTGGACGGAGCCTTCGAGGAGTTCGTAAATGCGAGTCTGCAGAGATTTCATGAATGGTAAAGTCGTGCCAGGCTAGGCCAGCGTCGGATCATTGTTGCGAGTTTTGTCAATGGTGATATCCAAAACAACCGTCTCTTCTTGGGATTGACGCAGCGGTGGACAGGCTTGGATAACCACAACGCGATATTATATCGTCGAGTGATGATTGATCGGTGTCGAGATTTGTGCGGGTGAAATAGTGCATCTCGCACGCTGTTAAGCGCCTCTTGTAAACTATTTTTTATTTTGTTTTTTAAGATGATGATGACTAGAACTTGAGTAATTGCGAATAAGGACTGATAGGAGGCTACACTCGTTGCGAGTTTTTCGTTCTGCCACCAGTGCTGATCATTTCGATAACACCTTTCTCAGATACCTGCTGCGCTGGTGTCTGTCGCCGGAAGATCCGAAGTTCTTCTCGCGGGGCTCGTCCTGACCTACATGAGCAGCTGGCTGAGTCTGGTCACTCGATGTTGGCGTCCAGTTTGCGTGGGCTGGCTGCGATGGCTGATAAGGACGACATCGGCCGTCAGCTGCAGCGTCCGGGGCACTCGGCCGAACTGGATCGCACCATCTGGTAGCCTGCTGTTGGCGAGCGCCCATCGGGCTGAAAATTTATCGCAGCGGGGCGCTGGCCGCGTTGCCAATGTTTTGCCGCTCGTCTGCACTGTCTGCGGTAATCTCACCTTGTCACAAGTCTGACTAGATGGGCTCTGCCTAAGCGGCAGGGCAGATCATAAGTGCCTGAACGATTCTGAAGCGAGGGAAGCGTATGAAGACCTTTGATCTTGCCGTCATCGGTGGCGGACCTTCCGGCTTTGCTGCCACGATGCGTGCACTGGATTTTGGCAAGCGCGTCGCACTGATTGAGCGTGGCAAACTCGGCGGTGCGGGTATTTTTAATGGAGCGCTGTCTTCCAAGACCATGTGGGAGATGTCTGAGCTATACAAGCAGACACGGCATACGGGTTACGGATATACCGTGCTGGATTGCGAGCTCAGCTACACCGCAGTGATCAACGAGATGCATCGCGCAGTCGCCAGCAAGCACGGACAGCTGCGCGAACAAGTCAATCACTTTCGCAGAAAAGCGCAGCTGGAAGAATTTCAGGGGCATGGCAAACTGCGTAATGCCAATGAAATTGAAATCACGCTCAACAGCGGCGGTGTCGAGGTGATACACGCTGAGAATATCGTGCTGGCCATCGGTAGCCGGCCACGCTATCTGCCCGAGATTCCCATCGATGAAAAAATCATTCTCACCAGCGACGGCATAGCCTCTCTGCCGGACTTCCCCAAAAGCATCGTGATACTCGGTGCCGGGGTCATAGGGTGCGAGTTTGCGACGATTTTCTCCAACTACGGACGTACCAAGGTCTATCTGATCGACAAGGAAGAGCGCATTCTGCCCTTCGAGGACGACGACATTTCGCATGCGCTCGCGGCCAACCTCGAGAAGAACGGCGTGGTCATTCACCATGGCTCTTTACTGGAGTCGATGAAGATCGTCGATGGCCGCGTCGAGTATGTGCTCAATTACAAAGACGGCCGTCGCGAGATACACACGGTGGATCATGCGCTGGTGTCCGTCGGCCGCGTGGCCAACACCGAGAATCTGGGTCTGGACAATGCGGGCGTCCAGCTGACCGAGCGCGGCTACTGTATTGACAATAACACCCGCACCACAGTACCCACGATTTACGCTGTCGGCGATTTCACTGCCGATATCTCGTTGGTTAATGTGGGCGAACTGGAGGGGCGTTATGCGGTAGAGCGCATTTTTGGCGATCCTTCGCACGAACTGATTTACGAGAATATCTCGACCATCATGTTCCTGAACCCCGAAGTAGCTGCAGTGGGCCTGAACGAGACTCAAGCCCGCAAGAAAAAAATCCCCTATCGCGTCGCCGTCATGAACTACCGGTATATCAACCGTGCGATCGCCATGGGCAAGACCTCAGGCTTCTTCAAGATTCTGGTCACTGACGATGACGAGATGAAGATCCTGGGTATGCGGGTCATGGGCAATCATGCGTCTAGCACGAGTCAGGCGATCGCACTCATGATTGCGCTGGGCGAGGGAGTGCACAAGCTGGCCGAGCTGATTTTTCCGCATCCCTCGGTGCCGGAGGGTATACAGGAATGCGCTCGCATGTTGATGGGTAAATCCATCGTCAAGCCCGAGGTCTTCAATCGGGATCTACGCTGTTATCGGGTCGATGCCGAGGGCAGGGTAGAGCATTTGTATCAAGGACGGCCAAACGCTGGCTGAGGGCTTGCCGAAGCGTTTTGCCAAAGTGCAGGGCAATCAGGTGTTGGCGCTGGTTGCCTCCCGCTCCTTTCGTATTTCTTCCATGATGCCTTTGACGCTCTCTTCGCTGAGACGGTACTGACGGCGCAGCCGATCCAGTACTTCTTGTTCTGCGTCCGTCACCACACCGTCGGCGAGCGCCTCTCGCAGTTGCTGCCCGAACGCCGCTTTTTTGCGCGAGAGCTGGTTGGAAAATGCGGAAGCGACAATGCCGGTCATGATCGCTGCCATGCAGACACCCAGAAATCCCGTGATCAGCGCAATGATTTCTCCGGCGAGGCTAAGCTCCTCCACGTTCCCATAGCCTGAGGTAATGGTAATGATCGACCAATAAAGGCAGGCCGGGATCGAGCCAAAATGCTGAGGCTGACGATGACCTTCGGCGAAATACATCAGGGAGGCTGACACAATGGTGGCAATCACCAGCAAGAACAAGGCAGAGGTGAATGCCTTGCGTTCTGATGCCACTGCATGAAACAAGTCTTGTAACGCCGTGTTGTATTTGGAGAGCTTCAGAATCCGCAAAAGCCGCAGCACCCGCAGTACACGGAGATCAAGGTAAGGAAACAGGAAATGAAGGTAAAAGGGCGCTGTCGCAAAAAAATCGACCAGTCCAAAAAAACTGAAAATGTATTCGCGACGGCCTTTCCAGGCGCCTCCCTCTGACGGCTGGTAACGTGCACCATAAGACCAAGTTCTCAGCACATATTCCGTAGTAAAGAACATCACGCTCCAGAATTCCAGCTCGTGAAAAAATTCTTTATAGTTGGCATGTATCTCTGGAACCGAATCGAAAACCACAGCAGCGCAATTGATCACGACCACTACCGTGATCATCCATTCAGCCAACTTGCCATAGGCATCATGGGAAGATCCGTCGAGGATCCTCATCAGTGTTTGTTTCATGAATAAAGATGAAAAGAAGGCGAAACCAGGCTCGCGATGCATCGATGTTCAATCGCGAAAAAAATAGTTTGATCAGTTGAGTTTTGCAGGATATTCAGTTCATTATTTCTCTCTATTCGTGCAATATAGCGATGCTCTCAACATCGTTCAGTAGTTGGATTGAATTCATGCTTGAAGGTACGATGACGATTTTGGGCTTAAAAAAACCTGATGGAGGACACCCATGCGCTTTGTCTTGATTAATACTCTCATGTTGTCATCCCGCCGCTTGCAGCATCGCCTGCTAAGCAATCTTCAGCCCCCTCCCGCTGATCGGCCATTGCCGCGTAAAGATCACACAGGCTTCATACTGACTCTGCTGTGTATCACCCTGGGCATCGCGTTTTATCTGATGTCCTGAAACAGGGGCGTTCCCTTGCCAATGGCATTGCCTTGGCAAGCGGAAGTGTCTGAAGTACCGGCGACAATCCTTCATTATCGTTGATTTAGCTGTCTCCATATCGCCCGCTCATCCTCGGTGGCCCGGCCGGGTGTCTCGAACAATGCCTGCATTTGTGCGGCATTGCCGGTCGCAGCAATCTGCCGTAGATTGGAGATGGCCATCCGGAACTGCTCAAATGCCACTTCAGGTTGTTCTCTGATGAATTCCAGCGGAAGTGCGCCACGCGCTTGTTCTTCCCTCTCCAATCGGACTCTCTCGATCAGCAAATCGACTTCCTCTGATGAAATGTGCAAGTCTTGTGCCTCGCGCAGTATTTGCGCACGGTGCTCATCTGAGAGATTGCCGTCTTTCATGAAATGCAGCAACTCTGCGTGCATCAATTCGCGGTCTTTGTGCAGTTGATCGTTAAAGGCGGTTGAGAGAATTGCCGCGGGAACGGCAAAGATGCCGATGCCGACCAGCGCCATGATGATGGTCATCAGTCGGCCCACTGGCGTCACTGGGGAGATATCGCCGTACCCCACCGAGGCTAGCGTGACAACCGCCCAGTAGATAGACTGAGGAATGTTTTCGAATTTGTCTGGCTGGGCTTCATGCTCGAACAGGTAGCCCAAGCTCGCGGTCAGGATCACCAGAAGAATCATGATGAACGTCGAGGCGCCGATCACTGGCCATTCCCGCTTCAGTGCTTTGAGCAAGGTGCCAGTCGAGGTCGTATAGCGAGTCAGCTTAAGAAGTCGCATCAGTCTGAAGATTCGCAGGAAGCGCAAGTCAAACAACTGATGCAGTAGACTTTCTAGAAAAAAAGGCACGATGGCCAGCAGATCAATGATCACGATAGGCTGTCGCGCGTATTCGAACCGTCCCCCCAGCCCACGATAATCAGGATCCTCAACGCACGAATACAGCCGGAAAATGTATTCCATCGAAAATATAAACACAGCGATTGCATCCACCACGATGAATTGAACGTTAAGGGCGTAGTGGATCGATTCAACAGACTCCAGCACCACAGATACCACCGAGATGAACACCCACCAGACGATGAAGCTGTCCAGCAGCTCTTGCAGCTTGCCGCTGGTTGGTGTGGGATTCAGTAGTGCATAGACTTGCTGCCGGAATGTATGACCCTCGTTCAGGCGGCGAAATTCCTGCACTGCGGGGACCAGGATACGGAAGAGCTTCAGTAACCTCAGCAGCCGCAGTGTACGCAGCATGCGAAGATCCATGGCAATAAATGAGCTCAGGTAGAACGGTAATATCGCTGCCAGATCGATCAATGCGTAGGGACTAAATATATACCGCAGGCGAGGCATGCGCGAACGAGCGAATTCCGGATCTTCTGGCGCCACAAACAGTCGAAGAGCATATTCTACGGTGAAGACAGCCAGTGAAAACTGGTCGAACACATGGAATAAGAATTTATTCGGCTCATAGACTGCGGGCACATGCTCTGCGAGCATGCTGATCAGGTTCGCAATGATCAGAATAGAGATCCAGCGATCAAACTCCCGCTGAAGATTATTCGGATTCGATTGATCGAAGAGCCACGCATAGATAAAGTTTCGCAGCGTGACGGGCGCTACATCGCGACTAGTCTCCATGAAAAGGCATCCCCCAGAGTATTTGATTGCCGTTCATCCGGCGCATTATTTTTTTAATGGATCAACGATGGTTTTTTAAAATCGGAATTCGGCAACATGAATGACAGAGAAGCCCCGTCCGCAGACCGACAGTCGCAATGACAATGGCTCGGCGAGTGTTTCCTCGTCCCCTAGGCTGCTGTAGGCAAGACTGCTTCCGTCGGGCGGTTTGGGCGTGCCTTTTTCCATAATCAGGCTGCCTTGCGTATCGAGTCGCGTGCGATCACAGCTGCTTGCAAAGACCGGATGCTGGTTACTGAACGGGTTACGCATCTCCTCGAAAGGCCCTTGTGCCGCGATCATCCCTTCGCGACAATCGGCCCACGTGGTCTCGGTCAGGTTACAGGCAATAAGGTCGGTGGCTTGCCCGGATTGGCGCCGCTCTCCCTGCTGGCCCATCCACGCAGCGACTGCCTCGCCCTGCGCTTTGAGTATTTCGGTGCGATTGCCATCGGCCCAAGTCGATAATCCCAGACGTGTAACTGTGATGGCGGTAGCCAAGGCAATGATGATGAATATCGCGTCGCGCCAGCCGAAATAGGCGGCCTTTTTCCTGCTGGATTCGACATTGATATCCATGGCGTCAACAGGTACTTCAACGATGGCTTCAGTCTGCACGTTGTATCTCCTTCAGTGACAATGTGTCTCTACACATAGTGTGAACGACTGGAACTTTTAAGCTTGCTCGTTAGGAATCATGCACGACTTTTTTTCAACACGCCATATTGTCAGAGAGATTTACTCGATAGAGAAGTAATTCGCTGAAGAAAAGTTTAAATATTTTTAACATGGATTGATATGCTTAACACTTTTGCACGATTTCAGGCGCAACGGTGATGGAATTTTCAAGGTTTGCTAAATCAAAATTAATCTTTATGCAATATAGCAAATCTCAGTTAGCGAAAATCCCCCTCTATGGCTTGCCCGACTGCTCAGACAGGAGGGGCAAGTGGTCACGCCCCGTCAGTTGTTGCAGCACGTTTGGGGTCCGGAATCTGTGGAGCATACTCACTATCTTCGACTGTACATGGCACAGCTCAGGAGCAAGCTGGAAGCCGACCCTTCCCGTCCATCCCTGCTATTCACCGAACCGGGAATGGAATATCGACCCTCCGATAGTCGCTGAACTGAAAACCCTGTCTCGTGGCGATCAATGATCTAATGCAAGCGCCAGCTCGGACTCATCGAGGAAACCATCCCCATCAATGTCGTACTCGCCAAACCGTTTTGTCAGACGGCGGTTTTTTACCTCATCTCGGGATAGCTTTGCATCATCGTTCACGTCTTGAGAATCGAGTATTTTGTGCACGAAAATTTCCGTCTGGTGTACGCGACCATCACGATTTTTATCCATCACATCGAATTTTTTATACACCTCGGGGCGAAGGCGAGCCTCCTCTCGGTCGAGAGTACCGTCATTGTTTCTGTCTGCACGGCGGAAATCCATTGCCCAGGGGATCATGAACATGAGTAAAACGATCAGAGCCAAGACAGCCTTGACTTTGGAAGGAATGGGGCGCGCCATAGTTTTATCCGTTGTCGACATCGTGAATTCTTTTTTGGAGACTTTAAGTCGAATTGTCACATTGTTCAAACAGGAGCGAATGGTAGGGGAGATCACTTGATTTTTGTCAGAAAAAACGAAGAAGATTTTTTAACCGTGAAGGAGTGCATTGTTTTGCTAATGTTGTGAGAGGCAAGTCATTTCTCCAACACTAAAACGCTCATCAACAAGACGAGATTCATGCTTCATCAGATTGAATCTGAAAACCATTCAGTAATTTTCTGCGTCATCCGGCCAATCTTTTTTATCAGGTACTTTATTTGATACCCGTTTGATGGAAGAATGTCGGTTTTTTCTTTCGGGGGAGGTCATGGATGCTGCACTGATTATTGTCTTCGCGGTTGCCTACCTTGCGATTGCCCTCGAGCACACCATTGGCATCAACAAGTCAGCAAGTGCTTTGCTCGGTGCCGGAGTTTTGTGGACACTGTGGGCAGTGTCTTCTGACCATGCCGGATATCTGTCAGAAGATTTATCAGAATCGCTGATCGGAACAGCTCAGATTGTATTTTTCCTGATGGGTGCCATGACCATCGTTGAAGTGATTGATACCCACGGAGGCTTCGAGGTAATTACGTCGCGAATCCGCGCCCGATACCTTGGCACGCTGTTATGGATTGTGTGTTTGGTCAGCTTCTTTCTGAGTGCGGTGCTGGACAATCTCACGACAACGATTGTGATGGGGTCGCTGCTCAGAAAACTCCTGCCTGATCGTGATCAGCGTCTCACGTGTGTCGCCATGGTGGTGATTGCCGCCAATGCCGGTGGCGCCTGGTCCCCGATTGGTGACGTGACAACCACCATGCTGTGGGTGGGCGGACAGATCTCGGGTGCTGCAGTCATGCCTGCGCTATTGCTGCCTTCCCTCGTTAATTTGCTGCTGCCGCTATCGTTGATGGCTTATACGATGCGAGGCGTGGCGATTGAATCACCGGCCGATGTGCAGGCAGACGGGTCGCTGGTGCTGACCACCGAGAACGAGCGCCGCTTGATCTTCTGGCTGGGGTTATGCGTGCTGATTGCCGTACCTACTTTTAAATCCATCACGCACTTGCCGCCTTTTATGGGGGTGCTGCTGGGTCTTGGCATCCTCTGGCTGATCGGCGATCTTTTGCATGGCGATAAGCCTGCCGAGCAGCGTCAGCAGCTTGATTTATCGGCGGCTTTAGGAAAAATAGATCTCTCATCTATCATGTTTTTTACGGGTATCTTGCTGGCAGTCGCAGTGCTCGAGCATGCCGAGATACTCAAGTCACTTGCGGCATGGCTAGATGCCCAGGTAGGCAGCGAGGCCTTGATCATTTTGCTGATTGGCATGGCCAGCGCCTTGGTGGATAACGTGCCTTTGGTGGCGGCTTCGATGGGCATGTACGACATGCATCAGTACCCGATGGACAGCACGCTCTGGCATTTCCTGGCTTATTGCGCCGGAACAGGCGGATCTATTCTCATCATCGGGTCTGCTGCCGGGGTGGCTGCCATGGGCATGGAGCGCATCGGATTCGGATGGTATGTGCGCAAGATCAGCGGCCTTGCTCTGGTGGGTTATCTGGGTGGAGCGCTGACTTATCTTCTGCAACTCTCGTTATGAAAAAAAGCCCCGGACTAGGTCCGGGGCGATGATTCGACGCTGTTGTGTTGTCGGCAGATTTAGCCACGCTTATTCAGCCGCACTTATTTAACCATTGTTATTCAACCATCTCCAGCTTGCGTGACCACCAGGGTGTGATCGCGGGCAAGAAGGTCAGCGTCCAGATCACGGTCCACGCCGTCAGGGGCATCAGCAGTTTCAGATCCGGGAACTGCGACACCGTAATCACGGCCAGCACCACCGGGATGACACCCGTCTCGCGCACCACGCACATGAACAGTTTTTCGCGCGTGGTGATGTTGGTGGGCAGCAGGGAGATCATGACTGCAATGGGACGGGCAACAAACATGAAGAGGAAAGCCACCGCAAGTCCCAACAGTGCGGTATCGGCGAGGTCGGCCAATGCGACGAAAGGTCCTACCATCATGAAGATGGTGGGTTTTGCAATGGATTCGATCTGGGTTTCCAGATTGTGCAGCTGCCCGTGGAAGTGCTCGGCTGAATGGTTGAAGTTGGCCAGCAGACCCGCCACAAAAGCAGCCAGGAAACCATTACCGTGGATCGACTGCGCCAGCAGGAAGGTCACCAGCGGTACGGCCAGGATAATCGCGAAATCATACTTGGCTTCATCAGCACCGCTTGCGTGGTGATCGGATTTGTACTTCTCGTAGAGATACATGACACCCCAGCCAATGATGCCGGCGATGGTACCAAAGAGGAATTGCTGGGCCAGGTGAGTAAGATTGTCACCGCTAAAAAGCCCCGTCGACAGGTTAGCCAGGCTGTCCACATTGACCCCACCGAGGATCATGGTGGCGATCGAGGCGGTGAAAATTGCGCCCACGGCATCGTTCAATGCGCTCTCTGCCACCGACAAGCCGGTAATCCGCTTGTATTCCTCTTTGAATACCAGCTGCTTGAGCGTTGGTATCAAGGCTGCAGGGTCTGTCGAGCCAATGATGGCCGAGAGCAGGGCCGAGGTTTTGCTGTCTAATCCCAGCGCCATCAGAATCACAAACATCACGAAGAAGGTGATTAGAAAACCGATGACTGCAATCATGGCGGTCGGGAATGCGATCTTGGCAAAGTCGGCGCGTTCGATTTCATCGCCACCGGACTTCAGGATGATCGCCGCGAGCGAGGTGCAGACCACAACCGCCAACACCAACTGCACGGACAGCGGCGCGAGCGCATCATGCAGCACGATGCCGATCAGTAGCTGAAGCGTAAAACTCGGAAAGATCGTCCCTTCGGCCAACCTGCTGCATGACCAGCCGAAGATGAAAAACAGCCCGAGGCACCAGAGAGCAGAGGCAATCGATGCCTCGGCGCCATCAAGATGGCCTATATGGCCGAGGAAGGTCGGTGCAATCGCATTGACAATGAAGGCAATGACGAATAGCCCAAGAATTTTTACGTAGTTGTTCATGAAAACACCCCCCCTGTTGAGCCAATAAGATAAGGTTTTAGCCGACAGCTTCAATGTCAGTTGTTATTGTGTATTGAAGCTAGGTGGACCCTACCGCCGAGGCCAAGACCTTTGTGATGCAGTTGCAATACTACTCAAATGCCACGACAAGCTTGTAAATACGATGATGCTGACTGCGTTTTGTGCCACAGACACACCGGTAAGTGATCATGAGAATAGCCAGGATGGCAGCCATACAAAGAGCGAGACAGCAGGCCATCGGTGTAATGATGTCACCTGGGGGCAGATTTTCCACGTTGCCTTAGCCAGTAATCGTGATGATGATCCAGTAGATGCAGCTTGGAATGGAGCCTAATTGCTCTGGCCGATTCTGGCCCTCGGCAAAGTCCATCAGCCAGGTGGAGACGATGCTTGCGATCAGAGGCAGAAACAGGGAGGAGGTATGGGTTTTTGTCTCACTCAATTGCATGTGGGGTGCCTTGCCACAAGCTGTTGTACTCGAGCAGCTAAAGAATGCGCAGCATAGGCAAGACGCGCAGATCGAATTGGTAGAAGAACGCGTGTAGGTTATGAAGTACGGCTAAAAACAAGTCTACTGGGAATCTGAACATGTGCGCCTTGAGGTTTTTTAAGCACCCTGTCTGCATTGGACGCAAAGCGCCTGTCATAGGGCCAAGGAGAAATGAAAAATCATAAAGCACTGAAAAACAAATCAGCCCCTGGAAGGGACCTTGAGAAGAGTGGCTCTCGGCGTTGCTAGGTAGTGTTTTTGTTCACTTCGAGCATCTTTTAATAATGCGGAGCGATGTGGTCCCTGAGTCCTGACAAAGCAGGACTCAAGGCACTGCTCCTTAGTCTTCAGGAGCCGATAATTTTTCGCCAAATAAGACTACCATCAGGGTTTTTCCGATCACGTTAAATAAAATCGCAAATAAAACCAAGCCCAGAATCATGGTAAAGCCTGCGACGATACGTCCACCCACTGTAACGGGGAACATATCGCCATAGCCTGTGCTGGTCATGGTGACCACGCACCACCACATAGCGGCAGGAATGGAGGTAAAGAAACGCTTGTCCTCTGGAATGAGATTTCCGCTGATAGGATCTACGGGAACGAATTTCACGGGCTCTTTGCCCGCCTCAGCCGTGGTGTCCAGCAGCTTTTGGCCGGCTTCAATGGCCTCAGTCGAATACAGCGAACCCTCGACAAAATACATTGCTGTACTGGAGATCATTAGAACAGAGAAGAATAAAATAAAGTAGATTTTGAGATTGGCCAGGATCGGGTTCTGAGTACCATTGGTTTCGCTGACGGCAATACGCACCAGCTTGAGGACTCGAAGAACCCGCGCAACCCGCACGAGCCTAAGTACCTTGGTGCCTTGCAAGGCAGTAAGGTTGAGCAGCATGAGGTAAGAGGGCAATATCGAAACGAGATCGATGATGCCCCACACGCTGAATGCATAGGCGAGTTTTTCCTCTGAGTAGAATAGATTTGCCAGATAATCAATCGAAAAGACGCCGACTGAAATCCACTCCATTATGAAAAGTTCATGTTGATAGCTGGAGGCAAGCTCGGGAACAGTCTCAATTGCCAGTGCTAAACACGATGCAAAAATAAAAAAGGTCACGATCGACTGCCAAACGCGGTATTTCTCATGCGTTGGGTCAGTCAGCATTTGGCCTAAAGTTTTCACAATGTCTCCCTTAGAATGTAAATTGTTTTAATGCTTCATGTCCGACTGATAGTCGTCTACTGCTTTGCTTGGCCATATCTTCAGCCGCTGATATGACCTCCCAGCTCGACCGCATGGTCCTCCGGAATCTTGTAATAAATAGTTGCTCCACCTACTGTGCATCAAAATAACGAGGCAATCGAGCGATTAGGAGTGACCTTTCGCGCATCCTCTCCAATTCTGCCTCCGTAGGGTCTTTTATGACAGGATATTTATACGATGATCCAGTAAATCATACAAACATCGAATAAAAATAAACTGACAAAAAACTGACGCTGGACGACGTTACAGTAATTGGTGGTGTAGTCAAAGACGCAAGACTATGCCCACTCTGCTGATTGACTAGATTTAACTTACTCGCAAGGTCGAATAATTGCTGCAGCTCGCTGTCTACCGAGTTCCTGCCGCTGTTGTCACTATCGAAACAAAACTCTCGAGAAATTATTGATTTGAAAATAAAAAATTTTATAAATAAACAATGTCTGGTAATGAACGGAACAAATGAGTCCAGATGGTTTTTTTAAAGTCCTTATCATTCGGCTCTGCCTCACCAAGGCAAAACGCTTCAAGCAGCGTGTTTGCGACTTATGTAGTCAATTGTTCGTTCGGGTACACCGATCCTCCCGGGGGGCAGATCGATGCGTGAGTGACGTTCCCTCGCATTCGGCGATGATGACGCAGCGTGAGCAGGGTGCTCCCCTTTGCTGAACGAAAGCACGGCGTTGCACATGCTATTCTGCGCAGAGAAAACACCCGGGAGACGCTGCATGTTCGACACCGTGCTGAACCGATTTCTGCTGGTCTTGTCGCTCGTCTTTTCGATGCTGCTGATGGCTGCTGCGCCGGCAATGGCCGCCTGCCCGGATGACGCCGCAATTGATGCTTACTTGTCTGACTTTGCCACCCGCAGGCTCAGCAAAGGGTTCGGTAATGACATCAGCCTTGCGGATGCTGAATGTGCCAAGCGCAAGCTCGGCCAAAAGCTGCCTGCATTGCTTGGCTCGCCGATGGGTTACAAGGCGGCGTTTGCCAATCCGGTGCTACAGCAGCGTTTTGGTGTCGATGGTCCCAAGTGGGGCTATATGTTTGACCGGAATTTTGTCGATATCATCGCCGTATTACCCGCCGATTTCGGTGCGCGCCCTCTGGTGGAGGCCGACTTTCTGGTTGAAGTGAAAGACCCGCGCCTTGCCGATGCGAAGACACCGCTGGAAGCGCTGGCGTATCTGGAATCGGTGATTCCGTTTATTGAACTGCCTGATCTGATGTTGGAAGGTCAGTTCAGTGGCAACGCGATGATCGCCACGAATGTCGCATTTCGGGGCGGCGTGATGGGCATGGAAATACCGGTGCAAAAAACACAGGCTTTTCTTGATGCTCTGGCGACGATGACGGTCGTCATGACCGATGATGCCGAGAACAAGGAAATCGGTCGCGCCAAGGGCAGCGTGCTGATGGGCCATCCGATCAAGGCTGCGATGTGGCTGGCTGCGGAGCTCAAGAAAGATGGCATCCCTTTGAAAAAAAGCGATCTGCTGAGTCTGGGCGGTTTTATCAACCCGGTGCCGCCCAAGCCGGGTATGAAGGCAAGGGTGCAGTACGTTGGTTTGCCGGGCGACCCGCAGGTGACTGTCGAATTCAACTGACGGTGTAAGGCAGTCCGCTGTGCAGCACTGGTGATTCATTTTTTGAGGAGACCGTTGATGGCTGAGTATTCACGTTTCCTTCCCTGGGTCTTGTCGGGGTTCGGGGTGTTTATTTTTTTGCCGTTTTCTCATTTACTGTCGTTCATCTGTCTGGTGCTGTTCATTATTGGCTGGCGTGACTATCGTCAGGAGCATCACTCGATTTTGCGTAATTACCCAGTGTCGGGGCATTTGCGCTTCATGCTCGAATACATACGACCGGAAATACGCCAGTATTTTCTGGAGAGCGATGAAGAGAATCTGCCGTTCTCGCGCAACCAGCGGGCGATGGTTTATACCCGTGCCAAGCGCATGAATGACAAGCGTGGCTTTGGCACGATCAAATCCGTCTATGGCGCTGACACCGAGTGGATAGGGCATTCCGCAGCACCCAAAGAGGCAGACCCCGGGACTTTCCGCGTACGCATTGGGGGCCCACAGTGTACCCAGCCCTACAACGCATCGATCTTCAATATCTCGGCCATGAGCTTTGGCTCGCTCTCGCCCAACGCCATACTCGCGCTGAACCGCGGTGCGAAGATGGGCGGTTTCTATCACGATACGGGAGAGGGATCGATCTCTACGTATCATCGTGAACATGGTGGGGATCTGGTCTGGGAAATCGGTTCTGGCTATTTTGGCTGCCGCACACCGACGGGACATTTCGACCCGCAGCGTTTCGCTGAGCAGGCGATATCGCCGCAGGTGAAGATGATTGAAATAAAAATGTCGCAGGGCGCGAAGCCCGGTCATGGCGGCGTGCTGCCGGCAGCGAAGGTCACACCTGAGATCGCTGCAGCGCGCGGCGTGCCCCTGGGTCAGGATTGCGTCTCGCCGGCGGCGCACAGCGCTTTTTCTAATCCCATCGAGATGATGGCCTTCATTCGCCAGCTGCGCGAACTCTCGGGCGGCAAACCCGTCGGCTTCAAGCTATGCATCGGTCAGCCATGGGAGTGGTTTGGCATTGCCAAGGCAATGATGCAAACCGATACCTGGCCGGATTTCATCGTGGTCGATGGCAGCGAGGGCGGCACGGGCGCAGCGCCAGTGGAATTCGCTGATTATGTGGGTATGCCCATGCGCGAGGGTCTGCGACTGGTGCACAGCACGCTGCTTGGCATTGGCAAGCGTGAGCTCGTGAAAATCGGTGCATCGGGCAAGATCATCTCGGCTTTTGATATCGCCCGCGCCATCGCGCTTGGTGCGGACTGGTGCAATTCGGCTCGTGGCTTCATGTTTGCGTTGGGCTGCATTCAGTCACGCAGCTGTCACACTGATCATTGCCCCACCGGTGTCGCGACTCAGGACCCCAATCGACAGCGCGCTCTGGTGGTGGGCGACAAGGCGACGCGCGTGATGAATTTTCATGAGCTCACCGTGGAGGCGTTGGCCGAGCTGGTGGGTGCGGCGGGGCTGGAACATCCGAATGACATTACCGCCGACCACATCATGGTGCGTCAGGCGGACGGGCATCCCGTGCCGCTGGCAACCATGCTGCCGACCGTGCCGGAAGGCGCGCTGCTCGATGAAGGCAGCGTGAACAACTTGCCCGAACCATTCAAAACCTACTGGACCGGGGCGGATCCAGCCGCCTTCGCGCGGAAGAGGGCAGCCTAATAGCCCTGATGTAGCAGTCCATCGCGCCCAGCGCCCCAACTCGCCCCGGCGCTCCCCGGGCGGCAGCCGATGCGACTTTCTTGGCGGCTGGCGAGTCGGAGCCTGCCTGGACATCGCTTCATGCTGTGGCTCGGCGGGGGAGGAATTTCATGTGGTCAGATTGGATCGTCCTGGCCGATTTGGTGCTCATCAAAATTAGCTGTGGTATATTCTGTCAAAATTATGTTTGTGTATTTTGATAGGTTTTGATTTCAGGGGATGGATCCATGAGTAAGTCGAAGCGGAGGGCTGCAACGCTGGGGGCGGGCATCGCGATGCTCGCGGCCGTGATCGCTGGGAATGTGCAGGCGGGCGAGGATGTGCGGGCCCTGCTGGAAATTTTGCTGGAAAAGGGAATCCTCACCCTAGAGGAGTACGACAAGAAGCTCAAGAAGGTCGCTGAGGCGCAGGAGATCAAGGAATTCAATCAGGCGCAGGATATTCGCAAGGCGACCCAGGAGCTCCAGAAAAAGGCCGAGGCCGAACGCAAGATCTCGATGGAGGTCTATGGTCAGGTGTCAGCCGGCTATTACGACGCATCGAACATGACGTCATCACCGCGCGACGTGTCAGGCATCAGCGATCAGCCCAAAGGGAATAACCGAATCGGTTTGCGGCTGGGGCGGGAGCTGGATGATGAGGTGAGAGCCGTGATCACGCTGGAGTCGAATTTTTCTACCCGAACGGGCGCGCTGGGCCGCGATGCAGGGGGATACGCTTACACCAAAGGCGGACATCCCGTGTTCGATCGCGAGGCCAATTTTCGATTGATCTCCAAGGAGAAGGGCACGCTGATCATCGGGCGTGGCGCGAATCTGCAGAACGATCTTAACAGCGCGTTTGACGCCCGGCAGAACTGGAATTTCGGGGGTCTCAAGCCCATCGGTCGCTATGCGGGTTTTCATGGGGCCTCGGGTATCAATCGCGCGGACAAAATGATCCGCTACATCTCGCCCGCAGTGGAGGGTGTTGTCCTTGATGCGGCGGTCTCTTTGGGAGGAGCGCCGGAGGACGAGCAGACGGGGACGAATTACTACCTTGGTGGACGCTACAAGCAGGGCGGTCTTGAGTTGGGTTACAACCATGTAGAGGCAAAGCTTTCCAATTCAGCCGAGGTGAATAATCGCGCTGACTTCATCGCGGCCAAATACACGCTCGATAAAATCACGCTCAATGCCGGGTTCGTTATGACACGCAATCCTTCTTCTCCGGTCGGCGGCACTTTCTCATCCAGTGTTGCCGCCGGTCGGGTGGACGCAGATACGGTGTTCGCCGGTGCTCTTTATCGCTTCATGCCAGCGCTCAGCTGGAACGCGGGCTGGTATCAGGTCCACGACAAGTCCTCAAGCCGAGGAAAAAATGATCTCGCCATGTTCGCGACGGGCCTGACCTGGTCGCCTTATAAAGAGTGGGATTTTTTTATTGACTATGCCACCGTCTCACGCGAGAAGGATGCGACCGCTGGCTTTACGCTCTACGACAAATGGGTGCCGGACACCGCGACCGAGGGCACAGGCTACGCCGAGAGTAAAAAAGGCCAATCGGGCGTGAGCGTGGGCGCCTTGTTCAGATTCTGATCAGTGAGGCATGCAATGAAACAACAATGGATAGGGGTCGTGTGTCTGTGGGTGTCGTCGCTTGCTACGGCAGCTGAAGTCAAGGTGGCCGTGGCAGCCAATTTCGCCGCACCCATGAAAGAGATTGCCGCCGTGTTTGAATCACGTACGGGACACAAGCTGGTACTGACACCGGGAGCGAGCGGTAAATTTTTTGCGCAGATCACCAACGGCGCGCCCTTTGAGGTTTTTCTGTCGGCCGATGATGAAACACCAGCGCGACTGGAAAAACTGGGCAAGGCTGTCGCCGGATCACGGGTGACCTACGCGATCGGACGGCTCGCGTTGTGGTCGCCCAAAGCAGGCTGGATAAACGAGGGTAGCGACACGCTCAAGCGTGGTGATTTTCGTTTTCTCTCGATTGCCAATCCCAAGGTGGCACCGTATGGTCTTGCCGCGGTGCAGACGATGCAAAAACTGGGTGTGCTGACGACATTGGAGCCCAAAGTCGTTCAAGGTGAGAACATCGCCCAGACGCACCAGTTTGTCGTGACAGGCAATGCCGATCTTGGCTTTGTGGCTTTGTCACAGGTATGGCACAACGGACAACTGAAATCCGGCTCCGGCTGGGTTGTGCCCGAGAGCTTTCACGATGAATTACGCCAGGATGCGGTGCTGCTGGAAACAGCCCGTAATTCAGAGGCAGCCAAGGCACTGATGAATTTTCTGACATCGGAGAAGGCGAAAGAGATCATGGTCGCTTATGGGTATAAGCATTGACTGGTAGGTTGTTTAATCATTCTAGTTTCGTCACCGTTGAGAACGCTGCGGGCCAAGCAGGCATACGACTGTCGAACGCCAACCGCAGTCAACCTGTCGTCCCAGCGAAAGCTGGGACCCAAGTGTGCACACGACTGGCCAAAGCCCATCGCGTACCTGTCGAGCACCCAGCGCGACACCAGCATGGGCCCCAGCGTTCGCTGGGGCGACGGGGTTGGGTGTGAGGCGAGTGCCGATCGCTTGTGGGCTGGAATGATCGATCCAGCA